>DAOQID010000111.1:0-11261 GCA_035339375.1 Anaerolineales bacterium | reverse complement strand
CGCTATCTCATGCTTGGCGGAATCATTCTATTCCTGATCGGTGGGGGAGTGTATCTTGCGGCAAGGTTTGGGATTCCGCTTGGGCGCCTGCCTGGTGACATCCGCATTGAAGGGGAGAATGGAAGTTTTTACTTCCCTGTCACAAGTTCCATTTTGGTTTCGGTGATCCTGTCTTTGCTTCTGAACCTGATCTCGAAATTGATGAACAAGTAATGTGTTTTACAGTTCCACGCTTGTGTGCATGGCGGGATAATAAATTTGTTTTATATTTTTTTCTCTTAACTTCTCTCGTAATGGAATTGCTCCCTTATCCTCTCCATGGACGAGGAATATATACTCAGCTTTTTGCCTGACCCCCGAAGCATACTCAAGCAGCATATCCTGCCCGGCGTGTGCCGACAGCCCGCCAATGGTGACGATCTCTGCGCGGCAGCGGTAGGTTTCGCCGAATATTTTCACATTTGGCTCCCGCTCGGCCAGTTTTCGTCCTAATGTTTCGGGTGATTGCCACGATACGATCATGATCGTATTTTTCTTGTTCTCGATTCCCCAGCGGATGTGATACACAATGCGCCCTGCCTCTGCCATTCCCGAAGCGGAGATTATGATCATGGGGTCGGTGCGTGCATTCAACTCTTTTGATTCTTCAAGGCTGTTAATGTAGGTCAGTAATTTGAAATCCAGTGCGGGGTGACCCGAATGCACCAGTGCTTTCATTTCGGCATCGTAGCACTCTTCGTGCTTGCGGAATATTTTCGACGCATTGACCGCCAGAGGACTATCCACATACACAGGTACGTTGGGAAGATCGCCTTCATCGTACATGCGGCTGAGGTTGTACACAAGTTCCTGGGTGCGCCCGACTGCAAAAGAGGGGATAATGACCTTTCCGCCCCGATCAAGTGTCCGTTTGATGACGAGGCGCATTTCGTTGTAGGCTTCTTCCGGGTCACGGTGTGGTTTGTCGCCGTAGGTGGTTTCCATCATTAGAACATCCACATCATCTTTTGGCAGAACAGGATCGCGCAGGATCGGCATATTTCTACGGCCGATATCGCCTGAAAACCATAAATGTTTTCGAATCCTTTTTTCTTCCAAATGCAGAGAGATGGAAGCCGAACCAAGAATATGGCCTGCATCCTGCAACCTGGCGATCACACCTTTGGCAGGCTCGAATGGCACATCGTAGCGGACTGGCTGCAACAGCGGTTCGACCTCTTTGGCATCTTCTTCCGTGTAAAGCGGATCAACAGGTGGTTCGCCGCGCTTTGCGTTGTGATAGCTGGTGCTTTCCGCCTGCTTTTCCTGCACATGCCCTGAATCTCTAACCATGATGTCGGTCAATTCTGCGGTGGCACTGGTGCAATAGATCAGGCCTGAAAACCCCTGCTTGATCAAGTTGGGCAGGTTGCCTGAATGGTCAATGTGAGCATGGGAGAGAATTACCGCATCTATGGTTTTGGGGTCAAAGGGAAAATTTCTATTCTTTTCGATCGATTCTTTTCTTTTCCCCTGATACAATCCGCAGTCCAAAAGCAAACGCGAACCATTGATTTCCACCAGATGCATCGAGCCAGTTACCGTTTGGGCCGCCCCGTGAAAACTGAGTTTCATTGTTGCCTCCGTGATACGGTCGTGCTTTCACTTTTCATTTTAATCCATTATCATTCGAACTTCAACGAGCGCTTTTTGAAAACGCCCAAACTGTCATTTTTATGAAAATTTCCCTGCGCCTGCTTCCTCTCTTTTTTCTTCTTTCTGCCTGTGGACGATTGGATTCGATCCTCTATACGCCGCAACAAACCCCCGAAACATGGCTTCAGATACAACCGTTTTCTGAATTTCAAATTGCTTCGCAAAAGGTCGTGTTTGTTCAACCGAGTACTTCGATCATCGTTTATTTTCTCGGCTTGTTGACCATCGGAGTCGGGCTGTACTTTCTGAAACTTCGCGATGGGCAACGTTCCCGTTTTTGGTGGGGAGTTGCCCTGCTTCTATGGGGAATCGGCGCGCTTTTGGCAGGCACAAGTTATGAAGCCTTTAGCTATGCCATCAAGTGTGAAGGCCGTACGGCCTGTTTGTGGACAAGTTGGTGGGAGATCGCCTACCTCATCGTTTCTGTCTGGAGCATTGATGCGATGATGTTGGCTGTCGCTTTTACCAGCACTGAAGGGAAACTGCGCAAAATCCTTTCTGTATATTCCATTGTCAATGCGGTTTTTTATTTTGCCGTGGTGATGGCGGGCGCTTTTATCCCTGTCAAATTTTTAATTTCTTTTGAACTGCTTCTCATCGTCGCTGCGCCAAGTGTGATCGCATTTTTTGTGATCAATGGCTGGCGATATGCCAAACACAAACTGAAATCTGATCTTGTGGCATTGGGAGCCTGGTTATGGCTGGGACTCACCATTGCCGCTTATTTTCTGTATCTCATTTCAGGCAACACAACGGTGCTGTGGGAAAAAGGATTTTGGTTTTCTGAAAATGATGTTTTGCATATCGGCCTCATCATTTGGATGATCTACCTTGCACTCGTGCTCGCTCCACACGTTCGCGATATGAACCAGGAAATTTCATAAATAATTCGAAACGAACCTACATGAAAACATCCGATTTTGATTACGTATTGCCCGAATCCTCCATTGCGCAGACTCCTGCTGATCCGCGCGATTCTTCGCGATTGCTCGTGTTGCATCGTGATTCTGGGAATGTGGAACACCGCATCTTTCGGGACCTCAGCCTGCTTCTACAACCCAAAGATCTTCTCGTCCTAAACAGGACTCGGGTCATCCCTGCGAGAATTTTTGCCAAAAAGGAAACAGGCGGCAAAGTGGAATTGCTTCTGTTGCGCCGCCGCGATACGGTCACATGGGAAGCCTTGGTGGGCGGGAAGGGTTTGCGTGTAGGCAAAAAGGTGGTTGTGGAAGTTGAAGAGGTGGGTAGAGCGGATAATTTTCTGCAAGCCGAAATTATCGAAATCCTCGAAGGTTCTGAACGGTTGATCCGTTTTTCGGAAGCCATTGAGCCGTATTTTCCAAAGGTGGGGAATATCCCCTTGCCGCCATACATCCACGAAAAATTGAGCGACCCCGAGCGTTACCAGACTGTGTTTGCAAAAGAAGCTGGCTCCGCCGCCGCGCCAACCGCAGGTCTGCATTTCACACCGCAACTGCTGGATACACTGCAAAACAAAGGTGTGAAGGTGGGGTACGTCACCCTGCATGTTGGTTTGGATACGTTTGCCCCCGTCACTGAAGAGTCTCCTGAAGAGCACAAGATCCACACCGAGTGGTGCGAGCTTCCGCAAGAAACCGCTGACCTCATCAATCAAACCAGGCAAAATGGCGGGCGGGTGGTTGCTGTCGGCACCACCTCAGTTCGGACTCTCGAAAGTGCCGCAAGCCGATCAGTAATTGGAAATCGCACCTCAGACATTGGGGCTTTTACCGGTCCCACCTCGATCTACATTCTCCCCGGCTACCAATTCAAGGTTGTGGATGCGATGGTCACAAATTTTCATTTGCCAAAATCCACCCTGATCATGCTGGTCAGCGCTTTTGCGGGGCGGGAGAGAATTTTGGATACCTACAACCTTGCCGTGCGCGAGGGGTACCGTTTTTACTCCTTTGGCGATGCCATGTTCATTGATTAAGAGTTCGAAGGTTGGCTACTTGAACCCTTCAACCTTCAACCTTCAACCTTCAACCTGAAACCCAATGAAGACCAACCTTGAAACATTAAACGAAGAAATCATTTCCTGCCGCAAATGTCCGCGCTTGGTGGAATGGCGCGAGGAAGTGGCGCGGGTCAAACGCAAGGCTTATAAAGATGATGAATATTGGGGCAGGCCCGTACCAGGTTTTGGCGACCCGAAAGCACGTGTGCTGGTGGTGGGGCTTGCCCCAGGCGCACACGGATCGAACCGAACAGGACGTCAATTTACAGGAGATGCTTCGGGCGGATTCCTTTTCCCAGCGTTGTATCGGGCTGGGTTTGCGAATCAGGCCCGGGCGGAGTCCAGAAGCGATGGTCTGATTTTGAAGGATATGTACATCACAGCGTCAGGTCGTTGCGCCCCGCCAGAGAATAAGCCGAATCCAGAAGAGTTGAACACCTGTCAGCCGTTTTTGGAAAGAGAACTTCAACTTATTCAACCCAGTGTAATTGTGTGTCTGGGTAAGATTGCTTTTGATCGAATACTCAAAATAACTGCAACTCGAGGGTTGAAGTTCGCACATGGAGCGGTTCACACGCTCCTGCCTTCATCGTTCATAAATCATCCTTCATCTTTGATTTGCTCCTATCACCCCAGCCAGCAAAACACGTTGACTGGAAAATTGACCGTAAAAATGTTCGACGAAATTTGGGAAAAGGCGAAATTGCTCCTCAATGAAAATCATTAAGCGTGTTCTGTTTGGACTTGTACTTGTCGTTGGATTGGCTGTATTGGGATTTGTGATCTGGGCAGAAACCCCGCTTGGCCCTGCACCAGAGGCATTGGCTGCCTTGGAAAGCGATTCAAATGTCACTGTTACGATCGGTGATGCCATCACTTTTGAGCCTGTAAATATTAAACCTGTAACTGGTTTTATCTTTTACCCCGGCGGCCATGTGGATTACCGTTCATATGCTGTGCCGCTGCGTGAGATTGCTGCACAGGGATATCTGGTGGTGTTGCTGCCGGTAAAACTGAATTTGGCTTTTTTTGATGTCAATGCAGGTGACCCGGTGCTTGCTGTGCATCCCGAGATCCAGCAATGGGTTGTGGGTGGTCATTCCCTTGGCGGTGTGGCATCGGCTTTGTTCGCAAAGGATCATTTGGATACGGTGGATGGGATCGTCTTTTGGGCTTCGTACCCTGCAGATGATTCGTTGAAGAATAGTTCATTGAAGATGTTGTCCATTTATGGCACGAACGATATGGCAGGGATGGAACAGTTTAGTGAAACAAGCGCCTTGCTGCCCGCAAGCACCGAGTACGTTGTGATTGAGGGAGGTAACCACGCCCAATTTGGCGACTATGGTCCCCAGCCCGGTGACAAACAGGCAACCATCTCCCGCACAGAACAGCAGACACAGGTGGTCAATGCTGTTGTGAAATTCCTTGAGGAGCTGGTGCATTAATCTTTCTTTATTGGTATCAAGTCTGTTGAATTGATTATGAAACGTTGGAAGCAGATTCTTTTTAGAATATTTCTTTTCGCCTGCCTTGTTGTGCTGTTTGGGCCTTTCCTTGTGCCTGTGCCAGAATTACAGGGACTTGTGACTGAAGCCGAGCTCGCTGACCCTGATAGTAAATTTATCGAGGTGAACGACGTTACGGTGCATTACAAAGAAAAAGGTGAAGGCGATACCACTTTCATCCTTTTGCATGGATTTGGCTCGAGCGTTTTTTCATGGCGCGAAGTGATGGATGATTTTTCAAAGTATGGCCGTGTCATTGCGTATGACCGTCCTGCCTTTGGGCTGACAGAGCGTCCGATGCCAGAAACGTGGCAGGAAAATCCGTACGGCATGGGCGCCAACGTGGAATTGCTGCGCGGCCTGATGGATACCTTGAAAATTGAAAAAGCGGTGCTGGTTGGTAATTCAGCGGGCGGCGGGGTTTCGGTGGCTTTTGCGCTAACCTACCCTGAACGGGTTGACAAACTCATTTTGGTGGACCCAGGCGTCGGTGGTGGATACGGTCCGCAGTTTCCCGCGTGGGCATTGCCTGTCATGTGGACTCCGCAAATGCGACACCTTGGCCCATTGATGATGCGCGATTATCAAGAGACGCTTCCAAACACGATCACGCGTGAATGGGCCAATGAAAACAACCTCAGTGCGGAGGTGCGGCAGGAATATTTGAACGCGCTTCAAATAAAGAATTGGGATCGGGCATTTTACGAATTGACTTTCGCACCTGCCTACCCGGAGTTGCGTCCGTTGCTGCCGAATTTGACGGTTGATACTTTTATCATTGCCGGTGCAGATGACCGCCTGATCCGCACCTGGTATTTTGAAGCGATTTCACAGGAAACCCCTGCGCCGTTGGTGTTATTGCCTCAATGCGGTCATGTGCCGCACGAAGAATGCCCGGAGCAGTTTATGCAGGAAGTTCTGAAATTCCTGGAGCTATGATCGTTTTGCAAATTCTACTGAAAGTGTGAAAAACAATGCTGCTCAATATCATCACCCCGGGCGAAATCGCACCCGATTTTGAACTCGAAGATATTCATGGGAATACTGTCCGCCTTTCCAGTTTCCGCGGAAGCAAGCCTGTTGTGCTTGCATTTTTACGCGGCTTTATGTGACCATACTGCCGCGCGCAGTTGGCGCGCATGCGTGATCATTATTCTGATTTCACAAAACGGAATGTGGAGATCGTTGCCGTTGGCCCCGATGGAGTGGAGGCCTTTCAACGCTATTGGCAGAATGAAAGCCTGCCATACATCGGCCTGCCCGACCCTGGTCACCGTGTGGCGAAACTCTACAAGCAGGAAGTGAATCTCTTCAAACTGGGACGTATGCCTTTAAATTGCGTCGTTGACCTTGACGGGCGCATTCGTTATGTCCATTATGGCTCCAACATGGCTGATATCCCTGATAATGAAACTTTCCTCAACGTAATAGATAAACTAAACGAATCATCCAGTTAGTATGACACTTGGACGAATTGCCTTTCTCGGCTCTGGCGAGACCTCTCTTGCGGGCGGGCGCATCTTTGAGACACTCGCCCGCCTCATCCCTGACCCGTTGCGGGTTGCCATTCTGGAAACGCCAGCTGGCTTTGAGTTAAATGCCTCCCTTGTTGCAAACCGCGTGGCCGATTTTCTGAAGACCCGCCTGCAAAATTACAAACCCACCATTGACCTGATCCCCGCCCGCAAGCAGGGGACCGAATTCAGCCCCGATAATCCCGATATTCTGAAACCCCTGTTACAAGCCAATCTTATTTTCATGGGGCCTGGTTCGCCTACTTACACCGCCCGTCAATTGCGCGGCACGCTCGCATGGGATATCATCCGCGCCCGCCACAGACAGGGGGCGACCCTCGTCTTTGCCTCCGCCGCGACCATTTCAGTTGGTGCATGGGCTTTGCCTGTTTATGAAATTTACAAAGTTGGCGAGGATGTCCACGCAAAGGAAGGTTTGAATCTGTTCTCCGATTTTGGCATGAACGTTTCTTTCGTTCCGCATTGGAACAACGCCGAAGGTGGCATTGACCTGGATACCAGCCGCTGTTTTGTTGGATTGGAACGTTTTGATCAATGGCATAGATTACTTCCGCCCGAAAATATCATCGTCGGATTGGATGAGCACTCAGGGGTCATCATGGATTGCGAGCAGGGCACCTGTGATGTGCATGGTGTCAGCTCCGTAACGGTGATGAAAAACAAAGACATGGAAATGTACCCCACAGGGGCGAGTTTTTCATTAAGCGAGCTGGGCAATTGTGCCCTGCCTGTACCGTTGGAGAAGGGAATCCGACCCGAAATCTGGGAAATGCTGAATAAAGCTTCTTCAGAAGAAGGCCCTTCAGAGGAAGTATTGAAGCTGCTTGAACTTCGTCAGCAGGCCCGCGTTGCAAAGAATTTCGCCGAGTCAGATCGGTTGCGTGACCAGATCGCATCACAAGGCTGGGTGGTGCAAGACAGCAAAGAAGGACAGAAACTGATTAAAGGATAATTCGTGTTTCAAGGCTTTTATGAAAAGAGTTGCCATCGTTTTGATGCAACTCTTTTTTTGTTGTTTTCATTTCGGGCTTTATTATGAAGAAGCAGGGCGGTCTCTGCTTATCTGCGATAAAATATTCCAGAAGGAAATCATAAGGAGTTGGCCTCATGCGTGCCGTAGACATCATCATCAAAAAACGAGACAAGCAGGAATTGACCTCGCAAGAGATAGATTTTTTCATTCAAGGATTTGCCAGCGGGGAAATTCCCGATTATCAGGCTTCTGCTTTTGCCATGGCTGTTTTGCTGAATGGTATGACCCCCTTTGAAACCGCCGACTTGACTCTGGCGATGGCAAAATCAGGGCAGGTGCTTGATCTTTCCAAGGTGGTGGATATTGCCGTGGATAAACATTCCTCGGGCGGGGTGGGTGACAAGACCAGCATTTCAGTCATGCCAATGGTGGCTGCTTGTGGTTTGCCTGTGGGTAAAATGTCGGGCCGCGGGCTTGGGTTCAGTGGCGGCACCCTGGATAAACTCGAAGCCATTCCCGGCTATCGTGTGAACCTGACCACCGATGAATTCAAGCAGCAACTAAAAGAAAAAGGGATTGTGCTTACAGGTCAATCGCTCGACCTTGCCCCTGCAGATGGAAAAATGTACGCCTTGCGCGATGTGACGGGGACCGTCCCTTCCATGCCGTTGATCGCATCCTCCATCATGAGCAAAAAGATCGCAGCGGGCGCACAGGCCATTGTTTTGGATGTAAAAACGGGTCTCGGTGCATTCATGCAAACCCTGGAAGATGCACATACACTGGCTGATTTGATGGTGGATATTGGCCGCCTTGCAGGCCGTAAAACTGTGGCCCTGATCTCCGATATGAATCAACCACTGGGTTCGGCGGTGGGGAATGCCCTTGAAACCATCGAAGCCATTGAGCTCCTTCGCGGACATGCCCCGTTTGATTATTATGAGCATTGTTTACATGTCGCCGCCCATGTGTTGGTTTTGGGGCAACGCGCAAAAGATTTGGATGAAGGCCGCGTGATGGCCGAGAAATCCATCACAGATGGCAGTGCGCTGGAGAAATTCCGTGTGCTGGTTCAGGCTCAGGGCGGGGATGTTTCGTATGTGGATGACATTTCCAAATTTGAGCAGGCTAAATATGTCGAGGTGGTGAATGCTCCTCGAAGCGGATTCATTTCACAGGTCCACGCCAGACTCGTGGGTGAGGCCTCGGTCCTGCTTGGGGCGGGGAGATCCAAAAAGACCGATCCAATTGACCATGCGGTTGGCTTCCTGATCTACAAAAAAGTAGGCGACCAGGTGCAGGCAGGAGAGCCGTTGTTCGCGATCCATGCGAATGATGAGACTAAATTGGCTGAAGCGCGCAAGGCGGTGCTCGCGGCATACACATTTAGCGATGAATTTGTATCGCCATTGCCGCTGTTTTACGGGTAAAATAGCGTATAGCCTCGTGAATTACCCCCAAATCAGGCAACCTTAATTAATCAGGAAAACGGTAATGGCAAAAGTTTCTTTGAGAATTTACAACCGCGAGATCGAAGGACTCATTGATCAGGCTCACATCAATGAAGCCATAGCACATTGCCACCATATTCTAAGGACCTTCCCCAAACATCTGGCAACCTATCGCCTGCTTGGCAAGGCGTATCTTGAACTGAAACGCTACGGCGAGGCTGTGGATATTTTCAGCCGTGTCTTGATGTCTGTGCCCGATGACTTTGTTTCGCATGTGGGGATGAGCATCATCCGTGATGAAGAGAACAAACTGGACGATGCCATCTGGCATATGCAGCGTGCCTTCGAAGCACAGCCTTCCAATTCTGCCATTCAGGGTGAATTGCAAAGACTCTATGGCCGACGTGATGGCATGGAGCCGCCCAAGATCCGCATGACACGCGGTGCGCTTGCTCACATGTATGTGCAGGGCGAGTTGTATCCGCAGGCCATTGCCGAGATTCGTGCTGTTCTGGCACAGGAGCCAGACCGTGCCGATATGCAGGTGTTGTTGGCTCGTGCATATTTCCACGGCGGACAAAAAGCCGATGCCTCCGACATGTGCATGCAGTTGTTGAAGCGTTATCTGTATTGCTACGATGCGAATTGCATCATGGTGGATCTGTTACCCGCCACTGCGGGGGCGGTGGAAAGTACACAAGTGTATCGTATGCGTGTGGGTGAGTTGGACCCATACACTGCTTTTGCCAAAGGCTCTGTATTTCTTGCGAATGAAGTTCCCGATGCTTCCATTAATCTGGAACGTCTTGATTACAAGGAAGAGGACGCACCAGCGACTCAAAGCTGGGGAGCATCTTCTTCATCCCTTGGCCTTGGTTCGGGTGCATCTTCGGCGCCGATGCTTTCTTCTTCCAATAGCGAACCTGATTGGTTGAAGAATGCTTCCGATACGAGCGCATCCAAATCTGGTGAAGATATTCCAGACTTTCTCCGTGCGGCGGGTTGGGGCGAATCAACAGGCCCCGAGCAGCCCACTTCCTTTTTTGATGATACCCCTGCCAGCGGTGATCTGACCCCTGCTGACATTCCCGACTGGTTGAAAGGTCAGGTGCCGACGAATGTCTCGCAGCCTGCCGCACCTCAACCTGCCTCATCTCAATCCATAGAAACTCCCGATTGGTTAAGCGGACTCGATACCGGCTCTGAGACATCGTCCGCTTCCGGTGATATTCCTGACTGGTTGAGTGGACTTGGTACTGCAGGGGCTGTTGCCGCTGCCAGTTCTGCGCAATCTGAGCCTGCGCCCGCACAACCGGGCAACGTCCCCGATTGGCTAAGCGGTCTTGGTGATGCCGCCACTCCTTCTGAACCAGCAAGTTCCATTCCACCCGCACAACCGGGCAATATCCCTGATTGGCTAAGCGGACTTGGCGATGATGCTACTCCCTCTGAACCTGTAAGTTCCATTCCACCCGCGCAACCGGGCAATGTCCCTGATTGGTTGAGCGGATTGGGTGATGAACCCACCACAACCAATGCTGCCCAGACCGATGATGTTTCAGATTGGCTAAGCGGACTTGATTCTCCCGCTCCTGTGGCTGCTCCAACCCCTGCCACACCTTCGCAATCTTCTGATGTGCCCGAATGGTTGAGCGGCCTTGGTGATGCTGAAGCCGCCAAATCTGCACAACCTGATGATGTGATGGAATGGCTGAACGGTTTGGATACCCCCAAAGCATCCGTTGCACCTGCCGCGGCTGCTTCTGGCGATGTGCCTGATTGGCTGCGCGATATTGATGATTCCCAAACTCCGAGCGGCAATGGCCCTGACTCCTTGTTTGCTGATGCTCAGGCTGCTCCCGCACAATCTGATGATCTTCCCGCCTGGATGAGTGGTTTGGGTGAAACCAGCCAGCCCGCCGCGTCACAACCCACCAGTGACAGCGATCTGCCTGCCTGGATGACGGGCATTCCTGACGCCCAACCTGAAGAACTTGGGCAAACCGGGGAAGCCACTGAATGGCTGCATAGCATCAACACCGATGCGCCGCTTTCGCAGACGTCCGCGCCATCGGTTGAAAGCCTTGGCTCCACCGCACAAGAGCAGGATGATGCCGT
>DAOQID010000110.1:0-13535 GCA_035339375.1 Anaerolineales bacterium | reverse complement strand
ATTGTCGGCGGCGCAGAAGCGCTGGCCGCGAAATAACTGGAGGAAATCATGGCAAATGCAAACGGCCGTGTTGTACAAATTTTAGGTGGTGTGGTGGATGTCGAATTCCCCAATGGTGACGTCCCCGGGCTCTTTGAAGCGATTGAAGTGAATCGTGAAAACAAGGAACCCCTTATTCTTGAAGTTCAAAAACATCTTGGCAATAGCTGGGTTCGTACAGTGGCCATGGATTCGACAGATGGTCTCCAGCGTGGACTCCCTGCCAGATCAACAGGTGCCCCGATTACGGTCCCGGTTGGACCCGCGACCCTTGGTCGTATCTTTAACGTTCTCGGCAATGCGATCGACAAGAAGGGTGATGTTCAAGCGGCATCTCATTACCCCATTCATCGTGCGGCGCCTGCGTTTGAAGAACAATCCACACGTGTGGAAGTCTTCGAAACTGGTGTCAAGGTCATTGACCTGATCGCCCCCTTCACCAAGGGTGGTAAGACGGGCATTTTCGGTGGTGCAGGAACAGGCAAGACCGTTATCATCATGGAGCTCATCCGCTCGGTGGCCTCCGTTCATGAAGGTAACTCTGTGTTCGCTGGCGTTGGCGAGCGCACCCGTGAAGGAACTGGTCTGTACCGTGAAATGATCGAATACGGCGTTATGAAAGACACCGTGATGGTCTACGGACAGATGAATGAGCCTTCCGGTGTACGCCTTCGCGTGGCGTTGACCGCGCTCTCGATGGCGGAATATTTCCGCGATCAGGGCAAGGATGTGTTGCTCTTCATTGATAACATTTTCCGCTTCTCCATGTCTGGTTCCGAAGTGTCCGCGCTTCTTGGACGTATGCCTTCTGCGGTGGGTTATCAACCGACTCTCGCTACTGAAATGGGTGAACTGCAGGAACGCATTACCTCCACCCGCACCGGCTCCATCACCTCCATGCAGGCTGTGTACGTGCCCGCGGATGACTACTCCGATCCCGCTCCTGTGGCGACCTTTACCCACTTGGATGCGACCATCGCTCTCGAACGCTCCATCGTGGAAAAAGGTATTTACCCTGCGGTGGATCCGCTCGCTTCAACCTCCCGTATTCTTGATCCTAACATCGTGGGTGAGGAACACTACCGAACAGCTCGTGAAGTGCAGCGTGTTCTCCAGCGCTACAAAGACTTGCAGGACATTATCGCCATTCTCGGTATTGATGAACTCTCCGAAGACGACAAACTGGTTGTGTCCCGCGCTCGTAAGATTGAACGTTTCTTCTCGCAGCCTTTCTTCGTGGCTGAACGCTTTACCGGCATCTCTGGCCGCTATGTAACCATTCAGGATACCGTCCGCGGCTTCCGCGAGATCCTTGATGGCAAGTGCGACGACCTGCCTGAACAGGCATTCATGATGGCTGGTACCATCGAAGATGTGCGCGAACGCGCTGAGAAGCTGTCTAAAGCGTAATTGGTAATTAGCGATCGGAGATCAGCCAGGGCTGATCTCCAATTTCCTAATCTCCAAAAGGTTTTTATATGACCATTCGTTGTGAAATCGTTTCTCAAGATCGCACCGTGTTCACGGGTGATGTGGATATCGTTGTCCTGCCTGGTGCAGGGGGCGAAATGGGTGTGCTTCCCAAGCATGCGCCTGTCCTCACCACTTTGAAGTATGGCATTGTCAGGGTCCGCAAGGCGGGTAAAGAAGAACTCTTTACTGTAGCTGGCGGCGTGGCTGAAGTGCAGCCAGATATTGTCA
Organism: Anaerolineales bacterium; assembly: GCA_035339375.1. Lineage (GTDB taxonomy): Bacteria > Chloroflexota > Anaerolineae > Anaerolineales > Villigracilaceae > Villigracilis. The sequence continues at coordinate 11,795 of DAOQID010000110.1, read as the reverse complement.
CCATTCTGGCTGATGCTGCTGAAAATGTCGAAGAAATTGATGAAGCCCGGGCCGACGCCGCACGCAAGCGTGCAGAAGAAGCTCTTAAGAAGGGCTTGCCTGCCGATACTGACGCCTACCTCGCCATGGAGGCTGCATTGCGAAAATCCAATTTACGCCTTGATGCAGTGCGTCGTTACCGCAAAAACTCACGTTCGCCCTATTCATCGGAACAATAAACATAGTGGCACTCTTTTCCAAAGACCTTGGTGTTGACCTGGGTACCATGTTCACCCGTATCGCCGACGGCGCGCAAGTGCTGTTGGAGGAGCCGACCATCGTCGCCATTGAGGTGGATGATCAGAAAATGGTCGCAGTTGGCATGGAAGCCCGTGACATGTTTGGAAGGGTCCCGGAAAGTATCGAAGTTGCCCGCCCGCTCCGGAATGGCGTGATCGCTGATTATGAAATTAGCGAAACATTACTTCAGTATCTTTTGCAGCGTGTGAGCGGGTCAATGCGTATCTTCCGCCCGCGTGTAATGATCTCTGTGCCGTATGGTGTGACCAGCGTTGAACGTCGTGCAGTGTATGAAGCCGTGATGGAAGCAGGCAGCCGAGAGGCGTTCCTGATTCAGCAGCCTTTGGCTGCGGCGATCGGCATTGACCTGCCAATCAATTCCCCCTCAGGCAATATGCTTATCAGCCTTGGTGGTGGGTGTACTGAAACTGCTGTAATGGCAATGTATGGAATTGTTGCCGCAGATACGCTCCGTGCTGGGGGCATGGACCTGGACGAAGCCATTGTCAATTATGTGCGCCGCAAATATGGCGTGGTGATTGGTCAGGCAACGGCCGAGCAATTGAAGATCCGTATCGGTGCGGCCGTACCGCAGGATACTGAAAATAGCATGGAAGTGCAGGGGCAGGATCAAGTCACAGGTCTGCCAAGGCCCGTCACCTTGACCACAGGCGAAATTGTGGAAGCCTTGCAGGAACCGTTGAAGCAAATCGTTGAGTCTGGGCGTAAGGTGCTCGAAAAAACCCCGCCTGAACTGGTTTCCGATATTATTGATCGCGGCGTGGCTTTGTGCGGCGGTGGCGCGCTCTTGCGCGGTGTGGATAAGCTGTTGACCAAGTCTTTGGGCATTCCAGCTTATTTGGTCGATAACCCGCTGACATGTGTAGTGCAGGGCGCGGTCAAGAGTTTTGGAATGTTGAACGTAATTCGTAGAAACCTGCCGCAGGTGTAAAAATCAAAGGCTCCCTGATGGGAGCCTTTTTTGTGCGTACTGGCTGGCTTTTTATGCTTTCTTGCCGATCAGCCCAATGAGGATGATTGCGATGCTGAGGCCTCCAACTGTTCCCGAGGTAGAGCCTACAATTTTCATCAAGGCGACCGGGTCAAGCGAGGTGGGGGCGATGGTTGCCATGAAAAAATAAAACCCGATGGCAAGAATAAGTAGAAAAATTCCAAAGCCGACCAATCTCCAGTTTCTTTTTCTCATATTTGTAAGACTCCTTTTAATAATGGATTTTGTCTCTGGATTTTGATTTTACCCAAAGCAGAGTGATTTGGGAAATGAAAAAATCATTGTCCTTTCCAGCCTGCGTAAACTGCAAAACGGAAATGCTGAAAGAATGTCCCTGAGTTTTTGAAACCAACTTCTCTCAACCATGTAACCTGCTCTTCAAGCGTGGCGCACCTGTCAGCTTTCATACGCTCCTGTGCAGCGCGGATTTCATTCTCGTCACTGCCCAGAGCGCGCGCGCCGTTGAGGTGCATATCTTCAAACATCTGGTCCTGCCATTCGGTGGGTCCCAGGATTTGTTCGGCGTTGATGAATACCCCGCCAGGCAGCAGAGATTCGTGGATGCGTTTGAAAAGATCGCGCTTGTCTTCGTCTGTAAGGTGATGAATGGCCAGTGAGGAAATGACAGCATGGAATTTGGCAGACGGCAGGGGCCCGGTCATTTGCTGAATGAACACCAACGGGTTATATTCCGCGAGCCTTTGTTGAGCTTTCGCCAGCATCTCAGCGGATTCGTCCAGTAAGTATAGAGAGGCAGGGCCGATCTTATTGAGTACGAATTCGCTAAGCAGACCTGTCCCTGCGCCAAGATCAAGAATGACAGGCGCTGCATCTTTGACCGAGCGGGCAGCAAGTTCTGCGGCTGTGGAGTAGAACAGGTCATAGCAGGGGATAAGGCGGCGGCGTGAAAGGTCGTATTCAGAGGCGTTCCATATTTTGCTCATAGCGGCCGATTGTATCTTCGATTCACTTTTTTGAAAATAAACAGGCGGTTCGTTTTGAACCGCCTGTGCCTGTTTTCTGATGGCTATTGCTGCCCTGCTTTATCTACTTCGGCTTGCAGGGCTGTTTTGATGGTTTCAAAATCCAACCCTTTTTCGAGGCAGTAGTCTTTGATCTTGGTCAACGGATTGGGCATTGGCATACCCATGATCTGCTCGATGATCTCCTGACTCACGCCCCAATCCAAAACCTCCTGGAAGGATGTCTTGCCTTTGACGAGTCTTTCAGTGGATGCTTCGGTCGTGACTACGGCTTGAGTTGCTTCTGCTTCAGGTGCTGACTCTGCTGTTTGGGCAGAAGCAACCTCGGGTGAGTCTGATTCGGCGGCGAGGTTGGGGATGCTGTGAGATTCCAAATAAGCAGATTGTTCTGCGGTGAGGTTTCTGCTTTTTAGCAGATCCGCCGCGCTTTGTGGAAGATACATGTCGGTGTTGAGGTCGAACGGCAGGCCATTGTAAAAAGCCACGAATAATCTGACAGATGCAGTGCCTACTTCGAATTCACTCTCGCCATAGATGGTTTCGAGTTCCTTGGCGGCGAAGGCGGCTGGGTTTTCGGTTTGGATGTTGAATGCCTGCGCCATGATGGCAGCGGGGATACCGAAGTTCTTTTCCACATCGCCGAAGGTGTACGAGCCGCGGATGTCGGCGGGGTTGGCCTGACCTGCAAATTCTCCCTCGGTGTACGTGGCTGCAACCTTGCTGCTTTCAGTGGCCCACCAGCCCATGGCTGTGCTGAAGACGATGCCGCCAAATAAAATGACGAGGATGATCGCGGCGAGTGTTTTGGATGTGAGGTTCATTTTACGGCTCCTGTGGTGAAGACAACAGTTTTTGCGACAGGGCAAATGGCTTCGGATGTGCATTCGAGGCATGAGATGCACTGGTGATCGCGTACGGTTTGGACTGTATCCACGGCGATATTCATTGGGCACATGATGGAGCAGGCGCCATCGGCTTTACAGGTGGATTCGGCGCGTTTGATCTTGAAAACACGGAAGAGGTTGGTAATTCCCAGAACTGCTCCGTATGGACAGGCGTATTTGCACCACGGGCGTTCGATGAAAAGCGAAAGTATGAGTGTGGCGCCAAGGATGATCAAGCCGCCGACGGCTACTTCAGTGCTCCAAAAATTGAAGAGGGCAAAATATGGGTCGTATTCGGCAAAGATCAGTGTGCCGCTGGTGGCGGTGACGTACACCACCCAGGCGAGGACGATGTAGCGTGCATATCGCAGGACGGAATCGAGTTTGGCTGGGATGAAGTGGTTGTATTTTCGCTTGAAGAATTTATGTCCCAGTTTGGCAACCCATTCCTGAATGGTTCCAAGCGGGCAAACCCAACCGCAAAATACGGGGCCGAAAAGAAAGGCCAGCACGAAGCCAATGATCATGAGAATGAACGCAGATTCATGGATTTTCTGTACAAAGGTACCCACTGTGGCATATTGGTAAATGGTGACCACGCCGCCGAAAGGACAGAGTGCATGCAGTGATGCAGTGGACAGGAAGGGAATGCCGCCTCCGTTTTCCACCAATGTGTGGTTAACCGAGATAAGCGCAATAAGTAGAAAGAAAAACCATTGCACGATTTTTCTGATCCAGATACTGCGGGGACGGAAGAGGCGTTTACCAAAGATTTTCATCATATTCTCCTTGTTCTTTTTATTGGACATAGTGTAAAGAATTTGTGTTTAGGCCGTTCAAAGAGAATATGAAGATTCGGTAAAGCGTTTTTTGGGAAGCAGGTAATTAGAGATTGTGTGGAAGGTAAAGAAAAACCTGCCGAACGCATATGTTCGGCAGGTTTTTGTGATTTTGATTTGCCCCTGTTTTCCACTTTTTATAAATAATAGGTCATTCTCTGTAAATGTGTGGATGGATCAATGTATTGTACTTTGACACCATTGGGAACATTCAAGTTGATGGGGGCGTAGTTGAGGATCGCTTTGACGCCAGCCTGAACCAACTTGTCGGTGACGCTCTGTGCAGCTGGTGCTGGGACGGTGAGCATTGCAATTTTGATTCCAGCCGATTTTAGGCGTTCACTCATTTTTTCAGTGTCTTCGATCGTAAAGCCATTGATCTTTTGACCGATCTTTTCCTTGTCATTGTCGAAGACCATGACGATGTGAAAGCCGCGGTTGGTAAAGCCCTGATAACGGGCCAGCGCGTGACCCATATCACCTGCACCTACAAGGGCCACCTCCCAAATACGATCTACTTTAAGGATTTCACGTAATTTATCCAAGAGGTAGGCGATGGAATACCCCGTGCCTTGTTTGCCGAAATCGCCGAATTGCGAGATGTCCTTACGGATTTGGGCGGCGGAAATGCCTACATGTTCCCCGAGCTCCTGCGATGAAGTTGTCTTCAGGCCATTATCTGCCATGCGCTGTAAGGCGCGTAGATAAACGGGGAGTCGGCCGACGATAATATCAGGTATTTTTTCAGCTTTCATGAATGCCCTCGCGTTTGTGAAATTCGCCATAACTCTACCATAAAAAGAGGTTTTGTACAATTCCACACAAGTATCGTACAAACGAAAAAACGGCATTTTTTAGGGTGCCGTTTTTTCGTTTTTGCTACTTTTGCCAGGATTGTAGCTGCTCAGCGGGTGGTGCGCCTTTGTAACCAAGTACTTTGTACACATTTACAGGTTTTGTCTTCCCTTTGACCGTGACCGCATCCGCGAACTCTGCATCGAACTCATCTTTAACCTGTTGGTAGGTGCTTTCGCTGATGAGAATCGGCCACGCATAGGTTTTTGTCAGGTCTTGCAGGCGGGAGGCGAGGTTGGCATTATCGCCGATCACGGTGTAGTTGATACGCTGTGCCGAGCCAAGCAGGCCTACGAAAACGTCACCGGAGTTGATGCCAATGCCCATTTCGATCTGGGTGGGGCGGCCTTCTTTTTCCCATTGTGCTTTTAATTCATCCAGCGCCTTTCGCATATCCAGTGACGCGCGCAGGGCGCGGATGGCATGGTCTTTGAACGGGACAGGCTCGCCGAAGAAAGCAATGATGGCGTCGCCTTCGTATTTGTCTACGGTGCCGCCATGTTTGTAAATGACCTTGGACATGGCTTCCAAATAGGGGTTGAGCAAGGCCACCACATCTTCAGGCGCGAGCTTTTCTGAAAGAGTGGTAAATCCGCGAATATCTGAAAAGATGATGCTAATGTTGGAGCGTTTGTTCAGTGAGTTTAGATCCTGAGTGGACATCATCTGATCAACCATTTCGGGGGAGATGAAACGGCTAAAAAGATTTCTGACACGGCGCTTTTCCAACTCCTGCGAAACCGCCTGTTCCAAAGTAGGCAGGACAATCCCCAAAAACAACATGACCTGCGGTACGACGAATGGCAGGATGTATCTCTGACGTAAAAATAACACCACGCCGCCTACCGCATAACCTGCCATTACCAACACAAGCAGCACAATTGTTAACGTTGGGCGATTGGAGCGGGAGATCAGCGAGGCGATCACAGCAGCTAGGATGGTCAGTGCCAACGCCAGCCAGGGCGGCGCTTCGGTCAGGTATTGACCTGTGATCAGCGTATCTATGGTGCTGGCAACAATTTCCACGCCTGCGGTTGGGATCTGAGTGGAAAAGGGGGTGGGGTACATATCCTGCAAGGTGACGGTCGTTGCCCCGATCAAGACGATCTTGCCGCGAAACGCGTCTGGATTTTCTTCAAGCGTGATCCCATCGTGGACATCGGCCGCGCGATAGGTGGTGTAGGTTCTGGATGGACCCGCAAAATTAACCAGTACATGCCCCGCACGCAGCGGCACACTCTGACCGTTGAACTGGATACTGGTATCCGTAGGCTGGGTCGGTGGTTCGACATCAAGATACAGCCTTGCGACCTCAAAGGCCCAGTGATAATAAACTTTATCCTTGTAGAAATCATATGCCTGCACGCTGCGGACGATGGCATCTTCATCGCGGGTGAAGGCGGTGATGCCGTTTGCATCCAGAGCGGACTGATAAACAGGTTGGGCTTGCAACAAGGTGGAAATCGAAAAAGTATCGACAGGGCTTTCGAATATCTGCACCACGCCCACAGCGGCGGGCGCATTTGCCAGCGCCGTCGCAAAGGCCTGATCATTTGCAGTATCTTCATCGGGTTCGGAGAGGAAAATATCCACGCCCACCACTTTGCCGCCACCCTTGTTGATTTGGTCTACGATCCCAGCAAGATACGATCGGGGCCAGGGCCATTGATACCCCGTCCAATTAAAGGAGAAATCGTCAATTTCCACGATCACGATGTTTTGGGAGGGGTCCTGTGCGCCCCGCAGGCGCATCAACACATCGCGCGTGGAATATTCGATGCGCTCCACAGGGGTGGTCACATTCGGCAGAAGCGCAGAAAATTGGATCAACAATAAGACAATGACCGTCCCCAAAAGCAGAACAAAGCGCAAGTTGAAAGTCTTTGGCGATTTTTCCATGCTTTGTATTCCTCGTTATTCTGATTGGACTGGCTTGCATGTGATCGGCTGGTTGTAGAGGACCTCGCAGGTCACCCATGCTTTTTCAAACTTTACCAGAATGTTGATATCTCCCAGGGTTTCGTCGAAACTTCCAACGAATAAATATCTTGTGTCGGTCATGCTTTCTTCCACGGTTCCAAAGGCGCGGGCATGTATTTCACGCGCAACCAACGGATCCACATTTTCATTGCCACGGTTATCCAAAACGAATTGGGCCGTTTTGTCGAGTGCAATGATGGCGCTTCGAAACTGGGCATTGATCAAACTGTCTGTGATGACGCCGCCGATGCTGATAACCAGCATCCCAAACAGGAGCGGACCGATCTTTCCAAAAAACGATGTTGAAAATACGGCAGGTTCTGTGACAGGGATTTGAGCGATGCCCACGATCACGGTAAATGGCAGGATCCACGCGAGTGCCACTCCAAAACGGGAGGTGAATTCGATGTTACTGCTGTAATCCAGCAGGCCTGCCAGTTGCGGATCCATTTTCGTGGCAATGATGGGGGAGATTTGCAACGGCAGGGCAACGGTGAGCCATGCGAAGAAAAACGATCCTCCCAGCCAGAATAGCACGCCTGCCAGGCTGCTTTCCATGCGGGCCGTCAACCAGCCAATGAACCCGCCGACAATGGCGCACAGAAGCGCCCCTGTGACCAGCACATTCCACGGAAAATACCCGTGGAATTGGGAGAGCGTGTACCCATCCCAGCCCCAGGAAGAGCCAGCAAAGGCCAACCCTGCCATGATTCCGTAGATCATTCCAAAGATGCGTTTATTGCGAATAATATCCGGGCGTGAGCCCATGGTGTCGATGCTTGGTAAGCTTTTCATGGTTGATGAATGTCCTCTATGGTCAAAATGAAATCTGTGTTTCGAAACTGATTTGTGCTGGTTTCGAGAATTCGTAAAACGTACTTTCCGTTCGGCTCAACAGTTACGAATTGTTTTTCCCCGCAAATCTGAGAAAAACCATCCTTGCGTTGTCCGTCAAACCACAATTCTATGGTGAGTGTATCACTGGAGCAAAGCGCCTCAATTACGACACCATTGCCGCCTGTTGAAAACTGTATCCAATCTTCCGTGTCGCCAGTGGGGGCGGAGACATTGCCCTGAATCTGCATGGCCCGTGATTCTGTTGAAGAAAAGCGGACAACTGTCAGCGGAGATTGAAGCGAGTCTCCATCCTGTGAGGCTGGCGGAATGGCCGTCGAAACTTCTTTGGCGGGGAGGGATGTTGGGCTGGCAATTTCCCCGATCACAGGGATTGCCTCAAGGTTTTCCACCTGCAAAAATTTGACCGTGACCCAGCCCTTCAAATTTTCCGCGCCTGTCACTTCGACCTGCACCCATGCACCGCTTGGGTCTTTGCCAGTGACGAGTACCGCATCTTTTGAACTGAGAACACCCAACGACTCAAAATCTGACCCTGGTCCGCTGCGGAGGTTGACGGCTTCGAGGACAAGCCCGCCGTTGCCTGTGAGGCCTTCAACAGGCAGGATCTTCCCCGCATCATTGACCTGCACATACTCGGCGCGGACCCAGCCGTTTCCATTGGGCGACCCTGCGTACATGATTTGATACCAACTTCCGCTGGCATCTTTGCCAAGGACCTGCACCGTTTCAAATGCGCCGATCACCCCAAACGATGTGCTTGCGGTGGATGTAGCTGCGCGGATATTCACCTGCGTATTCGTTATTCCTTCAGCGGGCAGGTGGGTGGCCATTGCTGTAGGGGCGATGGATTGTTGTGCGATTGGGGTTTGTGTTGCCAGGGGAGGTGCCGAGGGAGGCAGGGTGGAGGTAACAAAATCTGGCGCTGCTGTGGATGCACCTTCTCCGGTGAGTTTCACACCGCAGCCTGTGCAAACAAGCATTACAAAGATAATAAAGAGAATGTTTCTAAGGGCCACTTGAATGCATCCAGAAGATCAAATTGCACGCCCTCACTTGAGAAATCCCTCTGCATGCAAAAACAGGCGCCCCCGCGCAGACTCGAACTGCGCTCTTCGGCTCCGGAGGCCGACACTCTGTCCACTGAGCTACGGGGGCGGGCGAGAGGAATTTTACCATAGCGGCACAATGGCGAACGCTCATGGCTGTGCAAAGCCAGAAACCCTTCAGTGCGAGTGCCGCGAAAAGCCAATGAAAAATTTGCCTTTTTTCAAAATTGCCAATCTGTTAAGCGACTTTGCCTGGCGCTTTTTCTTTAAGCCTGAACTCAAAATGCGATTTCACCGATCTGCTCGAAATTGATATCGAACAATTCCTCGGCTTCGGTTTCCAGTTCTGCATCGGCGGCATCACCTGCCCGAATGCCGCGGTTGCAGTACGATCTGTAGGGGCAGTAACTGCATTTCGAGGCATCATCAGTTTTCGGGAAGTCTGATGCGGTTTTTATTTCATCCGAAATTTTTACAAGTGCATCCCAATCGCGTTTGAATTGTTCGGCTTTGTAGGTGAATCGGGCTGGTTCGTTGGGGAAATCTGCGAACCAGTAGATCATTTCGATCTGTTCGGGCGCAAACGGTTTTCCGCCGTTCAAATGCGCGCCCGCCTGCACAAGCAGGGCACGGTACACCCGCGTCTGCCAGCGGATGCTCAACCAGTCATTCTTTGGGCGTTTGCGGTAGGTTTTCCAATCGTAGATCAATACCTGTTCGCTGCTTACCGCGATAAGGTCATATTTTGCAACAAGGCGAAGGTTTCCGAGCGGCGCAGATAGAGTTGTCTCAGCGTATAGCTTTGAATGATTTCTGAGGCTCGCCAGGTCTTTTGCACTTAAATAATTTTCCCACCAACGCTGCAGGTTGGGTGTGTTTGCGAGCCTGCCAACCTGCTCGGCTGGGATGCCGATAAGATGCTGCTGCACAAGGCGGTGAAAGTATTCGCCTTCCTGCTGGTGTTTTTCATTTTCAAGCGCAGGTTCGGTTTCAACGGCTGGGTAAACCAGGTGCTGTAAATGACGCAATTCAAATCGGCGCGGACAATCGTAATAATCTTGAAGCGAAGACTGGCTGAGGGTGTTGAGTTGGTCAGGCATGGCTATATTTTGCCACAGTTTTCAGTTATAATCGCGCATATGATTTACAAATTCAGTGCAGGCAAATTTCCCCTTGTCATTGGCGTACGTGGCTTCATTTCCGCGCAGCCTTCTGGAATCGCGCCTGTACGCTGAAAGCCTTTTGTCAACTTTCACATGCCGCAGGCCGACTGCGGCATTTTTTATTTAAAGGTCAACATGATCCAACTTCAACTTTCAAACATTACACTTGTCCTTGGCGCAAAGCGCATCTTTGAAAATCTCAATTGGGAGATCCAGAACGGCCAGAAGATCGGTCTCATCGGTGCGAATGGCGCGGGGAAGTCATCTCTCTTCAAACTTATCGAAGGGGAACATTCTCCCGAATTGGGCGGATCGATCACCCGCGCCCGCCTCATTACAACGGGATACCTGTCTCAACATCCCGAGCTTGATCTTACGCTGACGGCGTTTGAAGCCGCGCTTGCAGGGAATCCGCGTGTGGCAGAAGTGCAGGCTGATCTGGAACGCGTGGAAGCCAGTTTGGGCGATGCTGAGGTCTATGGCAACGAGCGCAGGCTTCAGCAGGCGCTTGAGTTGCAGCACAAACTTATTGAGGAGTATCATGCCCTTGGCGGTGAATCGTATCCTGCGCGCGTACGCAGCATGTTGCTCGGGCTGGGTCTGGCTGAGAGTGAATTAAACAAGTCCCTGTCTATTTTGAGCGGCGGACAGAAAAAATTGGTCGGGTTGGCACGCCTGCTTTTGGTGCGCCCCGATATTTTGCTGCTGGACGAGCCTGATAATCACCTCGACCTCCCCGGCAAGATGTTCCTTGAAAAACTCATCCGCGAATACGATGGGACGGTAGTGCTGATTTCACATGACCGTTATCTGCTCGATGCCGCCGTGACACATATCGCTGAATTGGAAGATGGCAAGTTGACCGTCTTTGAGGGCGATTATTCCTCCTTCATCGCAGACAAGGAAACGCGTATGGCACGGCAGGAGGAACTTTTCCGCGCGCAGCAGCATGAGATCACCCGCATGCAAATTGCGATCAAGCGCTTTGCCATTTGGGGAAAGATTTACGACAACGAAAAATTTGCCGCCAAGGCCAAGACCATGCAAAAGCGGCTCGATAAAATGGACAAGATCGAGAAGCCCGTACTTGATCGCAAGCGCATGGAATTGAGGTTGAATGGCTGGCGCGGTTCGAACAAGGTGCTTGAACTTGCAGGAGTTTCAAAATCCTTTGGCTCGAAGCAGGTGTTTGCAAACCTCAACGAGACCATCTGGCATGGCGAACGTGTGGGTTTGATCGGCCCGAACGGTGCAGGGAAGTCTGTTCTATTGCGCATGATCCTTGGAAAAGAAACGCCCGATGTAGGCGAGATCAAGATCGGTCCCAGCATTTCCATTGGGCATTACGCTCAGGAACATGAAACCCTCGATTTCAACCAAACCGTTGTGGAAGCTGTGCGTTATGCGGGTGAGATGAGCGAATCACGGGCGACGGCATTTCTTTTGCGATATTTATTCACCTACAAACAGGTCTCGCAAAAGATCGGCGAACTCTCAGGCGGGGAACGCAGCCGCCTGCAATTGGCTTTGGTGGTGCTCTCTGGGGCGAATTTCCTGCTCCTCGATGAACCAACCAATAATCTTGATATTGCCTCTGCTGAAGTTTTGGAACAAGCCCTTGAAGATTTCGAAGGAACGGTGCTTGTCATTTCTCATGACCGTTATTTTCTCGACCGCACAGTGGAAAGGTTACTGGTCATCGAAGATGGTCAGCTGGGCGGGTATCAAGGCGGCTATAGCGATTACCTTGGCATAAAAGGAAAATAGCCCAGCCAGCACCTTGTTTCAGGAATTTTAATTGGTCATGGTTCCATCCCCTATGGGGCTTAATCTTCAGCAAGGCATACGATACAATCAGGCAAAACAAACCAAAGGAGAGAGTGTGACATGAACCGA
>DAOQID010000109.1:5094-13973 GCA_035339375.1 Anaerolineales bacterium | reverse complement strand
ACAAGGATGGTCGGGATTATACATTAGGTCTCTCGCAAATGGGAGTAATTGCGTCGAAAAATCCATGGCTATAGCAAAGTCAGGAAAACCTCAACACGAATGCCACGAATTTACGAATGGGGCGAATAAATCCAAGAAAATTTGCGAAATTCGCCCATTCGCACTATTCGCGTTCCAAGTCTCTATTTTTGTCAAGCAACTTTGCTACTGCCATATCTAAAAGTCTGGCTCCACTGTTCCCAACGGGGGCAAAAATCTTACACACCTCTTACGCCTTATATACAATCTGCAAATCCTGCTTTTGTTATAATGCCCCCATTGACTGATCGCAGACCATTGACCACTGACTGCCGCTAAACCGTCCGTTGTCTATCGTCTTTTTACCCGTCAGCCAACGGAGGAACTATCCCATGATGAGATTTGACCGATTTACAGAGAGAGCTCAGGAAGCCGCCCAGCGCGCCGCGGAGATCATTCAGCGCTACGGCCATAATCAAATTGATACCGAACACATCCTGCTGGCGTTGATCGAACAGCCCGGCGGGGTGATTCCCCAGATCCTTGAAAAATTGAGCGTCAGCCCCGAGGCATTAACCGAGCGGTTGGATGCCACCCTGCGTGCCAGCCCGAAGGCCAATATCTTTGGCGGTGGGGCAGGGCAGATTTTTATCACGCCTCGCGTCAAACGGATCATTGATCTGGCCAACGAGGAAGCCAACCGCCTGAAAGATGAGTACATCTCCACCGAACACATCTTCCTTGCCATTCTCACCGAGCGCAACACGCCCGCCGCCCGCATTTTGGAATCGGCTGGCCTGACCCGTGACCGTGTTTATGATGCCATTCAGGATTTGCGCGGTGGACAGCGCGTCACCGATCCGCAAGCCGAGACGCGTTACCGCACCCTGGAAAAATATTCACGTGACCTGACCCAACTTGCCCGCGAAGGAAAACTGGACCCGGTCATTGGGCGTGACAAGGAAATTTTGCGCCTCATTCAGATTCTGTCCCGCCGCACCAAGAACAATCCCGTTCTGATCGGTGAAGCGGGTGTGGGCAAAACCGCCATCGCAGAAGGCCTTGCACAGAAAATCGCCAGCAACGATGTGCCTGAAATTCTTTCGGGCAAGAAGGTTGTTGCGCTTGATCTCGGTGCAATGATCGCGGGGTCACGCTTCCGCGGTGAATTTGAAGAACGCCTCAAAGCCGTGATGGACGAAGTACAGCGTGCCAAAGGCGATGTGATCCTGATGATCGACGAGTTGCATACGGTCGTTGGTGCAGGAGCAGCCCAGGGCGCGATGGATGCGAGCAACATGCTCAAGCCCGCACTGGCCCGCGGCGAACTTCAATGCATCGGCGCGACCACGTTGGATGAATTCCACAAACACATCGAAAAAGATGCCGCACTCGAACGCCGTTTCGCCCCGATCTATGTGGACGAGCCAAGCGTTGACGATACGATCAAGATGTTGCACGGCTTGCGCGACCGTTACGAAGCGCACCACAAGATCCATTTTTCAGATGACGCCCTCACAGCCGCTGCGCGTTTGGCAGACCGCTATGTGACCGACCGTCACCTGCCCGATAAAGCGATTGACCTGATGGATGAGGCTGCCGCGAAATTGCGCGTGGCACTCTATTCCATGCCGCCCGATCTCAAAGCCTTGAAAGGTGAAGTGGATCGTCTGCACGCAGAAGAGGAACAAGCTGGCCTCGAACGCGATTACGAGCGCGCCGCTCAAAAGAAAGCCGAACGTCTGCGCCTTGAACAGGAATATACAGTCAAGCGCGATAAATGGGAAGCCGATCACCAACTTGATGAAGTGGTGGATGTGGACGACATCGCCTCCGTCGTGCATCAGTGGACGGGCATCCCTGTGAATCAGATGCTCGAAACCGAATCAGAAAAATTGTTACATATGGAAGCGCGTTTGCATGAACGCATCATCGGTCAAGACGAAGCCATCCGCGCTATTTCTGATGCCATTCGCCGCGCGCGTTCCGGGTTGAAAGATCCCGCTCGCCCGATCGGATCGTTCATCTTCATCGGTCCTTCTGGTGTGGGGAAGACCGAGCTTGCCAAGGCCCTTGCCTGGTTCATGTTCGATGATGAAGAAGCGCTCGTTCGCATTGATATGTCTGAATACCGCGAGCAGCACACGGTCAGCCGCCTCTTTGGCGCGCCTCCCGGATATGTCGGTTATGAAGAAGGCGGTCAACTTACAGAAGCCGTCCGTCGCCGCCCGTATCGCGTCGTCCTCTTCGATGAGATCGAAAAGGCGCACCCTGAAGTATGGAATGCCTTGCTTCAAATTTTGGATGATGGCCGCTTGACGGATGGTCAGGGCAAAGTTGTGGATTTCCGCAACACGGTCTTAATCATGACCTCGAACCTGGGCACTGAATACGTGACCAAGGGTGGCACTTTGGGCTTCCTCACCCAAAAAGCCGACGTGGACGAACGCGCCATGCACGATAAGATCGAAAAGGCGCTCAAAGGCGCATTCCGCCCCGAGTTCCTCAACCGTGTGGATGAGACCATCATGTTCTCGCCGCTCTCGATTGAGCAGATGGAAAATATCGTTGTCCTGCAAATGAAAGAAGTGCAGGATCGCCTGAACGAGCACAACATCACTGTCCAGTTGACCGATGCCGCGCGCGGCTGGCTTGCCAAGGAAGGCTTTGATCCTGCCTTTGGCGCCCGTCCGCTGCGACGCGCGATCCAGAAATATGTCGAGAGTCCGCTTTCGGTGGAACTGCTCGGCGGCAAGTTCAAAGATGGCGCCATGGTGATGGTGGATGTGGATGCTGAAAACAACAAGATCATCTTTCACACCGAAGTAGCTCCTGCGAAAGCATCCAAACAGCGGGTTGAGGCGTAAAGAGTAGAAAGTAGAAAGTAAAAAGACGAAAGAAAGCAAATGCTTCTTTCGTCTTTTTTTCATCCTTCATCCTTCATCCTTCATCCTTCATCCTTTTATTTCCTTCCCCCTCCAATTTCCTAATCCCTTTTTCACGCACTCACGGTATCATGGGGCATCTTAACCAACCAGAGGATGACCATGATTGATAATATTGATACAGAGAAGAGATCAGGAATATCAGCCGTTGCGATTGGCATTGTTGCTTTACTGTGCTGTATCTGCGTGCTGGTTGGCGGTATGGTTTGGTATGGATATTATGCCTTTACCCAGGCCATACCCGCCATTTCCACGTTTGAACCGCCAACGAATGACGATCCATTTTTCCCGGTGGACCCCACTGAACCCGTCATTGAACCAGAGCTTACCCGCCCGCCAGTGGATTCCATCAACGGGGAGACACTGCAGCTTTTGGAAACAACAGTTGTCCCGCCGAATGAGCCGAAGGAATTGGCCTGCCGCATGGAAGGGAAATGCGACATCCCCGATGTGATGGCCACTACCGCCGCTCCGCGTGTTGTTGGTGATACCGATTCGTTCTGGGTCACTGATGTGGGAACCAATGAAAACACCGAGGTGCAGGCCACCCTGCGATACGTCACCCCGCATGTGTATTTCTGGGTGCAGGATGGTGTGTCGTATGATGACGGCGAAATGAAGGCGTTGATGGATGCCTTCGAAAACAAGATCTACCCCACCAACCGCGAATTCTTCGGCAGTGAATGGTCGCCTGGCATTGACGGCGATGAGCACATTTACATTCTCTATGCCCGCGGATTGGGTTCTTCCATTGCAGGTTATTTCTCCTCCGCCGATTCTGTGCATCCGTTGGTGCATGAATTTTCCAACGCTCATGAGATGTTCCTCTTTAATGCCGATAACACCTTCCTCGGTGAGGAATTTACCTATGGCGTGCTGGCGCATGAATTCCAACACATGATCCACTGGAATCAAGACCTGAATGAGACCTCCTGGTTGAACGAGGGTTCTTCGGAACTGGCCGCATTCCTCAACGATTACGACCCCGGTGGATTCGACTGGTTGTATATCACCGACCCTGATATGCAATTGAACGACTGGCCCAACGATCAGGATGCCACTACCCCGCATTATGGCGCAGGCTTTTTGTTCATGACCTACTTCCTGGATCGTTTTGGCGAGGATGCCACCAAGGCACTCATCAAAGACCCGGCAAATGGCCTCGACAGCGTGGAGAATGCCCTGCGTGAGATCGACGCCACCGACCCTGTTACCGGTCAGCCCATCAGCGCCGATGCCTTCTTCATGGATTGGGCCGTAACCAACTTCCTGCTTGATAAATCGGTGGGCGATGGCCGTTACATTTACAACAATTATCCTGCGGCAAACCGCGCTTCTGCCACTGAGACGATCTACAACTGCCCGCAGACACCGATCAAACGCGATGTGCATCAATATGGCGTGGATTACATTGCCATTGAATGTGCCGGTGATCACACCATTTCGTTCACAGGTTCAACGGTCACCGGGTTGCTGCCCGCCGATCCTTATTCCGGTGATTACGCCTTCTGGTCGAACAAGGGCGATGAATCAGACATGACCCTGACGCGTGAGTTCGATTTCACCAATGTCAGCGGCCCCATCGAGCTTTCCTACCAGACCTGGTACGATATCGAAACCGATTGGGATTACCTCTACCTCGAAACCTCGGAAGATGGCGTCACCTGGGAGATCGTTACCACACCCTCGGGCACCGATACCGACCCCTCCGGGAATTCGTATGGCTGGGGCTACACCGGTGTAACCAACGGCTGGATCGAAGAAAAAGTGGACCTTTCCCAATTCGCTGGCAAGAAGGTGTTTGTCCGTTTTGAATATGTGACAGATGCCGCGGTGAATGGTGAAGGCCTATTGCTGGATGATGTCAAAGTTGAGGCAGCAGGCTACAGTTCCGATTTTGAAACGGATGACGGCGGCTGGGAAGCGAAGGGCTTTGTCCGAGTCCAAAACGTTCTTCCCCAAACCTTTGGCCTGTCTCTGATATTAACCAGCGATTCAAGCGTGACGATGATCCCGCTCAACCCCGATCAAACTGCTGAGATCTCCATCTCCTTGCAGTCCGGGCAAAAGGCATATCTGGTTGTCTCAGGCACCACACGGTTCACGAGAGAACTGGCCTCCTACCAGATCGAAATAAAATAATAAATAATCGGCAGGTCACACCTACGGGTGTGGCCTGCTTTTTTTGGAGTACTCATGTCCACTGCACCCAAATCACAAATTTTGACCCTCGCGGAAATGGCATCGTATCAGGATGCCGCCGTGGTCAGCCGCCAGATCACCAAAGCGGAGGCTGGCAATGTCACCTTGTTTGCCTTTGATAAAGATCAAGGCTTGAGCGAACACACAGCGCCGTTTGATGCCCTGGTTCACATCCTTGAAGGGGAAGCGCTTGTGACCATTTCAGGAAAGCCGTTCGAATTGAAAGCGGGAGATGCCATCATCATGCCTGCCAATGAACCGCACGCCTTACAGGCCATTCAACGTTTTAAAATGCTGTTGACAATGATCCGCGCATAAAAGCACTGTGTGACAAATTCATTTCTTTTCAAAATTGACAGACACGATTTATATTTCCTGACGTATAATTTTGCCACTCAAAATGACACTCCCAAACCAGTCTGCCAGTACACGAAAAACAATCGCCGTCCTCGGCGCGCAGTTAAGCCGTAGTTGGGGCGCTGAGTTCATGGATGGCGTCCTGGAGTCGGCGCGTGCCAGCGACGTAAATGTCGTTTGTTTTGTGGGGGGCAGGCCAATGGCCATTGCTTCGCCTCAACATGGCGGGCATTCCTACGGGTTGTACGATTTGATCAAACCGGGGCAGTTCGACGGTATTTTGCTTTCGGCTGACCTTGGTCATGGTGCTTCTTCTGAAGCTCTTGGGGATTTTTGTCGCGTGTTTGAACCCACCCCGGTGGTTTCGTTCGCGATCCCTGCCGAAGGGGTCACCTCTTTTTCAGTGGATAATGAAGGCGGAATGCGTTCCATGATCCGCCATTTGATAGAAGTTCATGGTTATAAACGGATCGCCTTTATTCGGGGAATTCAGGGGCATTTGGAAGCCGACCAGCGTTATAACGCCTATTTGGAAGAATTAAAAGCGCACGACATCCGCTTCGACGAGCAACTGGTGGTGGATGGCGACTATACAAACGAAAGTGGACGCGCCGCTGCGCGCGTTCTTTTGGATGACCGTGCGGTCCGTGTGCAGGCCATTGTGGCCTCCAATGATCGCATGGCGTTCGGCGCCATCGAAGTATTGCAGCAACGCGGCATTCAGGTGCCTGATAGCATCGCTGTGACAGGCTTCGATGATGTCAATGAATCGAGGTCCATGGGGGTGCCGCTGACCACGGTCAACCAGTCATTTTTTGAAACAGGGAAAAAGACCTTTGATGCGTTGATGAAACGCATGAATGGCGAAAAACTAAGTGACGTAAACGTCATCCCCACCCAATTGGTGGTGCGTTGGTCATGCGGTTGTCTGCCTGAAAACGTGAAAAGGGCGGTGGTGCTTCCAAGAGAAGTTTCACATACGGGGCGCCTCGAAAACAAGCGTGATGCCGCCATCCGAGCTTTGTTTGGTGCGGCGGGCATCCCCGAAGACAGCCCCGAACGGGTTCAATATGTGGATGTGTTTGGCCGCACCTGGGATATGTTCCTCGTCAGCTTGCGTGAAGTGGAAAAGAGCGACACATTTCTGAAAATGGTGCAATCCATGGTCGAATTGTTGCAGCGTCAGGGTTACGATTCAACGACCTGGCACAACGTCATTTCCATTTTCAGACGGTACGCACTCGGTGGAATTACAAGCAACACCACGATGCTGCGGGCTGAAAATCTCTTTCAGCAGGCGCGTATGTTGGTGGGTGAGTTGTCGCAGCGGGCGCAGGCCTTCCGCCGTTTACAGTTTGAACAGCAGGAAGAGGCCTTAAGCAATTTCAGCTTTTCAATGGCTCCTGCCATGACCCTGGAAGAGATCGGTGATGCGCTTTCGCGGCATTTCCCGATTCTGGGTTTGAACCGCTGGTATTTGATGTTCTACAGCGATTTCGCCTCCCCGGGCTCGATCTCTTCTCCAACCCCCGAAAGTTATCGTTTGCTTTTGCAATACGACCAGAATAAATTCCAGATCCCACAGGAAAAATCCTCCATCGCTACGGGACGGCTGGTTCCGCGTGGAAAGACGCCCGAAGACCATCGTTACGCGGCCATTGTCATGCCTTTGGCGTTGGCAAGTAATCGCTTCGGTTTCATGTGGGCTGAGATGGGTCCCACCGATTGGGACGTTTACATGCGGTTGAAGAACCTGCTTTCAAGCGCCCTTTTGCGGACCATGCTCGTACAGCAGCGCGAACAGGCCCAACAGGAAGTGGAACGCTTGTTGAGTGAGGCGCGTGAACGTGCAGTGGAACTTGCCCGCGCTCGTGATGCCGCCGAAAAAGCCGCGGCGCAAAATGCAAAACTGTTCGAGTCCGAGCAGATCCGCCGTCGCGGAGCAGAAGCGTTGGCGCGTTCGTCACGTCAATTGTCATCGCTTACCACCATCGAAAAACTTCCCCAACAGATCCTGGAGCAGTTGAAACAAGTCCTGCCCTATGACCGCGGCATCCTGCTCATGGAAGATGTTAACGGTGTGCCGCGTATTCGCGCACATCATGGCATGCCCGCAAATCAGGATCTCTCTGATTTTCAAATTCAACTTGATGGCAAGGATTTCTACAAAACCATTGCCCGCAAAGGCGAAACCCTGCTTGTCCACAATGTGGAAGCGGTGAAAGACTGGCGCCAGCCTGCCTGGCTGCCACGCGACCATTCGTGGATGGGTGTTCCGCTTTATTCAAAAGACAAGGTGATCGGTTTGCTGATGCTCAGCCGCATGTACAGCGGATTCAATGAAGACGATGGATTGCTGGCAACCACCTTTGCCATGCAGGCCATCGTGGCATTGGAAAATGCGCGTCTGTATGACGAAGTGACTGGCATCAATCAAATGATGGAACGCATGGTCTCACAGCGTGTTGAAGAGTTGAATAATGCCTACAACACGTTGGCCAAACATGACAAGAACAAGTCCGCCTTCATTCAGGTGGCCGCACATGAATTGCGTACACCGCTCACGGTCATCAAAGGCTACCTCGGCATGTTAAGTGTGGATGCGGTTGTACAGGCAAACCCGGTATTGGCACAGGCCATCGAAGGCGTTTCACAAGGCACAAGCCGCCTGCATCAGGTCGTCAGCAGTATGCTTGACGTGGCCCGTCTGGATAATCAGATCACGAATCCGCATGTGGAACCGGTCAGCCTCAACCTGATTTTGCGACTCATCCACAAGGATTATGTGAAGGACCTGGAAACGCGTCATCTTAACTTTGAGCTTGATGAAGCGATAAAAGATATTCCGCCCCTTTTGGCTGACCCTGAATTGCTCAAGAAGGCGCTTGACCATGTCGTTGTCAATGCGATCAAATTCACCCCCGATGGCGGAACGATCTCCATTTCTGCCATTGTGTTTGAGGATGCCCGCCTGGGCAAACAGGCGGAGATCCGCATAAAAGACACAGGCATCGGCATTGATCCAGAGCACCACAAGATCATTTTTGAAAAACTGTTCCAGCTTGGCACCGTGGAACTTCACTCCTCCAGCCGCACCAATTTCAAGGGTGGCGGCGCCGGGCTGGGGTTGGCGATCGCTTCCGGTATTGTGAAAGCCCTGCAGGGAAATATCTGGGTTGAAAGTGTCGGCCATGACGAAACGAACTTCCCCGGCAGCACCTTCGTCATTCGGCTTCCATTGGTGAAGTAACACTAACACTGTAAAAATAAAATCACCCGCGAAATCAAACTTCGCGGGTGATTTTATTTTTGGCTGGTTTACCCTGCCCCGTTCCCGTTTTTCACCGAGGGACGGTT
>DAOQID010000109.1:3276-4994 GCA_035339375.1 Anaerolineales bacterium | reverse complement strand
TTTATTTTTGGCTGGTTTACCCTGCCCCGTTCCCGTTTTTCACCGAGGGACGGTTCCTCATGAACAGGTTGTTGATCTGGTCGCGCAGCGGCGAGAGGATGCCAATATGCATAAGCATCAAGGCTGAGATCGAGATCATCACAATGAAGATCGTAAAATCGCCGAACAACATCAACCCGTTTGGATTTTCATCAAATACATAGCGGATCACGATCACGAATAATTGCAGCACGCTGATGATCAGCAGTGGAATGGCGTAAGGGCGCAGGTCATGGCCTTCCACAAGCAGGTGCAGGCAGATCAGCACAAACAAGCCGCTCAGCAGCATGATCAAATATGCCCAGAAATGCAGTCCATCATATTTTTGAAAATACAGCTTTTGAATGACATTTATGTACAACACGCTGGTGCCGATGAGGCATCCCCAGGAATAAACCTTGACGATGATCGGGTAAACCAGATTCCCGAAAGCACGGATGCTGACCAGCCCCACTGCCCAGCCAAATAAGAACGCAAACCCCAGCACGGTCAGTTTTACCAGCAGGCCTTCCAATTTACTGCCGCTCAGGCCATCATCAAAAATATCAAAGACCAGTTTGACCGCCCCCAGCATCGAAACGGTCAACGCGGCGAGGCTGACCAGCATGGTGACCACGCTCAACATGCCGCGCGTATCCACTCCGTTTTTTCGGGGAGGTTGTGTCTTTCTTTCCACGAACGGTTGAACGTGGGGCAGTGGTTTTTGAGGGTCCGTTGTCATGGCGCATCTCCCGGCCTTGCAGGATTCGTGGTGCTATTTCATTTTTTCACGGAAATCGTAAATGCCGTCGTTCACTGACCAGCGCGCATTGCAGTTTGGGCAGAGCAGGTGATCATTTTTCTCCTGCAGGTTTTCGCCTGAACATTCGGGGCATTTGAATAAACCCAACACACTCAAAGGAATTTCGGCGTTTTGTGTATTTTCATTCACTTTGGCCTTCAGGAAGACGCTGGGCGTGAATTGCCAGAGCGCACCCGTGGACTGGAACAAACCATCCAACGCGGCCAGAAGTTTGGCAGGAATCACACGCTTCAAAAATCCGAGGCGGAAATGTGAGACGGTCAGTGTTTTTTCGATGGAAAAGCCGAGTCCGCCCAGCCAATTGCGGACCGCCTTGGGATGGAAATCGAAATTCAACTTCACGAATTCCACAGGTTCAAGGCTGAACGGGTTCCAATCCTGCCGACCCAGCCAATAGCGCAGGATCGATTTCAGGTTGAGTTTGTTCGCAAATTCAAGGATAAAGACGGCGTTTGACCGCAGAACGTTCCTGACCTGACCGAGCGCTTTGGGGGCATCTGCCATGTGGTGCAGGGTGCGGATCATGGTGGCGGCATCGAATTGATGCTGGCGGAATGGCAATCGGTACACATCGGCGGCGACATAAATGTATTGGGCCGAGCGTCCCAGCCGCTGCTGGGCCTGTGCCAGTTGGGTGGTGGAGTAATCCAGCAGGACAATGCGCTCGAAGCCTGCATAACGCGGTGTGTTGCGGCCTGCACCTGCGCCAAGTTCGAGCATGAGCTTTCCACTGGTGGGGAGCATTCTTTTCAGGGCAATGGCTTCGGCGCGGTCTTCATACTCGCGCCCGCCCTGGTCCCAAAAAGTCTGTTGATAATCGGAGCCTTCGTAGTTACAAACGGGGGGATTGGTCATGTTTTGGTCTTGTGGTTGGAGG
>DAOQID010000109.1:0-3176 GCA_035339375.1 Anaerolineales bacterium | reverse complement strand
AAAATAGTCGAATGGCCTTTGCAGACCATCCGACTATTCGGAGAGCGAACGATCAGATTGCTGAAATTATCGCCCAATGGCGCGGTAGGTGAAGCCCATTTCCTTCATCAAACGTGGATCGTAGATGTTGCGTCCATCGTAGATGATGGGGGATTTGAGCAATCCCTTCAATTTTTCGAGGTCAAGCTGTTTGAATTCATTCCATTCGGTGACGACCATGAGCGCATCGCAGTCTTTTGCCATTTTGTAGGGTTCATCGAACATATCTACAGCGGGCAAAATGGGACGGGCCACCTCCATTGCCACGGGGTCATACGCGCGGACTTTGGCGCCCGCCTTGAGCAGGGCGTCGGCAATGTCGATGGAGGGGGCATCGCGCATGTCATCGGTGTTGGGCTTGAACGCCAAACCGAGCAGGCCGATGGTCTTGCCTTTCAATTCGCTGCCGATCATCTTTTCCACATGCTTGACGGCGGTGGTGCGGCGGTCGTAGTTCACTTCCATCACATCGTTGAGAATGCGCGGATTGAGTCCCTTTTCCTTGGCCATGAAGGCGAGCGCCTCCACGTCCTTGGGGAAACACGAACCGCCCCAGCCGAGGCCTGCATCCAAAAAGTGACGGCCGATGCGCGCATCGTAGCCCATACCGGCGGCCACTTCCTTCACATCCGCGCCGACCAGTTCGCACAGGTCAGCCAGTTCGTTGATGAAGGAAATCTTTGTGGCAAGGAAGGCATTGCTGGCGTACTTGATCATTTCTGCGGTGCGCAGGTCGGTGATGACGATGGGAGCGCGCAGGGGCAAATGCAGGTGGGCCACCTTGTTGGCGGCATCCTTATCCAGCGAGCCGATCACGGTGCGGTGCGGATTCATAAAATCGCCAATGGCGGAACCTTCGCGCAGAAATTCGGGGCAGGAGACGACCGCAAATTGCATCGGCTTGGGCTGGGCACCCTTCACAATGTCGGCCACCCAGTCACCGGTCCCGATCGGAACCGTGGATTTGTTGATGATGACGATCGGCGCGGTCATATTTTCCGCGATGGATTTGGCTGCGGCGGCCACGTATTGCAGGTCCGCTTCGCCTTTTTCGCCGGAGGGGGTGCCTACTGCAATGAAGGCATATTCGGCGCCTTGCAGGGCTTCCTTGTAGGAAGTGGTGAAGGTGATGCGGCCCGCGTTGACATTGCGTTTTACCAATTCATCGAGACCGGGCTCATAAATGGGCATGATGCCCTTTTTGAGGTTTTCAACGCGCTTCTCGTTTACATCCAATGCGGTGACTCGGTTTCCGAGATCGGCAAAACAAGCGGCAGTGACAAGGCCGACGTATCCGACGCCGACGACACAGATCTGTTTCATGTTTGTTCCTCTTTGAAAAAAAGATTAGGGTTGTGACGATTTGGCTTTCTTGATCCAGTAATGTATCACTTCCACAAGTTCGCCCAGATCCATCGGTTTGGTGATGTACTGGTCGCAGCCCGCATCCATTGCGCGCTGGCGGTCGCCGGGCAGCGCATGTGCGGTTAATACAATGACTGGAGTGGATTTCACTGTGGGGTTTTTCTTGATCAGGCTGGTCGCCGCCCAACCGTCCATTTCAGGCATGGAAAGGTCCATGATGATCAAGTCAGGTTTTTGTTTGATCGCCGCATCGACACCGTCACGCCCGTTTACCGCCAGAAAAGTATCGAACCCATCCTTTTGCAGGATGAAATTCACCAATTCATAGGTATCCATATTGTCTTCAACGATCAAAACACTACCTTTGCTCATGCCGCAAATATACTACGTCTCGCGTTTACGGGCAATGTACGGTTTCTAAACGAACTGAGCGGGATTATTATCCCGCTCTACAGTGGGTATAATCGCTTTCACCTATGAAAATCCTCTTTGTGGCCGATGGCCGCTCTCCGATCTCTCGAAACTGGATCCGTTACTTTGCGGAGCGCGGTGACGAGGTGTATCTCGCCTCCACTTTTGCTTGTGAATTGGATTTCCCGGTCAAGCGGCTGGAATTGACCCCCGTAGCCTTTAGCGCCGTCAAAAAGCAGACTTCGACCCCGGGCAGCGGTTCTTCGCGGACCCTCGGCCTGCGTACGCGTATCCGACAGTGGCTCGGCCCCGTGACCATTTCCCGCTCCGCGCGAAAATTGCGTGCGTTCATTCAAGAGGTTCAGCCAGATATTGTCCACGCGCTGCGTGTGCCGTATGAAGGGATGCTGGCGGCTGAGGCGCTATCTGGCCGTCGAGTATCGAGGCCGCGCTTTCTTGTTTCCATTTGGGGCAATGACTTTACCCTGCACGCACCGTCCACACCGTTGATGGGATATTACACGCGCAAGGTGATGAAGGCCGCGGATGCGCTCCACGCCGATTGTGAGCGGGATATCCGCCTCGCGAGAGCATGGGGCTTGGGCGCTGATCAACCCACGTTGGTGGCGCCCGGTAACGGCGGAATCAGAGGCGATGTTTTTTATCCGCCAAGTGAACTTGTGAAAGAGCCTGTCATCATCAATCCGCGCGGATTTCGGGCGTATGTCAAAAATGAGGCGTTTTTCAAGTCGATTCCGCTGGTGCTGGCGAAACGGAGCGATGCGCGTTTTGTGTGTTCGTCGATGCAGGGCGAGGCGCAGGCGTTGAAATGGATTCAGGAGTTGGGCATCGAACATGCGGTGCAGTTGAACCCACCGCTTTCGCACGCGCAGATGGGGGAGGTCTTTCGCGGGGCGCAGATCGTGGTTTCGCCGAGTATTCACGATGGCACGCCGAATTCGTTGATCGAGGGTATGGCTTGCGGATGTTTCCCCGTGGCGGGTGATCTGGAATCCATCCGCGAGTGGATCACGCCCGGGCAAAATGGCCTGCTCGTTGACCCGAACAATCCGCAGGCGATTGCCGATGCGATTCTGATCGCGCTGGAAAGAGAAGACCTGCGGCGCGAGGCGGCAGGTCTCAATGCAAACATGATCTCTGCCAAAGCAGAGTATGGGCGGACAATGGAGCGGGTGGTGGAGTTTTACGAAATGGCAATACAAGGGAATAGGGAATAGTGAATGGTGGAGGCTGCCTATTCCCCATTCCCCATTATCTATTCCTTATTATTCTGCCCGTGGTGCGCGCAGCGATTCCAACCGTCCGCGCAGTTCGATGCGGCGTGAATTTGCCGCGTGGCG
>DAOQID010000108.1:0-14064 GCA_035339375.1 Anaerolineales bacterium | reverse complement strand
AATTCGGTTTTATTCTGAATTTCTATCTGTCGCTTTTGGATGCCACCCGTGGAGCCGCACGCTGGGCCAGCCTTGCAAATCCACTTAACGCAGACGGCACCGACGACATGGATTACTACATCACCACCGCCGAATTGGTAAGAACCGAATTGGCCCCGCCAACTGATGGTCGCAAACTAATTCTTGATCCTGCTACAGATGGTGTTATTGTTACAGTGTATTGCGTAGTCGGTGGAACAACAGCCACTCGTTATCCAGATACTGGCCCATATAATACCAACCCTAGCATGATTACATCTGCTTTCACTACAGCAGATATTGAAAACACTTATGCTGATACCGCTCCTGATGCGGGATTGGTACTTGTTGAAGTTTATTATGGGTACCGCCCAGTGATTGGCCTGTTCTATACAGGGAAGGTGATGCTACGCGCGCATTCCATCATGCCAGCTAATGCAGCTGACCCTATTCCAGGCACGGGGTGCCAGTGAAGAAGAGAGAGTGAATTTATGATCAAAAAGCTGCTCAAAAAATCAGAACGTGGTCAGGCCATCATCCTGATCGCCTTTGCATTTGTTGGCTTGATCGCTATGATCGGTTTGATGACCGATGGTGGAGTCTTGCTGATCGAATACGCGCGATTAAAGCGTGGTATTGACGCCGCTTCTGTAGCTGCTGCCCAGCAATTCCGCAAAGATTTTACTGGAGACGACCTTGTAAGTGCTGCCGAGAATTTTCTCAGGTTGAATCAATCGGATGTTGTTGATGTGTCCATCACAATGTGCGACCCAACCAATGCTTATGGCGGTTCTCCAGCCCATGATCCAACTTTATGCCCTGTAGGATGGGACACACCTGATACATCAGACGACCAGCCCGCTAGAAAACTGGTACGCGTGACCGCCACTCGCAACGTGGATTTCGGGTTTATGCGGGTCTTAGGGATTAATGGCACGACCATTCAAGCCACATCTGTGGGCGAAGCCGCATCTATCGACTTGGTGTTAATCATGGACACATCGCTTTCCATGACTTATGGAACCACAGGTGCTGCAAACAAATTTGATATCCCAGGCGACAATCCGAGAGACTGTAACCTTGTAGCAAATGGCGGCGCAGGCGCGTGCCAACCGCTCGACAACATCAAAACGGTCGCAAGAAGTTTTGTTAATAATTTTCTGTTTTTTCCTTATGACCGTGTAGCAGTGGTTACAATGACTTCACAATCTCCAGGCGGGACTCGCGACCCTATTTTGTACCCATTTGAAGACGACGTTACAGAAGCGGACAACCTACTAGCTAACATAAAAGCCTACGAACCACCAATATGTGATGTTGATCCTTCGACTGCTAACAAATGGTTTTCACCCTCAAAAGGATTATGTTTATACTATCCAAACGATGATCCTGCTAATACATTCGCCGGCTTACAAAGGCCCGTCTACACAGGCGGTGCAGATCTTAATGCAGCCACATCAGGAGATGGAGAAGGTAACCCTACAACCATTGGCTCTAGTAATATTGGAGGCGCACTATATTATGCAAATAATGCATTTATTACTTCAGGACGTAATGATGCATTTTGGGTTGTTATTGCTCTATTAAGCGGTCCAGCCAATGCCACAAGCACTGATGCGAATTTTCTTTTGACACATCCCGATGGTTTCTGTCCATCAAGTACCTGGAGTGCTCCCAAAACCGCTCCTTGCCGTGATAGCGACCTTGCCGCTGACGGCATTACCCCATTAATTACCCGCCATAGCCGGGGAAATCCAGATGCTGTCCCTCCTGTTCCCCCAGATACAAACTATGACGCCGATGACTATGCACGGGATGCTGCAGATGACCTTGCCAATCCAGAAACCGGCAACGGCATTACTATTTTCACAATTGGATTAGGCACCGACACCGGCTTGGTTAATTCTATTTATTGGGCAGGCTTGGACTCGAAAGCAGATACCAATTACAAGAATGGATTGCCCTATTCCGCCGCAAATTTACTTACGTACATTGCAGAAGAAGCCGGTGACGTTTACGACCCGGTTACTGGAGTACTTGTTCGTGAAGCAAATCATGGGCAATTCTATTATGCAGATGATCCAGGCCTTGACTTAGGTCCGATTTTCCTTGCAATCGCAGGCAATATCTTTACGAGAATTAGTCAATAATCAGATAACAGGCAGTATAATTCCGCTAACAAGGGTATCATTATGAACATACGCTTACTCAAAAAATCGAAGCCAGCAACAGGGCGAAAACGGGCACAAGGCATGCTCGAATTCGCGCTTGTTTTGCCGATTCTCTTGCTGGTTCTGATAGGTACCATAGAATTTGGGCGTCTGTTCTATGCATGGTTGATCATTGAAAACTCCACCCGTTTCGGTGTGCGCTATGCCGTCACCGGCCAATTTGAGGAAATCTACTGTACCGGCGGCGAAATGGATGGGGATGGTTCCTTATGCGATGGAACCAGTGAGCTGGACGAGATCGAACTGGCCCGCATCCCCTCCATCGAAGATGAAACCCGCCGCATCATTATCGGCTTGCACTATGGCATTTCGCAGGAAGATTATGATACCCGTGACGATGAAAGTGGAGGCAATCCTCCTGCACCAGATTATGAAATCCTCACCCAGGCAGATAATGACTACCTGAATATCACCGTGTGTTCTACGGCGGGCTCTGCCCGCATCTGGCAGCCCCCATTAATGGGCCAACCCGTTTATGCGAGTTGTACCCTTGGTGGTGTATCAGATGAGTTTGCAGGCGTCCCCGGTCAATACGTGGTGGTTGCCGCAGATTACAATTTTGCCTTCATGGTGTTGCCAGTTTTCAAGATTGAACCCTCCATGATTCACTTGGCTTCCTTCCGCCAGGGCGTGGTAGAACAGTTCTATGCAACTCGCGCCATCAACACGCCAATCATTCTGGCTGGTCCGCCAACAAACACACCACTTCCCACCGATACCCCGACCAATACAGCAACCTTTACCATTACACCGTCACCGACCATTACTCCTTCGCCAACACTCACTAGTACCTCTACACCAACACAGACGTTTACACCATCGCGTACACCAACCAAAACTCTGACGCCTACGTTCACAAAGACGCCAACCAAGACCTATACGCCAACCATTACAAGGACGCCTACTTCAACGCCAACACCTTCCTGTGCCAGCATTTTCATTGACCGTACCCAGTTCAATGGTGACAGTTTTGAAGCACGTGTCCGTAATAACAACGTCGCAACAGCCTACTTGACTGAAACCGAACTAACATGGGATCCATCCCCTCTGACAGGCGGAAGGTATTTCGACTTCACCAAATGGAACGGCACCACTTATTACAACCCGGCAAACACCGCCAATACCAACTCCCCCATTGTGACCAGTTCCACCCCGCCTGCACTTGATCTTCCGGGCAGTGGTGGTCGCTATACCTGGGATGCCGACTTCAGCGACAATAACTTCCAGGGTTTATACACGGTTGTGATGACATTTACCTTCCCGGGCTGGGGAGACTGTATTCTGACTGGTTCTGTGGCCAACTACACACCCACCCCGTCTAATACACCTACCATCACACCCAGCCCAACGATCACACGCACTCCCACCCTTACCCCGGCTCCGTCCCCGGTCCCGACCAGTACGGTAACAATACCGCCAACTATTACCCTTACTCCGTCACGTACACCGTCGCCGACCATTACACGCACGCCCACCAATACCCAACCGGCCACCAGCACGCCGACGAAGACCAACACGCCGACCATCACCCGCACCCCAACAGGGACGTTCACACCGACTGCTACGGCTACTCGTACGGCCACACCGACTAACACGGCCACACCGACAAAGACAAATACACCACCGCCCACCTTAACACCGTCTAAAACACCAACCAAGACGCCAACGCCAACGCCGACATTCGATCCAGATGCTTAATTACTGATGAACAAAAATATCGCCGACCATTTTCAGGTCGGCGATATTTTTACGGTATAATCCCGCCAACCTATGAAAGGAGGTGCATCGACAAAACAAAACGGGAAAGACAGCGCATGGACTTTGTTTTTTGGAATATGGGCTTCATTCGGTATCCAGTTGGAAAAAACAAAGTTGACGAGGACGAGGGTTCTCCATTGCGAAATGGAGCTAATTCTCCAAGGCCTGATACACCAAAAACATAAAAGGTGTTTCAGCCTATAAGAGAAAAAAATCGAACGATCAGCGGAAGCCCTCCGGGTACGCCATACCCGTCACATCTTTCCCTCCAAAAGATAACTTTGCTAATAACACCCTCTGAGCGATCACAGGGTCAAAAAGCAAGGGATTGGCGAAAACAATCTGTCATTGCAAGGGCGTGAATGCCTTTTCCCTGATCAGCGATCTCCCGTTCAAGAGATTGCTTCTTCGGGGAAGGAACTTGCATTGCAATGATATCCATCAAACTAATACTAATCGGAGGAACCCCTACTATGTGTGGAATCGTCGGATATGTCGGACCGCGTGACGCGGTGTCGATCATTCTCAATGGCCTGAAAAGGCTTGAATACCGCGGCTATGATTCGGCTGGAGTCGCTGTCATTAACAGCAACCAGATCGAAGTTAGAAGAGACGCGGGCAAATTGTCGCAATTAATTGACCTTGTGGTCAAATCCCCGCTCACGGGTGCGCCGGGCATCGGTCATACACGTTGGGCAACCCACGGCGCACCATCGGCTCGCAATGCGCATCCGCATGTGGGCAATTCGGGCAAGGTTGTGGTGGTGCATAACGGCATCGTCGAAAACTTTCTCGAACTCAAAGACGAACTCGTCAGTGAAGGCGTAAATTTCCTTTCAGACACCGACACCGAAACCATCGTGCATCTGGCAGAGCATTACCAGGCGGCCAACCCAGGCGCTGGTTTTGTGGAAGCCGCCCGCCGCACCTTTCAAAAGATCGAAGGGGCCAATGTGGTAGTGCTCATGTCTGCTGATGAGCCTGATAAGATCGTGACTGCCCGCATCGGCAATGCAGGCGGCGTGGTGATCGGCCTTGGTGAAAACGAAAACTTCATCGCCTCTGATATCCCCGCCATTTTGGAACACACCCGCAAAGTTATTTTTCTTGAGTCGCGTCAAATGGCGATCGTCACCCGAGAAGGCGTACGCATCGAAACACTTGAAGGAGTGGAGGTCAAACCCGAGATCCACACCATCGCGTGGGATGCCGTGGCCGCTGAAAAAGGCGAGTACCGCCACTTCATGCAAAAGGAAATCCACGAGCAGGTGCGCGCACTGACCGACACACTTGCAGGTCGTGTGGATTTCAAAGAAGGCCGCATTCGCCTGCCTGAATTAAATCTCACCCCCGAACTCGCCAAGCGCATCCAACGCATTTACATCACAGCTTGTGGTACGGCCGCTTACGCAGGCATGGTTGGCAAATACCTCATCGAAAAGATCGCACGCGTTCCAGTGGAAGTGGTCATCGGCTCCGAGTTCCGTTACAGTGACCCCATCGTGGACGAAAACACCGTCATTCTCGCAATTTCGCAATCTGGCGAAACCGCCGATACACTCGCCGCCATGGAAGAAGGACGACGCAAGGGCGGCATCATCTGGAGCATTGTCAACGCGGTTGGATCACAAGCCATGCGCGTTTCAAATGGAACCATCGCGATGCAAACTGGACCTGAAATCGGGGTGGCTTCAACCAAGGCGTTTACAGCGCCGTTGGTGGATCAATACATGCTCGCGATTTTACTGGCCGATATGCGCGGCGTCATAGACGAAAAGACTCGCAAGGCACTCGTGGCTGACTTGCGCCTTGTCCCAGACCTTGCTGGTCGCGTGCTTGATACCGAACCCGAGGTTGAAAAAGTGGCACATGCCTTGAAAGACATTAAGGGCTGCCTCTACCTTGGACGCGGCATCAACATGCCGATCGCGTACGAAGGCGCGCTCAAACTCAAGGAGATCTCCTACATCCATGCTGAAGGTTATCCTGCGGGCGAAATGAAACATGGTCCCATCGCCCTCATTGATGAGGAAATGCCGGTGTTGTGCATTGCCCCCAAAGATCCCTGGCATGAGAAAATGATCTCACAGATCCAGCAGGCCAAGGCCCGTGGCGGCATGGTCATTGCAGTGGCTACTGAAGGCGATGAGCTCGTCCCAGGCATGGCTGACCACGTTTTGTGGATCCCCGAAGCGCCGTGGATGCTCTCCCCCATCATCACCGTACTCCCATTGCAGTTGCTGGCTTATCACATTGCCACCATCCGCGGTTTGGATGTGGATCAACCCCGCAACCTCGCCAAGAGCGTAACAGTGGAATAAAAGTAAAAAGACCTGGCAGGTTTCAAAGCAAAGAACTTCGTTTGATCTTTGTCCTGAAAACCTGTCAGGTCTGATAATGCCTGGAGAAAATATGCGCCCCGATTGGGATTCCTATTTCATGAAGATCGCTTATGCGGTCTCCGAACGTAGCACTTGTGACCGCGCTTTTGTAGGTTGTGTGCTTGTTTTGGAAAAAAGAATTCTAACTACCGGCTTCAACGGCTCCCCCGCCGGGCAGGAACATTGTGATGAAGTCGGTCACCTCATGGTGGAAGGTCATTGCGTCCGCACGATTCACGCAGAAACAAACGCCATCATTCAAGCTGCGCTGCATGGTGTCTCCACCAAGGGAGCAACCTGTTACGTCACACATCTGCCTTGCATTCAATGCACAAAGGCGCTGATCAATGCGGGCATCACCCGCATCGTGTACAGCACTGCCTATCGCACCGATGAAAACGCGTTGAATTTTCTCAAGGCGGCCAATATTGAAGTGGAACAAAAAGAATTTCGACCCTAGCAATAAAAAGACTTCGGAAATTCCGAAGTCTTTTTATTTAACCTCTTCGTCATTCTGCCACACGGCCAGTTCTACATCGCCCACTTCCCCCAACAACACAGGCAGCATGGATTTCATGGATTCAACATCCCCGGAAGTAAAAAAGCGGATGGATGCCCGACTCCCCGCAGGATTCTTCATCCCTGCCGCTTCCAACAAACGTTTGGCCTGCTTCGCCACCGATGGGGCAGGATCGATCACTCGAACACGTTCCGCGCCCCCCACCACCTCCTGAATCAGCGGTATCACAAATGGATAGTGTGTGCATCCCAACACCACGGTGTCGATATTTTTCTCAAGCATGGGATGAAGCGCATCCTCTAAAATGGCACGCGTAGCAGCAGAGTCCAATTCCCCTTTTTCAATTTGACTCACCAGGCCCGGGCAGGTATGTTGAAACAACTCAACACCTGCCCCAAACCGCTCTACAACCGAGGCATACAATGCGCCTTGAAAGGTTGCCGGGGTGGCTAATACCCCCACCCTGCCCGTTTTGGTCGTCTCCGCGGCGGGTTTCACGGCAGGCTCCATGCCGACAAAAGAAACACCGGGAAAGCTTTCGCGCAGATAGGTCAATGCGGCGGCGGAGGCGGTGTTACAGGCCACGACAATCAATTTTGAACCATGGTCCAGCAAAAAGCGGGTGATGCCTGCAGAAAAACTTTGAATCTGCCCCATCGAGCGCGGACCATATGGAACGTGTCCTTGATCGCCAAAGTATAAAACGGATTCCTCTGGCATTTGCTCGCGAATGGAACGCAGGACGGACAATCCGCCTACGCCCGAGTCAAAAACACCGATGGGGGAAGTTATTGCATCCTGCCTGTTTTGTAAATTCATCATTCTGAATTCATCGTTCTTTGATTCATCCAGCCGCATCTACAAATGACTTGAATAATTTTTGCATGGCAGGTTGGTCTGTCAGCCATTCGGGGTGCCATTGCACAGCCACGGCATAAGGATGGTCGGGGATTTCCACAACCTCCACCAGGCCATCAGGAGCGTGGCCTGCTACGCGCAAGCCCGGGGCGATATCTTTCAAGCCTTGATGGTGCAAGCTGTTGACATGCAGCAGGGTCTCACCAAAAATTTCAGCGGAACGTGTGCTCTCGTCTACATTTACGGGATGGACAATTACCTTGCGCAGATCACCGGGGTAATCATGGTCAAGCGCACCTTTTACCTGATCGTGGATATGGGTATATAGTGTGCCGCCCAAAGCCACGTTCATAACTTGAGCGCCACGGCAAATTCCCAACAATGGCTTGCCATCGTTAACGGCTGCGCGCATCAGGGTGATCTCGGTAGTATCCCGTCTCTTATCCACTTCACCAATTCTCGGGTGGTCAGAACCGTTGAAATATTCCAAAGAAACGTCCCCGCCGCCGGTGAAGAGAATGCCTGCAAGCAGGGAATACAATCCAGTAAAGTCTTCCTCAGAAAGCATTGAGGGGATCAAAATGGGCATTCCACCCGCCTGCACAATGGCGTTGATGTAGGAATGCTGGAGCGCAGTAAGTGGATGTCCGTCGGCATCCTTGCCGTTGCGGGTGGTGATGCCGATCAATGGTTTGGGCATGGTACAACTCCTTGAAAACAAAAAGACCCTAAAGGTCTTGTGAACCTTTAGGGTCCAAGAACCCTGGTGGTGACTGTTGCTTTTAGTCGAATTTCTGCTTGAGACGGGCGCTCTTGCCAGTGCGGCCACGCATGAAGTAAAGCTGAGCGCGGCGGACTTTGCTGTGGCGTTCAACAACTACCTTGTCGATGCGCGGGGAGCGGAGCAGGAAGGTGCGCTCTACGCCGATGCCGTTGGTGGCCATACGGCGAACAGTAACGGAAGCGTCATTGCCGCCCTTGCGGAGGCGAATAACGATTCCCTTGAACTCCTGAATACGTTCGCGGTCGCCTTCCTTGATTTTGACATGAACGCTGACCGTGTCGCCTGAACTCATTTGCGGGATTTTCTCGTTCGGTTTGGCCTCAACGGCCTTAATAAAGTCTGTCATTTTACGTTCTTCCTTACGTTTTATTGGTTGTTTATGAAATGCGAATGCCGAGTATAGCACGCATTTTCTGAACCTACAAGCCTATTTTCAGGCGTATTTCCGCACTGCCAGCACGGCGTTGTGACCGCCAAAGCCGAAGGCATTGCTGATGGCCAGCGAAATATCAGCCTCACGAGCCTTGTTGGGGATGTAATCCAGGTCACATTCGGGGTCGGGGGTTTCGTAGTGGATGGTGGGAGGCAAAATGCCATCACGAACCGCCTGCACACAGATAATTGCCTCCAATGCGCCGGTGGCACCCATCATGTGCCCTGTCATGGATTTGGTGGATGAGATCGGAACTTTATATGCCAGTTCGCCAAAGGCAGCTTTAATGGCGCGGGTTTCGGCCTGATCGTTCAAAAGCGTACCAGTACCATGGGCATTGATATAGCCTACATCCTGAATATTCGCCTTTGCAGACGACAACGCCATCATAATGGCGGCCGTACCACCCTCTCCATGTTCGTGTGGAGCAGTGACATGATAAGCATCAGCCGTAGCACCATAACCAGCCAACTCGGCAAGGATGGTTGCACCGCGAGCCTTCGCATCTGCCTCGCGTTCAAGCACCAAAACCCCCGCCCCTTCTCCCATCACCAACCCGTCACGGTTTTTATCAAAGGGCTGGGGAGTCATGGAGAAATCATCATTACGGCGAGACATGGCCCCCACACGGTCAAAAGCAGCCACACCAGTGGAGGTGATGGTCGCCTCAGCAGCGCCTGCCAGAGCGGCATCGATCATGCCAGTGTGCAGCATCATCAATGCCGTACCAATTCCATCTGCACCAGAAGCGCAGGCCGAAGCCACCGAAAAGCACGGACCTTTGATGCCGAATTCGATCGCAGCCATCCCAGCACCGCCGTTCGGCATCAGCATGGGAATCAGGAATGGGCTGACCCGTTTCGGGCCTTCCTTGTAATTTGTGAGTGTGGCTTCCTGAAGCGAGTGCAAACCGCCAATGGCAGAAGAAATAATCACGCCAATGCGCCCAGCATTTTTTTCTGTCACCTGCAAGCCTGATTGAAAAAGAGCCTCTTTGGCGGCGGTGATCGCAAATTGCTCAAAACGGTCACGGCGGCGCGCCTCTTTGGCATCCATATATTCTTCGGGCTTGAAACCCTTCACTTCTGCGGCAATATGAACTTGTAACGGCCCCGAATCAAACAGGGTGATCGGCGCAACCCCTGAGACCCCCGCCACCATATTGCTCCAGGTCTCCTTCACATTCAAACCAAGTGGATTCACAGTCCCCATGCCTGTAATCACGATACGTTCAGTCATTCTTCCTCCAGATACCTTGACATAATAAAATTCCAGCTGACTGGCTTCATATAAAACCCCAAAAACTGTTATCCGTCACGCGGATGAAAACCCGTATCCCGCCTTACTGCGGCCTGCTTCCGTTGAAAAAACATTCCCTACCCGGGGGTTTTCCCTGCCTGCCACTCACGCTGCAATATTGAGTAAATGTATTCACTGGCATAAAAATCACCCATTGGGTAATTCTCCACAAAATGGGCTTCACGGCGAAAGCCAGCCTTCTCCAGCGTGCGCCAGGAAGCGATATTTTCCGTGTCACAATCGGCTGAAACCCGATGCAGGTTGAGCACATCGAAAAGAAATCCCAGTATGGTGACGACCGCCTCAGTCATATATCCTTTGCGCCAGTGTGCAGGAGCCAGAGTAAAGCCGATAACCGCCTGCCGTGGATCTTCCC
Organism: Anaerolineales bacterium; assembly: GCA_035339375.1. Lineage (GTDB taxonomy): Bacteria > Chloroflexota > Anaerolineae > Anaerolineales > Villigracilaceae > Villigracilis. The sequence goes on along the minus strand of DAOQID010000108.1, from coordinate 3,406 downwards.
TCTTAAGGCGAATACCGATATCGCCGATGACTTCATGGGTATCTCGAAGTTCGAGCATCAACTGCAACCAACGCCCCGCCTGCGGACTATCTATATTCCGCATCTCATCCACCAACTGCACCGCCGCTTCGCGTGGATAGGGCAGCTTCCATCCCTGATATTTCGCCACTTCAGGAATATTGCGATACAAAAGAAAGGACTCAATATCTGAGTCCTTGAAATTTCGAATGATCAATCGTTTTGAATTCAAAATCATATCATTCTCCAGGCTTGGGGATGTAATCGCCTTCCACCCATTCCTCGCCATTTGGGCCAACTTCCTTCTTCCAGACAGGTACGATCTCTTTCAAGCGGTCAATGCCATAACGGGCCGCATCGAATACACCCGTGTCACGGTGGGCTGCGGTACAGGCGATCAATACCGTGGGGGTCATTGGGTACAGTTTGCCAATGCGCTGAACAACGGCAATCCCCTCGATCACAGGCCATTTTGCACGGATCTCATCGGCCACCTGCTTCATTTTGGCCTCAGCCATCGGCACATAAGACTCATACTCAAGGTATTCGGTTTCATGGGCGTCACCGCGTGTGGTCACACCCCGAACCATGCCTGTAAAAATGGCGGCTGCACCTGTGCTGGTGAGCGTAATCCTTGCAAGCAGGTCGTTCAGGTCAATTTCTGATTCGGTGATGGAAAAAATCGTTGGAAGGTTGGAAGAATTCATGGTTCGGGTCATCCACCAGAGACGGGGGGAAACATGCCGATCTCGGCATTCGGCGGGACAATAGCCTCATCAAAGGCATATTCACGATTGATCGTAATCAAGACAGATTGCATGGATTCCTTGAGGCTCGGATATTCCACTGACAATTTGTCTTTGAGACCTTGAATGGTCAGGTCGGCGGGGATATCCATTTCAAGGGATTTCACTCCCGCCCGATCGCGGATGGTGGCAAAAAATAAGAGTTTTATGTGATTCATTTTATATCCAGACATTATTTGGAGCAGTGAGTTTATCAGTTACATCGCCTGTGTTGACCGTACCCGCAGGCTCGATAAGCAAGATGTGGCACTCGTTTTCAGCAACAGGCTTATGTTCCACACCTTTTGGAACAACGAACATCTCCCCTTCAGTCAGGGAAACCTTGCCGTCACGGAATAAAATATCCAAATGCCCTTTGATAACGATAAACACCTCATCGGTTTCAGGGTGGTCATGCCACACAAATTCTCCCTGCACCTTGGCCAGTTTAAGATGGTAATCATTTAACTGGGCAATGATCTTCGGTGACCACTGCTCGGAGAACCTGGAAAACTTCTCTTGAAAATTGACGGGAGAGTATTCCATATTATTCATTCACCACATCGCCGCTTTGACCGCCATGTTTTTCCACAAGGCGGATATTTTGAATGCGCATGGTCTTTTCGGCGGCCTTGGCCATGTCGTACACGGTCAACGCGGCGACAGAGACCGCTGTGAGGGCCTCCATTTCCACACCTGTTTTGCCTGTGGTTTTGGCGGTGGCTGTGATGACCACTCCCGGCAGGGATTCTTCGAGGACGAGGGTCACATCCACTTTCGAAAGGAAGAGCGGATGACATAACGGAATCAGCTCAGAGGTCCGTTTTGAGGCGCTAATTCCTGCGATCTGGGCTACGGTCAGCACATCCCCTTTTTTAACCTGCCCATCACGAATCAGTTCGAAGGTCTCTTTTTTCATGTGAATTTCACCGCGGGCAATGGCGGTGCGTTCCGTATCGGGCTTGGCACCCACATCCACCATGTGCGCACGGCCCTGTTCATCGAGGTGAGTAAGCTTGGACATGGGCAGGATTATACACTGGTATAATTCGGCCGCCATGGAAAACCTGCTAGGACATCAGATCAGCGGATACAAGGTGCAGACGCCCGTTTATGAAGGGCCGCTGGACCTTTTGCTCAGTTTGATCGAACGCGCTGAATTAAATATCACTGCCATTTCACTGGCTTCAGTTACCGACCAGTATTTATCATACCTGCACGGGCTGGAACAGATGAAGCCCGACGAAATTTCGTCGTTCCTTGTGATCGCCGCCAAGCTGGTGCAGATCAAATCTGAAGCATTGCTGCCGCGACCGATCGAACGTGAGCCTGGCGAAGAAGACCCCGGTGTAGAGTTGGTGGAATTGCTGATTTCATACAAACGCTACAAGGAAATCGCAGGCTGGCTTGCCGAACGGCAGGAAAATAATTTACGCACACATTTGCGCGTGGCCCCGCCCCCCAAAGTGGAGGCAAAACTCGACCTTTCGAATCTAACCCTTGAAGGTTTGCTGGCCGCTGCCGAGGCAGGCATTGCACGCGGCAAAGAGAAAAAACCGCTTGCCACAGTGATCAGCACACCCAAAGTGACGATCCGTGAAAAAATTGACTACATCACCAAGACCTTGAAAAACATCCAGCGCATGTCATTCAGCGGACTGATCACCGATAAAGCCACTCGGGTGGAGATCGTGGTGACTTTTCTCGCGCTATTGGAACTGGTGAAACGCTACCGTGTGACAGCAAAACAGGATGTCCTCTTCGGCGACATTGAATTTGAACGCAGCGAAGATTGGAAAGACGACGAGGAAATTGACATTGAGTTCGAATAATGCAGACGGGGGAATTTGCGCAACAAGGTTTGTTTTTTCTCGCATGCTCTAAAAAGCGGGAAACTATCAAGAATCGAATACGTCAAATTTACCCAGGAGAAAAAATGAAAAAAATATTTTATTTGTTACCCGTGTTTTTCACCCTTTTGGCTTGCGGAGCTCAACCTTCGCCGACCCAGGACATCAGCAATATTGTCAACGCAACTTTGACCGCAGTGGCTCAAAACAGCCCGCAAATGGAAACACCGCAGACCGCACCGACCCAGGATATCAGCAGCGCCGTTAATGCAACCCTTACTGCCGTGGCTCAAAACAATCCACAAGGCAGCGAACAACAACCCGTTGTTGCTCAAGTCACAGGTTCACTCCGAATCGAGCAAGAACAAGGGTCAGGAGCCATTTGCACGGCGGGCACAACATATTTTGTGTATGCCGAATTCTCATCCAATGGGCCTGCCACCGCGCAATATCAAATTTACATTACCGATGCCAGCGGACAGGTACCTAATGGCACTTTTGAGGGCTACAATGCGCCGCAAGCTGAAGGCACATTGACCTTCGATAGCGCCAAAACGGAAACATTGACCTGGCGCATAACTGGTCCCTATCAATATCCAGAGGCACTTACCATACGCGGAAACTTAAATGGACAATCTTTGCAGAGTGTCCCCGTTGCCTGCCAATAACATCCTGACATTCAAAAATACACCTCTTCCATTCAGGAAGAGGTGTATTTTTTTAATTGCTTCTCTGACTAAATTTCCCCGGCGG
>DAOQID010000107.1:0-14307 GCA_035339375.1 Anaerolineales bacterium | reverse complement strand
TAAACCCATTTCTTTCAATTCGGTTTTGACTTCTTCGTACATCTTTTGCCAGAAATCCTGCGGCGTGACGGAAACCGTATCGTACACTTCATCAAACGATTTGCCTGGGTTGCCATCCTGCGTGAAGACATGCTCGTATTTCGGCAGAAGTTGGAGGACGAACTGATTCGCATCCTTGAGCGACATCTTCATGCGATGGGTCGCCAGCGCCACCTCAGCCATGAGTCGCGCTTCCAATCCCGAGCAGTTGGGTGCGTTCCCATCGGCAGCGCCAACCCCTTCGAGATGTCCGCCGCTGACCGCGTTGACAATGGCATTCGCGGCGGTTTCGTAGAGCAGTTCCTTTGTCCCTGCGCCTGATTTCGGATAAATATCCGCAACAATGATGGATGGCGCGTGGCGGGCAAAGGCTTGCGCTGTGGCATTGATGACCCACAGCACTTCCCGTGTGGATGTGGCGACATGGCGCACATGAATGGGGTGGAGGATGTGATAGTCTGCAAGGCAGGTGATGTTCGCTACGAGATACGAAGCGACATTCACGACTGCCGAGCCAGCAGGTCCGCCGCCCAACCCGCCGACGATGACACAGGGCAGTGAAGCATTGACCATTCCATATTCCAATGAATTGACTGCGCGCGAAATATTGCGGTGATCCATCTTGAGTTCGTTCAGAACGGGCACGAGGTGCGAGTCACATTTGCGCAAATAATCAGGATGTGCCGCCGCGAGATCTCCCAACTCTGAAACCGAGCTTTGCGCTGCCAACATTCCCATGCCAGCACGACCGACGCGTTTCAATCCCTGACGCATGTACTGCAATTCGCGGCGAGTGGAGACGATCTCAATGGGGTTGCCCGTGCGGACTTCCCGCCCGTCCACTTCCACGAGTGTGCCGCAGGTGGCGAGATCGATCAACGGTTCCTGCATGTACGACATGACGTTGGCGAGGAAAATGCGTTCGGGGATAGGCGTCCCTGGCGAACCGCCGAAGAAAAGAGGAGCCCGCTCATCGTGAAGATGACGCGCATACAACGTCCGCGCATCCTTGCCTTCGCCCATAACCACTTCCTGCGGCATATTGCGGATGCCGTTGTCGATTTCATCCTGTGAAAGCTGAATAATGCGTTCGGTGGAGCGGCTGTACGCGCCCACTTCCACTGCCAGTTCGTAACCCGCTTTCCAGATCGCTTCGGAAAGTGCTGCGTCATCCGTGACGAGTTCTTCCTTGTTCCACTCGAGTTTGTATTTTTTCACCAGACGCTTGGTGGTCATGGCGATCTTTTCAAGGTCCCAGCTTTCTTCGGTGATGTAGGTGCCTGTATGGGCGCGGTCGAGGATTTCAAGATAGTTCAGCATGTGGGTTTCCTGTTGATAAATAAACAGACGCACAGAAAGTGCGCCTGTTGTGTTTACATTCCAATTTTTTCGCGCGCCAGCTTAACAGCATCGGCGGCGTTACGGGCGGTGCCATCGGCACCAATGTGATTCGCCCAGCTTTCTGTGACGGATGCACCGCCCACCAGCACAATATATTTATGGCGGATGTCGCGGGCCACAAGCAACTGGATCAAATCTTTCATGAACGGCATCGAAGTGGTGAGCAGCGCCGAGAGACAAATGATGCGCGCTTCGATCTCTTCGGCCTTGTCAATGATGGATTTGATGGGGACATCCACACCCATGTCGGTCACTTCGAAGCCCGAGGCGGTCAGCATGGAAGAAACGATGTTCTTGCCAATGTCATGAATATCGGTGTGAACCGTCGCCGCGACCACCTTGCCTTTAACACGGTCTGTGCTGTCGGAATATTTTTCAAGCAGGGCGGGCTTTACCACTTCCATCGAAGCCTTGAGTGCGCGCCCTGTCATCATTAATTCTGGCAGGAAGTATTCGCCGCGTTCGAAACGCTGTCCCACTTCATCAGCTCCGTTCATCAACCCTATGTTGAGGATCTCCATCGGGTCAATGCTGGCACTCAGGGCCGATTGGGTGGCTTCGACGGCATCATCTGTTTCCCCTTCGATGATGGCGGCTGTGATCGCATTCAAATGCTCGTTCTCAGGCATGAAGTACCTCCAAACTTGTCTTGGGATGGGTGGAATTTTATGTTAGTTATTCGCATGGCGCAAGTGCCGCCATGGATGCTTTACAAATCTGTCATTGAATTGCCCGCCAGCCAGCCAGTTGTCCATGCAGATTGGAAGTTGAACCCACCTGTAATGCCGTCAATATCGAGCACCTCACCAGCAAAGAACAAACCATCCACAAGGCGGCTTTGCATGGTTTTGAAATTCACTTCCTTTAAGTTTACCCCGCCGCAGGTGACAAATTCTTCTTTGAATTGTCCCTTGCCCTGGATCATGAATGTGCCAGCGGTCAATTCTTCGGCAAGTTTCCGTAATTCCGCCTTCGATACGTCGGCCCAATTCTTTTCGCCGATGAATTCGGTCAACTGTTTCCATAACCGAATCGGGATCTGTGAGAAGGCCGAATGAGCTGTCACTTTTTTGCGGGCATTTTCATGCCATTCCTTGTTTCGCTGTAATACTTCCAGCGCCGAGTCGGTTTTGTAATCGCCGAGCCAGTTGACAGTTAAGGGCGAAGCGTATTTTTTCTCGTACAAAATCCGCGCACCCCAGGCCGAGCAGCGCAGCACGGCGGGGCCACTAAATCCCCAGTGGGTGATGAGCAGCGGCCCGCGTGTGGTGATCGAATCCATTTTCAGGGTCACGGCTTCAACCGCAATTCCCGCAAGGCCGTCGATCCTTTTGTCTTTCACGTTGAAAGTGAATAATGATGGCACAGGCTCTGCAATGGAATGCCCCAGCGATTTAACGATCTCACGCGTTTTGGAATCGCTGCCTGCGGCGATCAATAATCTGTTTGTCTGGATGGAAAGACTTTCCGCATCTTTTCTTAACTCAAGCCTGAATCTGCCCGAGGAGGTTTTTTCCACCCGTTGCAGTGACGTGCCCAACTGCACCCGCACCCTGGCTTGTTTCGCCGCCTCACGCAGACAGTTCGCCACTGTGCTTGAATCATCGGTGATGGGAAACATGCGCCCATCGGCTTCGGTTTTTAATTTTACGCCGCGTCTTTCGAACCATTCCACTGTATCCCTGGGTTGGAAGCGTGTGAAAGCGCCGCGCAATGCATCCCCGCCGCGTGGATAAAATTGGATGAGTTGAGCAGGGTCGAAACAGGCATGTGTGACATTACAACGCCCGCCGCCAGAGATGAGCACCTTGCCGAGAGTCTGACTTGATTTTTCGAGGATGAGCACCTGCAGCGACGGATTTAATTCAGCACAGCGAATCGCAGCAAAGAAACCCGCTGGCCCGCCGCCTGCAATGACTACATCCCAGTTGGAGTTGGAAAGGTTTGACATTTTATAAAAACTCCATGTCAGTATACACTGACATGGAGTTTTTATGGTTCGTGAATGGAAGGGTTACTTTTTTTGAACTGCCTCATGTAGGAATTTCATGTTTATCTCGAAAGCTTCGGCGTTTTCCCAGCCTTCGATGAACACCGGAGGCCGTAAGGCGGCGGCACTCTCAGCGGTGCCGCCAGCGCGCCAATTTTGTTCTGCCATTTGCAACAACTCGTTGAGATAACGCTCGATCAATGATATATCTTCTAGTGTAGCAAGTTCGCCGTGACCGGGTACCAGTTGGTTTGGTTCAATGGATTTGATTTTTGCAAGAATCTTGAGCCATTCGTACGGGTGACCGCTTGACATACCAGGTTGAAATTTTGTTGCCAACAAATCGCCAGCGAAGATTATCCGTTCGGCGGGTATGTATAGGAATGCATCACTATCGGTGTGCCCGCCGCCATAGGTAATGAACTCGACGGTACGTTTTGTCCCTTTGAATTCCACTCGATCTGTGAAGGTTTGATCTGGCAGGCGTAATTCCAACTGCGGGAAGGTATCCATGATGGATTGTGCAAACCGCACACCATCTTCATAATCCAACCGCTCGGCCTCATCTTTTGCGACCTTTGCACTTTCGGCCCATTCCTTTAGTTGGTTGGGCCAATGCTTCTTGAATTCATCCATAATGGACGGAATCTTCTCGGCGATGATCTCGCTTGTGCGTGCAGAGGCAACTATTTTTGTTTCGGGAGCGAAAATCGCATTACCAAAGACATGGTCTTGATGCCAGTGACTGTTGAGCACATAGGTTACCGCACGCCCGGTAAGATGCTCGGCAGTTTTACGCAATTCAACAGCCGATGCGGGCGAGAGGGTGGTATCAAAAATAAGGGTGTGGTCGCCAAGGTCCACGATCCCTGAATTGCTTGCCGCCAGGCCTGTCGGAATCACGATCGCCGCCCAGATTCCCTCAGCCAGTTCGTGATAGGTAAAGTGCTGTGATTGGGGAAGTGTTTTAGAAGTCATGGGAGTGCCTCAACGGAACGAGTATTTGTGCAAGATTTTACCTATTTTATAAACCACCCATAAATATAAACATCCTTCAAACGATCGGAATGAAGTTTCGGTTGCTTGAAGGAATATATTTTCGCCTGATTTATTTTTTTAGGCTCAAGTAAACTGTTCCACTGCGGGCACTATAACTTGCCCAGATCACTTTCCCGTCCAATTTGTATTCATCCAGCAAAATGATTCGACCATCGCCGCCGGTCTGTTCTACAAAACTGGTCTTGTTCACTGGCAGGCAGGTCACCTTGACCTGTTCATCTGTGGCATTTCCGGTGCGGATGAAATTTTCCACAACTCTGTGTACGATCTGTTTTTCTTCTGATGACATATTACTCCTTAATCTCATGTGTCTTTGGAGCAAGCACGCGGTGTAGTTCGATCTCGGCCTGGGCGGTGGAAATGGAGAAAACAAAGCCCCATTCCCCGAGCAGGGCGGTTTGCGATTGTTTCAGAATCACCTGATCGTTGTCGTTGAGTGACTTCACCTGTTGGTAGGTGTGCAGATCACGGATGATATGACAGAGCGCTTCAGTGCCGCCGTTTTTTTGCATCTCTTGCAGGCGGGTTTTTCGTTCATGGCGGTCTTCCGGGAGCGGTTTCCCCGGGCTTGAGAGAATGTTGATCATTTTCTTGAATTCGGTTTCCGGGGTGGGGGGACGTAACCGGCTTTCCAATTTTCCGTCGTCTGGCACCCATACAGTCAAGTCACGTACCTGAACCGCATAGTACAGAGTTTTGGCCCCTGCCAATTCCCGTTCCTCCAACCGAACGACCTGACCAAATCCATATGTCCAGTGAACAACTGGGTCGCCTTCTTGAAAATTCATGTGGTTCTCCTGATAAAGGGTTAGGTCTTGGATGGCTGTGTATCTGCATTGAGCGGAGCCGTAACACGGCGGACTTCCAGCAGGGTTTTGAGCATTGCAAGGTTTTCTTTGAGTTGTTTTTTCATCTTTTTTTCCAGTATCCCCTCATCTGATTGGAAAAAATTGACCACATTGGCCTGCGTTGAGATGCTCACCTTGGTACTGCTTTCGTCGATCTCGAATGTGTACACTGTCTGCGAAAGCAATGGACCGGAGAGGGATTTGAAGCCGTATTTTTTGTTTGGCTCAAATTCCGTCACTTCAAATGTGCTTTGAATCCGATGTCCCATCAAATTCCCGACACTGCGAAAGATCGTCCCGATGTTTTCTGTGCCTGTGGAAAGTGTAGTGGAGGCCAGAGTGCCATATTGCCATTGAAAGTCATTTTCGGGGGTGCAAACGAAATCAAAAACCTTTTTGATGGGTTGGTAGATCAGTGCGCTGATATTTAAATTGATCATTCCACTCTTTTCCGGGGTTTATTTTTGCTTGGGTTCTGCATCCTTTTGTTCAGATGCCGAACCTTCAGTCTGTGCCTTGTTTGCGGCGGTTTGTTTTGCTGCGTAACCATCACGCCGCATGGATTTGTAATAGGCGGCATTATCGGTTTGACTGTTGCGTTCACCTGCCACTCTTAATCCGCTGATAAACAAGATGACCGCTACGAGTGTGAGCGCACTGCCCATGCATACTCCCTGTGGCAGGGAATACCCACGTGTGTTTTGAATCAAATTTCCCAACATGATCGCAACGACAAAGGCTCCTGCTCCCATCAGAAATGAACGGAAGAATCTGGCTCTGTCATTGTTCACATATAACTGACTTGCCCCGGGGATTAAAACATTTATCAAACCCGCCAGAAGGGGGTTTTTATTTTTCTTATCCATAAATTTCTCCTTTTCATGGAGAGAAGACGTTCCACAGATCCCCCTTCCAGATCCCATGATCTCTCTCTGTCATTGTAGCACGTTCACTTGCGAATTGTTCGAGCAATTTTGTATGCCAACCTGCAGGAGCCATTGCCTTGAATGATCGGCGATAAACAGAGCTTCCTCCAGTTCAAGCATTGTGCAGTGGAGTTTTTCGTGGGTGAGATTCTATTGTTTTTGTAATCAGTTTTGGGGTGGGGGAAGAAGCGAATTTTTAGTCAATTTGTTGACACGATGGGTGAGTCTCGTTATACTATGAAAGCGTTTTCTGAAAACGCTTTCATAGTCCATGAGAAAAACTAGAAAATACGCCACAATTTCCGATGTAGCTCAACATGCGGGGGTATCCATTGCCACGGTGAGCCGTGTATTGACGGGAAATACCCCCGTGATACCGGAAACCGCTGAGCGCGTGCGTGCTGCAATTGCTGAACTGCGTTTTGTCCCACGCACGGCGGCGCGTACCCTTGCCAGCCGAAAAACGAACACGATCGGTTTGATTCTTTCCGAAATCGGCGGCGCGTTTTTTCCTCATTTGTTGAAAGGCATTGAGGCGGAAGTGCGTGCAGCGGGCTACGAATTGCTTATTCACTCCACTCAGGGAATGCGGCAGCACCAACATCGTGCAGTGGGGGAGCATAATACCGATGGCCTGTTGGTGTTCACCTCCAGCCTCGAACTTGACGAACTCAAACGTCTGCACAGCATGAATTTTCCGCTTGTGTTGATGCACCAAACCCCACCCGCTGATTTGAATATCCCAGTCATTACCATTGAAAACAAAGACGGCGCTGAAATGCTGGTCGGTCACCTGATCGAAAAGCATGGTCGGCGCCGCATCGTTTATATGCAGGGGCCTGAGGGCCATGAAGATTCGCACTGGCGCGAACGCGGGTATCGTGAGGCATTGGAAAAACGTAATATCCCATTCGACCCTGAACTGGTGGTGGATGGGGCTTTTGATGAAGAACAGGCCTGCACCACCATTCAGCAAATGCTTATGGATGGAATTGAATTTGATGCGGTCTTCGCCGGGGATGACGATGCAGCAATGGGTGTGTATCGCGCCTTGAAACTGGCCGGCCGCATCATTCCTGACGATGTGGCGGTTGTCGGTTTCGATGACATTCAATTTGCCCGATATATCTCCCCCGCGTTGACGACGATTCGCGCGCCGATCGAAGAAGTGGGGCGTGAAGCTGTCCGCCAGCTGATCCACTTGTTGAATGGGCAGCAGGCCCAAAGTTTGGTTTTGATGCGCACAGAATTGGTCATCCGTGAATCGTGCGGGTGTGCGCTTTCCAATCGTTTATAAAGACGGGGAGGTGTTGTCGAAGAAGATACAGGATCACAAGGTCAAAATGAAAACCATCCATTCCATTAATCACCCCTGGAGGAGCAAATGAAAAAAAATATATTCAAATTGCTGGCTTTTCTCGTATTGACATCGCTTTTGTTGACAGCCTGTGGCGGAGGCGGAGCCGCGCCCGCTGAAAAAGCCAAGGTGACCATCTTTGTGGGCTTTGGTACCGGCACTGACCCTGATCAGGTCACTGCACAAGAGGCACTTGCAAAGAAATTCAACGAATCGCACACCGATATCGAAGTGGAATTCCTGATCGTTCCTGTGGAAGAATCCACTGAACGTTATCTGGCGATGGTGGCTGGCGGAAATGCGCCGCAATTGGTGGGTCCGCATGGAATTTCAACCATTGCGAAGTTCAAGGATCAATGGGAGGATGTGACTCCCTACATCGAAAAAGACAAATACGATATGAGCGATTTCTATGGTCCTTCGACCACGCTCAACAAGTATCCAGATTTGAATGCGGGTTTGCCGCTGGGGTTGTACCCCTCCTTCATTTTCTATAACAAGGATGCCTTCGATGCGGCTGGGTTGGAATACCCCACCCACGATTATGCCGATACTTCATGGAATATCGATTCCATGAAAGAGATGGCGCTCAAGATGACCCTGGATGCGAACGGAAACACCCCTGCTGATTCTGGCTTTGATCCTGCCACCATCAAACAATGGGGGTATGCCGATACATGGACCGATTTCCGCGGGCAGATGACAATGTTTGGCGCTGACACCAAGGGTCGCCCGACCAGTGACGATTACAAGACCGCTCAGGTCAATTCGGCAGAGTGGCTGTTTGGTGCCCAGTGGCTGCATGATGGCGTATTCAAAGATCACTTCATTCCCGATGCAGCGGGTCAGGGCGCGATTGATGCAGCTTCTGGTGACCCGTTTGGCGGTGGTCATGTGGCCATGTGGTACAGCCATACCTGGTACATGTCTGAAGGTTTGAATGACCTGCCGTTCAAATATGATATTGCGCCATTGTTCTATAACCAAAATGGCGAGCGCATTTCCCGCATTCATGCCGACCTGTTCACCATGCCCAAGACTGCCAAGAACAAGGACGCCGCCTGGGAAGTGATGAAGTGGTTGGTGGCTCCCGAACAGATCGTGGATGTGTGTAAGGTTTATGGATGTCTGCCTGCGCGCCAGTCTTCACAAGAGGCGTACCTCAATTACATGAAGGAACGCTACCCAGGCATTGACTATGATGTCATCTTCACCGCCATTGATCACCTCGATAACCCCAACCATGAGTCGTGGGTGCCTGAATGGGGCAAGGTGAATGATACCTTGAACAATACCCAGACCACACTCTACACCGATCCCGAAGCAGATGTGGAAGCCCTGATGAACACCACGAATGAGGATGTGCAGAAGATCCTCGATGAATATTGGGCAAGCAAATAGATTGATATGACTGGATGGAGGGGCAACCCTCCATCCAGCTTGAAATTATTTTTTAGTGTTTTTTTCTGGAGGCGCATGAAACCAGCAAATACCATCAGCCTCGCCCGCCGCGAAGCCCTGGCCGGGTATGCTTTTATCATTCCGTGGATCATCGGCTTTTTGGTTTTCACCATCGGCCCAATGCTTGCATCGTTGTATTTTTCCTTTACCGATTACAACATTGTTGACCCGCCACGCTGGGTGGGACTGGAGAATTATGTCCGCGTGTTCTCTGGAATTCCCGAATATCTAAGAACAGGTGACACCCGCCAGTTGGGCGACCCGATCTTCTGGAAGTCTTTGCAGGTGACGATATATTTTGCTTCGCTGGCCTTGCCTCTGAATCTGCTCTTCAGCTTTTTGCTGGCAGTGTTGTTGAATCAAAAGGTACCCGGGGTGAATATCTGGCGGACCATTTATTTTCTGCCTTCCATCATTGCCGGGGTGGCGGTTACCCTGTTGTGGATTCGCATCCTCAACCCGCGCATGGGAATTTTGAATCCGTTTTTGCAGAATGTGCTTGGGGTGGATAATCCCCCGGGCTGGCTGCAAGATCCAAATTGGGCCATCCCTGCATTGGTCATCATGAGCCTGTGGGGGGTGGGTGGGTCGATGATCATTTATCTGGCTGGTTTGCAGGGTATTCCCACCGACCTGTACGATGCCGCCAAGGTGGATGGAGCAAACGCCTGGCAAAGGTTTTGGAACGTCACTTTTCCGATGATGACCCCTGTCCTTTTTTATAACCTTGTTCTGGGTATGATCGGCACCTTTCAGTATTTCACGGAGGTCTATGTCGCCACCAGCGGCACTGGTGGACCGCAGCGCGCCACACTTTTCTACAATCTATACCTGTATCAAAATGCTTTTCGCTATTTTGATATGGGATACGCCTCCACGCTGGCTTGGATCCTGTTTATCATCGTGCTCGTGCTGACCGCACTTATTTTCCGCTCTTCGGAGATGTGGGTATATTATGAAGGCCAATTGAGAGGCAAATAATGAAGCGAATAATTGATCTTTTTTCCTGGCTTTTCAAGAGTATCAAGGGGCATGAATTCCTGTTCAAAGGCATCACTACTTTGGTTCTTGCGGCGGGAGCGGTGGTGATCATGATCCCGCTGATGTTCATGATTTCCACTTCTCTGAAAGACCCCGGTCAGCTGCGTTCAGATGCAAATACCCTGATCCCGCGCAAACCGCGGGCCGTTGAACTCAACGGCGAAAAATTTAACCTGTATCAGGTGACCGTTGATGGCGTTTCGCTCGAAATGGCAATGATCAAAAAAGCGCCGGGTGGCATGGCCTTTTTTGCAGATCCAGCCAACCCCGAAGAGTTGATCGAACTTAATCTGGCCGAACAAACCGCCCTCTATGACATTGATATCCATTGGGAGAACTATCCAGAAGCGTTGAATGCCATGCCCTTTTTCCGCTATCTGGGGAATACGCTCGTTGTTACCTTTGTAGGCATGGCTGGCATGTTGTTTTCCAGTTCACTGGTGGCTTACGGGTTCAGCCGTTTCCGTGCGCGTTGGTTGAATGTGCTTTTCCTGGTGTTGTTATCAACCATCATGCTGCCCTCACAAGTGCGCCTGATTCCCATTTACATCTTTTTCCAGAAACTTGGCTGGGTAAATACGCTTTTGCCATTGATCGTGCCGCAGTTCTTTGCGAATGCCTATGACGTATTTTTGCTTCGCCAGTTTTTCATGACCATTCCGCTTGAATTGGACGATGCCGCCAAGATCGATGGAGCGAATCCTTTGCAGGTATTGTTGTACATCATCCTGCCGCAGGCACGCCCTGCGCTGGTTTCTGTGGGTATCTTCCATTTCCTCTACGCGTGGAATGATTTTTACGAACCGCTTATCTTCCTGCATTCCCGTGATAACTGGACTTTGGCCGTGGGTTTGCAAACTTTTGATGCCCTCTACACAATCAATACACACCTTATCATGGCTGTGTCTGTTTTGATGATCTTCCCGCCGATCCTGCTGTTTTTCTTCAGCCAAAAGATATTTACACAAGGTGTGGTCTTCAGCGGCGTAAAAGGATAAATTTACCTGGCCGAAAACCATCACCGTATACATCACTCTGAACATGGACGAAAACAATCCACCTGAAACCTGAATCCTATGACAAACTATACCTTCCCACACAATTTCCTTTGGGGTGCGGCAACCGCTGCGTATCAAGTCGAAGGCGCCTGGAACGAAGATGGCAAAGGCGAATCCATTTGGGACCGCTTCAGTCACACCCCCGGCAAGATCTCAGACCAAACCACGGGGGATGTCGCCTGCGATCATTATCACCGTTATGAACAGGATATCGCCCTCATGCGCCGACTTGGCCTCAAAGCCTATCGTTTCTCCATCGCATGGACACGCGTCCTGCCAGCCGGGCGCGGGCGTATCAACCCGAAGGGAATTGATTTTTATGACCGCCTCATTGATTCGCTTTGTGCGGCTAATATCGAACCCTTTCTCACACTCTATCACTGGGATTTGCCCCAGGCTTTGCAGGATGAAGGCGGCTGGGAGAATCGCGACACCGGCCTTGCCTTTGCAGATTATTCCGCCTTGATGGTGAAACACCTTGGCGACCGCGTGAAGTATTGGACAACGTTTAACGAGCCCAGTGTCGTCGCGTTTGATGGGAATCTTTCCGGGGAACATGCTCCGGGGAATCGAGATCCGCGCATTGCCTATCAGGTGGCCCATAACCTCATGGTCGCACATGGTCTGGGCGTGCAAGCCATCCGCAGTGCTGATTCAAAAGTGCAGGCGGGAATTGTCCTCAATTTATGGATGGCAGACCCAGCCACCGATGCGCCCGAAGACATCGCCGAAGCCAGGGCAGCATGGGATCGCAGTGAATCCCTTTTCCTTGACCCGATCTTCAAAGGATACTACTCTCCCGCAGTGTATGATCTGGTGGGGGAGAACATGCCAAAACTGCAAGACGGCGACATGGCCTTGATCTCACAGGAACTCGATTATGTGGGCATCAATTTTTACTCGCGCAATCTCGTCAGCGCCACACAGGAAATTGACACCGTACCTGGCTCGGAATACACCGAAATGGGATGGGAAGTTTGTGCGCCCGCAATGCGCAGGATGCTCGTGAAGATCAATAATGAATATCGTCTGCCGCCGATCTATATCACCGAAAATGGTGCGGCATTCAAAGATGAAGTCAGCGCCGATGGAAAGATCCACGACCCGCGCAGGCTCGACTATTTGAAACAGCATTTCATACAAACCCGCCTCGCCATGCAGGATGGCGTGGATGTGCGCGGTTACATGGTCTGGTCTCTGATGGATAACTTCGAATGGGGTCACGGCTTTACCAAACGATTCGGCCTCATCCGCGTGGATTACGAAACCCAACAGCGCACTTTCAAAGACTCGGGTGATTGGTACGCCGAAGTGATACGCACCAATCAGATCATCGAATAGTTTAAGAAACAAAACCTGGAACCTGAAACTTGAAACCCGATACCAAACCTGAAACTGGCGTTTCCCATTTTGCCAACGGCTGGCCGCACCACTTTGCGCGCGATCTTGAAGATATTCTTGCACATCACTGCACGTACATCGTGCATTGTTTCAGCGAGAACGAAATGGTCTTTGCGCGCAAACGCACTGCACAATTTTTTAAAATGACTCGCGATGCGGGCCTTGGCTGCTGGGCGAATCCCTGGTCTGTGCTTGGGCTGTTCGGCGGCGAACAATTTTCTGCATTCGTGCCGCGCAACCCCGATGCCTGCCAGATCCTTTCCACAGGTCAGCGTGCGCCCGCCGCCTGCCCATCAGCCGATGAAACCAAAACCGCCATGAAACTCTGGATCGATACGGCGATTGACTTCGGTGCCGATACCATCTTCTGGGATGAACCGCACCTCTACATACCAGATTGGGATGACCTGCACTTCGCCTCAGACGACGCCTTTGCCTGCTTCTGTCCGAGATGTAGAGTCTCGTTCCAGAATCGCTTCGGTGAATCCATGCCCGAAACATTGACCGCCGAAATGCGCCTCTTCCGCGAAGACCTGATGGTGAATTTCCTCGCCGAGATGATCGGCTATGCCAAAGACAAAGGCGCAAAGAACGCCATCACGCTTTTGCCTGTTGAAGACGAAGCCAATGAATCACTCCCATGGAATCGAATCGCCGACATCCGCGGGCTCGACATCTTCGGTACTGACCCGTATTGGTATTTGCACAATAAAGATTGCGAAACCTTTGTCGGTGAGCAGATGAAAAAGACGATGGACATTTGCGAACCTCGTGGGCTGACTCCGCACTTTTGGGCGCAGGGTTTTGGAATCCCATCGGGCAGGGAAAATGAGCTCGAAACAGGATTCAGCCTCGCCGTCGAAAGAGGCGCGCAATCCATCGCCATTTGGGGCATGCACGGAAATTCCGCCTTTGATGGTGCTTCCGAGAATCCTGAAAAAGTTTGGGATGTGGTTGGCAAAACCTTTGGAAAATTGAGAAGATGAAGATCATTTCACTGGCCTCCGATCAACTTGAATTGATTCAGCAAGCTGCGCAGATTCTTGTGGATGCCTTCAAAGACCATTCTCCTGAAGCCTGGCCCACGTTAGCCGATGGCCTGACCGAAGTGGATGAAATGCTCGCTGATGATCGCATTCTGCGCGTTGCACTCGATGAAAACGAAAATGTCATCGGTTGGATCGGCGGCATCGAACAATACGACGGGCACGTCTGGGAATTGCATCCGCTGGTTGTGAAGCCTGGGGTGCAGGGCAAAGGCATTGGCCGCGCATTGGTTCAGGATTTTGAAGAACAGGTTCGAATGCGCGGCGCACTCACCGTTATGCTGGGCACAGATGACGAAGATAACAGGACTTCCCTGTCGAACACGGATCTCTACGAGGAACCCTGGAAAAAGATCAACGAGATCAAAAACCTGAAAAGACACCCCTTTGAGTTTTACCAAAAAATGGGGTATCGTATCACAGGTGTTGTGCCAGATGCCAACGGCACTGGCAAGCCTGATATTTTGATGTCTAAAAAAATACAATCGAAATAGGATCAATAAAATGGAAAAACTTTTTGGCGGCATCGAGGGCGGCGGAACGAAATTCAACTGTGCTGTGGGCAATGGCCCCGAAAACATTCTTGCTGAAGCGCGCTTTGCAACCACCACACCAGCCGAAACGATCAGGCAGGTGTGTGATTTTTTCATGTCCCATGTAGATCAACTTCAAGCGATCGG
>DAOQID010000106.1:0-14347 GCA_035339375.1 Anaerolineales bacterium | reverse complement strand
TGGACGAGGACAACGAATCCCTCGCGCGCCAGGGCGTTGACGTATGCCCTTCCGCCGTAGGGAGTTTTGCGAAACTCGTTCAACACAGGCGAAGGTTCTTCTGGTCCATCCGCGATCTTTTCTTTGCCGTAAAACTTGAAATCGCTATGATCGTGCAACGCCACAATCCCCGGAAGAGTCCGCGTGGCGTTGGCGGGTTTCAAAACATATGCATGCGTCCGCGGACCAAACCCCACCGACCACGAAACCTCCTGCCCGATCAAACCATCCTTTTGCCACTCGCGCTCAATGCGGACTTCGGCAGGAGATTCGTCGGTGTGGCAAAAGCCCAGAGTTTCACGCACCAGTTCCCGGGTCCGCGGGCCCGGGGGCGTGTTTTGGTAAAGGGGCTGTTGTCGCTGTGCGGCGGCGACCCAGTCGCTGAAAATTCCCAGGTGGCGATATTGTCCCGTCATGTGATGTGTTCCCGTTTATTGTGTGGAGGTCAGGATTTCGAATTTCCCCACCCGATTTTCGGTAGTGAGGATGTACAAATGGCTTGCGTTGTCAAAAGCCATTTTTTCGCAGTTCCCGGAAGCGGGTCTGAACGAACCGACATATTGGTTGCTGGTGCTGAAAATGGAGATTCCCTCCGAGGTGCAAACATAAACACGGCTGTTGGCATCCACGGCAATGGATTGCAGAAGGATGTTCTTGGGGGTCGGGGTTTTGGTGGGGGTGACTAAACCAAAAAATGCAGAATCACCGGCAGGGGCAGACGAAGTGACCTTCAATGAGTCGGCGGCATTGAATTTGTTGAGGAAGGTTCCATCGGCTGAAAACTTGAGCACCCATCCGCTGTTTATTCCAAGCAGATACATCTGTCCGTCCTCATCCACGGTCAGGGTGGGGGAGTCGGTGATGCTGGCGTATTGACCAAAGGCATCCTTGATCTGAAAATCCAGTTCCCCGTTTTGTTTGTAGTGGCTGATGGTCTGGTCAACAGATAGGGTGTACAGCGACCCATCAGAAGCGGTGAAGACCTCTTCAAAAAGTTGGTCTTTCATCACGCCTGTTTCCTGACCTTCCGTGTTGTAGCGGTGAATTTCCAGATTGTGTACAAGCAGGATCTCTCCACTTGTGGAAACGGCCATCCCAGTGACGGGGGCATTTTTGTTGGTGGTTATGGTTGTGATGAGTTTTCCCGTTTCATCAAAGATACGAATATGGCCTGCATCGATATCACTCACCATGATATTGCCCTGACTGTTCACAACCAGAGCGGAGGCATCTTTGGGGTTTTCGGGGGCGCTGTCTTTCAAGTTAAAGGTCAACAGGTGTTTCGCCAGGCTTGGCGGACGGGGTGTGCTTGTAGCGGCTGGGGTATTATTGGGCCGCAGGGTTGGAACAGGACGATAGGCAGGCTTTGAGGAACGGATCACCCCCAAGACGACGAAGAAAATAGCCGCAACAATGGCGATGATGATTTGCCACGACCTCTTAATATCCTGTTCGGCGGCATCAAGTTCAGCATCCTCTGGGTCTACTATGGTTTCGGTTTGTGCAGGCGGTGTGACAGGTGTTGCAGACTGGGCGCTTTGTGAAATATTCACCAGTGTGCCGCAATATCCGCACTTGACGCGTTTGGCTTCTTCTTTGGCTTCGAGCGGCGCCCCACAGGATGGGCAAATGATGGCTTTGGATTCTTTGTTGCTCATGTTCTCTCTCTTGGGTGAAATTTTTACCTAGGTTAATGCACAGGTTCCACTACGTCGATAGGAAATCGTGGGGAATTGAGAAAGCAAAAGGCCGAGGCGCCAACCTCGACCTTTTGCTTTCGGTTCTGTGAAAAAACGGGTTACGCCAAAACCCTTCCTTCCGCCACCAATTGACGCATCGTTTCCATATGCTCATACAGGATCGTGTCAGATTCAATAAAAGGGATGTGAGTACGGATCAATTTGTAGACGCCTCTTGTCCCCACGCCCAAATTTTTCTCAAGGCCGATGACCTGTTTGCGGAAGTCCACGCCCTGCGCGGCAGACATCAACTCGATGGAGAGGATTTTCTCCACGTTATCAAGCACGCTTCGCAACTTAATTGCAGCGGTTGCTCCCATACTGACATGGTCCTCCACGTTTGCAGAAGTGGGGATCGTATCCACGCTGGCAGGGTGTGCAAAGACCTTGTTCTCGGTTGCCAATGCCGCCGCTGTGTATTGCAAGATCATAAAGCCAGAATTCAATCCGCCTTCTTTGGTGAGGAACGCAGGCAGGGTGTGGATGTTCGAACTTTCATCGGTCAGGCGCATGATGCGGCGCTCTGAAATATTGCCCAACTCCGCCACCGAAAAAGCCAGATAATCCATCGCAATTGCCAGCGGTTCACCGTGGAAATTTCCGCCAGATAAAACCGTGATCTCCTCCTTTTCATCAATGAAGATCAGCGGATTATCCGTCACGGCATTCAGTTCGATCTCAAAAACCCAGCGTGCATAGGCAATGGCATCACGAACCGCCCCATGCACCTGTGGAATGCAGCGCAAGGTGTACGCATCCTGCACATTCAACGAAGCATGTTCACGGGTGAATTGGCTGTCTTTCAGCAAACCCCGCAAATAACGCGCACACTCGATCTGGCGCGGAAAAGGCCGCAGGTTGTGGATCCGCTCATCGAAGGCGAGGTCGGTACCGTTCAATGCTTCGAGGCTTAAGCAGCCTGCAATGTCAGCGGTTTGGCTGTAGCGTTCTGCGCGCAGTGTTTGCAGCACGCCCATCGCTGTCATGATGGTCGTGCCATTCGTCAGTGCCAGACCTTCTTTCGCAGCCAGTTTGATCGGCGTCAGACCCGCACGTTTGAATGCCTCAGCGCCAGCCATCACTGCACCCTGATATTCCACCTTCCCCTCGCCGATGATCGGCAAAGCCATGTGCGCCAGCGGAGCAAGGTCACCGCTTGCGCCGAGCGATCCCTTTTCTGGGATCAGCGGATGCACCCCCGCATTGAGCATCTCCACCAGCAATTGCAAAGTTGTGAGTCGAATACCGGAATGTCCGCGCGAGAGTGTGTTGGCGCGTATCAGCATGATGGCCCGCGTGGTTGGGATATCGAACGGTTCACCGACGCCCACGGCATGGCTCACCAAGATATTGCGCTGCAATTGCTCCACCTGGTCGGGTGGAATGATGCGGTCTTTGAACGCCCCGAAGCCTGTGGTGATTCCATACGCGATCGTGCCGCGTGAAAGCAGGGTCTGCACGGCATCGGCGGCACGCGTCACCAGTTTCTTTGCCGTATCGCTGATCTCCACTCGCGGCGCATTTGGCTTTCCATAAGCCACTGCCTGCACCTGTTCAAATGTTAAACTGTTTCCATCCAGATAGATCGTTTCCATGCAACCTCGAGGTTATTTTATTTCGACAGGATTTCCACTTCGAATCGATTCCACCGCCGCAAATGTGGATTTGGTCACAGCGATGATCTGCCCATAGGGAATCGGCGCTTCGCCCTTCCCTTGAACTGCTTCAGCAAAAGCGGCCATTTCTCCCCGCCAGCCTTTGTCTTGTGCCCCTTTTTCTTCTTTCCTTTTTCCGTCTTTCACCACATTCAATGAGACATAATCATCCAGAACCGCCACCATGCCCCCGCAAAAGACTTCAAGCCGCTCCTTCGGCATGGATTTATCGCCATTGGCAAGGTAATCCACCACGCCGATGGAACCATCCGCAAAAGTGAAGGTCATCGAGACATTGTCCTCGCGGTATTTGCCGTTGTTGGGCAAAGCCTGCGCCGAAACTTTCACAGGCAAAGCACCGACCAAAAAAGTGAGCGTGTCAATAAAATGACAGGCTTCACCGATGATGCGTCCGCCGCCGATGGCTTCGTCCTGAGTCCAATGGTTGGCAGGGATAAAACCAGCGTTGACGCGGTAGTGCAGGTGTTTGGGTTCCTGAAGGCTTTCAAGTTGAGATTTGAGCGACCGGGCAAGGGGGGAAAATCTTCTATTAAACCCAGTCGTCAGTAAGCAGTGATCAGTTTTCAGCAACTGTTTACTGACAACTGACAACTGATTACTATTTATCGCCAACGGCTTTTCCACAAACACATGCTTCCCAGCCTTCAAAGCCTTTATGGCGAGATCGGCATGGGTGTCGTGTCTGGTGAGGATGGCAACGGTGTTGATTTTTGGGTCGTTGATGATCTCATCTTCTGAAGATGTGGCATATTGGAAACCAAACTTTTTGCCTGAGTGCTGGGCATGCAAACCACCTGAAGAGGCAATGCCGATCAGTTCATAATCTTTATTGTCTTTTAGCACTGGCAGCAGGGTGGCGTTGGCATAAAGCCCTGCGCCAAGAACACCCAGCTTGACCACAGACGATGAACGATGGGCGATGGAAGGAAATACAATTTTTCTTTCCTCCTTCATCTTTTCTTCAGGGTATTTCAACACCACCCCAAGGAAAGGCTCTTTTCTCTTTCCTGTAATGACTTCGTACGCTTTGACCCCTTCGATAATATCGAAGCGATGGCTGATGAGCGGTGTCACTTTCAACTTTCCGCTTGCCATCAGATCCACTACTGCCTGAAAATTTCGTCCTTCTGTCCAGCGGATATAGCCGATGGGGTAGTCGTTGCCGTTCTCTTCGTAGTTAGAGTCGTAGCGGCCCGGGCCGTAGGAGCGGGAGTTAATGAAGGAGATTTCTTTTTCGTAGTAGATCTTTCTGGGGAAATTCAGGCCAACTGCTCCCGTGGCTACTACTTTGGC
This sequence comes from Anaerolineales bacterium, assembly GCA_035339375.1. GTDB lineage: Bacteria > Chloroflexota > Anaerolineae > Anaerolineales > Villigracilaceae > Villigracilis. The sequence goes on along the minus strand of DAOQID010000106.1, from coordinate 9,600 downwards.
ACGGTCTCGAGCGATGACTCCCGCCAGTTCCACAGGATCGTTGGAGGGAGTGTCGGCGCAGATGATGATGCTGTCGAATCCGCGGTTGGCAGTCGCGAAGCGTGCCGCAGATGCTGATTCTGCATTTTGGCGGGAGACAGCTTCCAGTCCGAGTGAAGAGGCGAGTTTGATTCGCTTTGGGTCAAGGTCAATGCCAAGGACGTTGCATCCTGCTGCGGCCGCCAGTTGAATCGTCATTAATCCCAAAAGACCCAGGCCGATGACAGCGACATTTTCTCCGAGTTGCGGCTCTGCCAGTCGGAGGCCGTGCAAGGCAATGGCACCAAGGGTGGTGAAGGCAGCGGATTCAAAATCGACATTTTTGGGGAGTGGCGTGAGCAAATTGCGCGGGACAACATTGTATTCGGCATGGGTGGCATACCCGCCGCCCGCACACGCAACCCGCTGACCGACTTTGAAGCCCTGCATATTTTTGCCGAGTGCCACAATGGTTCCAGCAGTGGAGTAGCCAAGTGCCATCGGTTGATCGAGGCGATTGAACACCGCGTTGACCGTGGGCATGATACCTTCGCGTTTGGCTTTATCGAGGGTCTGCTTCACGAGGTCAGGACGAGAGCGTGCCTTGCCGAGATAGCTCTTTTCTGCAAATTCCACCACCATGCGTTCGGTTCCTGCTGAAACAAGGCTTGCTGCCACCTTGATCAGAGCCTGCCCTTCACGTGGGGTGGGGATGGGGATATCTTCTACTGTGGTATTTCCATTTTTGATGTTTTGAAGGAGTTGTTTCATGGATGAGCTTTCTATAGTTTTACCAAGTATTGAAAGTATAACGCAATTCAAAATGCGTGGACTTGATGTGAAAAATAACGCAAAGGAAGAATGTCACCTTTACCGTTAAGTTTTTACTTAATTATTGAAATCGATTTCACCAAATGCTATTCTGAACGCAGGACGGACGGCTTGCGCCGTTCTATATTCATTTGTCAAAAAAAGGAGATTCATTATGGAACTCGGTGGTTATGCAAACAAGGTTGCTTGGGTAGACCTTTCCGCTGGTAAAGTGGAATTCAAACCCATCGCCGAAGACGATGCCCGCAAATACATCGGCGGACGCGGTTTGGGCGTGAAGTATGTTTTCGACAACGGCCCCACGGTCGATGCCCTCTCCCCCGATAATATCCTCTGCTTCATGAACGGCCCGCTCACAGGCTCTGAAGCCAACATGAGTGGACGCATGGCTGTTGTGACCAAATCGCCTCTCACTGGAACCGTAACTGATTCTCACCATGGTGGCTGGTCTGCTGCCCGTTTACGCTGGGCTGGATATGATGGCTTGGTCTTCAAAGGCAAGGCTGCCAAACCCACCTATATTTATATTCATGATGGCCAGTTCGAACTGCTTGATGCCTCTGAAGTTTGGGGTAAGGGCGTTCACGACACCGTGAAGCACTTCAAAGAAAAATATGGTGAAAAAGACCTCACCGTCATTACCATTGGTCAGGCTGGTGAAAACCAGGTCAAGTATGCCTGCTGGGTTAATGAAAATGACCGCGCTTCCGGACGCGGCGGCACCGGCGCAGTTGGTGGCTCAAAGAACCTCAAAGCCATTGTCATCAAGGCTGAGAAGAAGATCGTCAAAGCCGCGAATCGCGATAAGTGGAAAGAAGCCCACACCAAAGCCCTCGCCGAAATCATGGACGAGCGCGTTGTTACCTCTCCCCGCAAGGGTGGTCTCTCTGTTTATGGCACCAACGTGCTCATGAACATGACCAACGTCATCGGCGGTCTGCCCACCAAGAACAGCCAGTTCACCGGTTGGGAACACGCTGAAAAAGTCAGCGGCGAATACGTCAACGACAACATCCTCGTGGATAACCCCACCTGTCACGCCTGCCCCGTTGCATGCAAGAAGGAAGTTGAAATTAAAGATGGTCCGTACGCTGGTCTCCGCATGGAATCAGTGGAATACGAACCCGCCTGGTCGGTCGGCACAAACTGCGGCAATGACGATATCCGCGTTGTCGCCAAGATGATCGACTGCGCCAACGACTATGGCTTCGATGCCATCGAAGTTGGTCACCCGCTCTCCGTTTGGATGGAAGCCAGCGAACGCGGCTACACCAACGGCTCTGGCAAACTCAACTGGGGCGACGGCGCCGCCATGGTTGCTGCCGCTGAAATGATCGCCTACCGCAAGGGTTTTGGCGATGTTCTCGCCAACGGCGCGAATGCAGTTGCTGCTCACTTTGGCCACCCCGAACTCGCCATGACCGTTAAGGGTCAGGGCGTGCCCGCATACGATCCGCGCGGCATTAAGGGCATGGGCCTGGGCTACGCCACATCCAACCGCGGTGCCTGCCACCTGCGCGGCTACACCCCCGCCGCCGAAGTCGTCGGCAACGTACTTGGACCTTCAACCGTTGCTGATCCGCTCGCGTGGAAGGGCAAGGGCGAAATGAACTTCATCTTCCAGAACGTTCACGCCGTCACCGACTGCCTCGACATCTGCAAATTCGCCACCTTCGCCGAATCCCTCGACTCCTTCGCCATGCAATACGAAGCCATGACGGGCGTCCCCTGTGATGCGGGTCACCTGCTCAAGGTCGGCGAACGCGTTTACAACCTCGAACGCCACATCAACAACCTCAACGGCTTCCGCGAAGGCTCCGACACCCTGCCGAAGCGCTTCACCGATGAACCCTCCACCTACGGTGGCAGCAAGGGTCAGGTCTGCGAACTCGACGACATGCTCGTGGAATACTACGAGAAGCGCGGATGGGTCAATGGCGTTGTGCCTGAATCCAAACTCAAGGAATTGGAGATCATCTAATTCCCCGCTTCATTCCTAACTGAAGCCTGATTCTGTTTTCTGAAACAGAATCTCCCCGTAAACAAAAAGCAGGGCGACTCACGTCGCCCTGCTTCGTTTTTCTGTACTGCAAAATTTATTTTGCAATTACAGGACGAAATGCATTTCGTCCTACCCACCGCCAACCGCAGGGAAGACATTCACGGTATCTTCAGCGGTTATTTTTGTTTCAAAAGCCTCATCCATGAACTGCACATCGCGCCCGTTGATAAAAAAGTGGACATGCCCATACATATGCCCGTCTGGATGGATCAATTCCTTTTTCATGAGCGGGTATTTTTCGACAATCGTATCCAATAATTTTTGGGCGGTAATGCCGTGGTCCACATCGAATTCCACGGTTTTTCCGCCAGCAATATCACGCAGGGTGGCAAAGAAATTCACTTTCATGAGATCATCTCCTTTATTAATCGCGTAGAACTTCCACGTTTATCTTACCACTGGAAATGGGAGAAAAAAAGCTGACGACAGAATCAGGATTGAGGGGAGTATCAATTCCGAGCGGAGTCAGACGCGGGTTTCTTCCATCCACATAGACAGGCACATCAGGCCGCAAGTCACCTTGAGCGTTGAGCAGGTGAAACGCTGTATCGGGGTATTTTTCCAGCAATACCTTCAATAGCCCGCGAAATGAAGCAATCTGCTCATCTCCGATCTCAAGCGAAGACATTCCAACGGTCGTGCGCATATTGGCGTAAAAACGTAGCTGCATTTTTGCTTCCTTTTTCAAATTTTATCATCTTTGTTTTTAGGATGTTAACGTATGTTCATGATAAAAAATCACCCTGAATTTTTTCAGGGTGACATGGTTTTGATTTATGAAGAAGCTTGTTTCATGGGCACTGCACAATTCCCTGCGCCCACAAACACCCACCACAGACAGGGGCGATGTCATTGCCGAGGCAGTCCTCTTCGTTGGTCTCGGAAAGGTCGCAGCCGCCGCAGAAGGTACAAGGCGCAAAGACAAAGTTATGCAGGCGTTCACGATAGGCTACATAATCGGGGTTTAGCCAGATCTCTTCGAGGGTTTGTTTGCGCACGTCACCGATGACATGTTTTTTAGAGAGGCGCGGTTTGCCATGCAGGTAGCTCATGTGGGTGTGCATCAATGGCCAGCAGGGGCTGACCTCACCTGTCCACGCAATGGACATGGTTCCGCTTTCAACAAAATTACAGACATCGTTCGCGCCGCCCCAATTGTTGCCTGCAAAACTGACATTGCAGCCACTGTTGAAGGCTTCAGTAAGAGCCGCCTGGGTTTCTTCGTTGAAGTCCATTTTGGGCAGGCTGAGTTTTGGCAGAACAGGGGAGGGCAGGTACGCGATATTGCGGATGGTGCGATCATACAAACGGTCGGCTTGCATTTCAGCTGTTGCAGGCTGAACATTGCTGACAGAGAAATAACGGGCGCCGAAGGTGTGTCCCATTTTGATGATCTTCGGCAGGTCGTTAATATTGCGTTTCATGGCAACAAAGGCCACGCCAATTTCAGGCTGGGGGAAATGCCCGCCTTTGCGCATTTTGAATAGTCGGCGCAGGTTTTCGAGGATGAGGGGCAATTCCGCGCCCATGCGCACATCGGTGAAACTTTCGGGAGTGGCGCCGTCAATGGATACCCACAGAACATCCAGACCGGCATCGATCAATTCGCGTGACTTCTTTTCAGTGAGGATGGTGCCATTGGTGATAAGCTCAACTTTGACGCCCAATTCCTTGACACGCCGAATCCATTCGACTGTTTTTGGGTGGAAGAGTGGTTCTCCAATGCCGCCAAAATATACATTGGGGATCGGATCCATTTTCTTTAACCCGTTGAAGATACTTTCGAAAGTTTCCTCGGTCATGCGACCGATGGGCTGATCCCATGCATTGCGGAAGCAGGTGATGCAGTCGAGATTACATGCGACGGTTGGTTCAATATAGACCTTGGTGAGGTGTGTCACCGGGCGATGCATGCGGACAAAATTTGTACCTTCGTCGAGGCGGACCTTCGAGCCGGGATTCAGCCCATATTGCTGGGCAACTTCAGGCGGAATGATGAGGCGTCCGTGTTCGTCCACTTCTGCCCAGGCTGTGGTAGTTTTTGTTGATAGAACGGCCATGCTTTCTCCTTACAAATAAACCAATTACCACCTATCATATCCATTTTTGCAAAAAATTCATGTGACAAAAGTTACATTTTCCATATTACGAAGTATTTTGCCCTTCTGCAAGAGTGGAAATAATGAGGTGATATAATTTCACCATTCCATTTTAGGAGCATTTCAGTGGCTGATTCTCGTGTTGCAAAATTTGCAAAAGTTTTAGTGGAACATTCTGCACGTGTTGTGCCCGGCGACCGTATTTTGCTCGAAGGGACAACAGCGGCAGAGCCGTTGCTGCGGGAGTTATATATTCAGATTCTGGAAAAAGGCGGTCACCCTCATTTAATGATGGCGATTCCCGGGTTGATGCCTTTCAGTCAGGATGAATTGTTTTTGACCTATGCCAAGGATACGCAACTTGATTTTGTGCCGACATTTTATAAATTGGCATATGAACAATTCGAAGGACGTATCCGTATTCATTCGGCTACAAATACAAAAGGGACAACGAACATTGACCCCGCCAAACTTCAACGGCGCGGCAAGGCCACATCTGTGATCACGGAAGCGCAGTTCCGCCGTGGGGCAGATGGGTCTTTCAAATGGGTGACCACCCTCTACCCGACCGATGGTTATGCCCAAGATGCCAATATGAGCCTGTCTGAGTATGAAGACTTTGTGTTTGGTGCTGTACATGCCAATGAAGATGATCCCGTTGCATTCTGGCGAAGTGTGGAAGGCAAGCAGCAATCTGCAGTGGACTATATGAAGGGCAAGAGTCAAGTAATTTTGCGCGGCCCCAATGTAGACCTGACCCTTTCCGTAAAAGGGCGCACTTTCCTGAATTCTTTCGGTACATTTAACATGCCTGACGGTGAGATTTATACCGGTCCCGTGGAAGACTCTGTGAATGGTTGGGTGAAGTTCACTTATCCAGCCAATTACGGCGGCACCAGTGTGGAAGGCGCTGAGTTGATCTTCTCCAATGGGCGTGTCACTACGGCCAAGGCTGATAAGAATCAGGAGTTTTTGCTGAAGACACTTGATATTGATGCGGGGGCCCGTACACTGGGTGAATTTGCCATCGGCACCAATTTTGATATTCAAAGATTTACCGGCAACATTCTGTTCGATGAAAAGATCGGCGGTTCCTTCCATATGGCACTTGGGGCAGGTTACCCGGAAACGGGTGCAAAGAATAAGAGCGCGATTCACTGGGACATGATCTGCGATATGCGCACTGATTCGGAAATTCTTGTGGATGGTGAGTTGTTCTACAAGAATGGCCAGTTTGTGTTCGATAAATAGTTTTAACGATAATCAAGCTGTATATTTGAAGGTTGAGGAATTTCCTCAACCTTCTTTTGTTTGTTCTACATCTGAAATTTTCGCTTTCTTGCCTTCCCGTCTTATTCCCCATATAATGTGAACGATGAATATAAATCCAACGTCACGTTTTTATACATTGTTAAAGTGGTTCGTGCCTGTTGCGGCAACTTTTGCTTTCGCGGCATGGATGTATCTTTCCCCTGAAGGCGCACTTGGAAAACTGGACGCCATTGGTTATGCGGTCTGTCATCGCATTGATGTGCGCTCCTTCCAGATCGATGACCGCCAGCTTCCGCTGTGCGCGCGTTGTACGGGTGAATTTTATGCGGCGGGTGTTGCGCTGCTGTTTCAGGTCTTTGTCAGCGGTAAACGCAGCAAACTGCCTTCCCGTGGCATGATCGCTGTTCTGTTCCTGTTCTTCCTTGCCTTTGGTGTGGACGGGAGCAATTCGTACCTGTATCTGCTTAAACAAACTTCATCAGGTGCGTTGGATAAAATTCCAAACCTGTATGTCCCCAACAATACTTTGCGCCTTTTTACAGGCAGCGGCATGGGGATCGCTCTCGCAGCCATGTTGTACCCTGTCATTAACCAGACTTTGTGGCGTAACCTGGATGATCAGCCCGCTCTCGAATGGAAATCACTGGGCGGCCTGATCGCACTGGTCGTTGTCCTCAATCTGTTGATTCTTACAGACAGCCCCATTGTTTTGTACCCGATCGCCTACATCAGTGCCTTGGGTACCCTTTCTCTGTTGGTGATCGTCTTTGCCATTTTGTGGATCATGATCATGAGACAGGATAACAGCTTTGAAACCCCCAGCCAGCTCTGGCTGCCTTTTCTTTCCGGTCTGACCCTTGCTTTGTTGATGATCCTCAGCATTGATATGGTCCGCCTGCAATTTACAGGTACGTGGAGTGGCTTCCCCGGGATGACGGGATAGATGGCGTGAAAAAATAAAGGAGAGAAAAATGGAAATGTTGCTCGGTATATTTTCTGCTTTTGGCCTTTCCGCCAGTGCGGGGCTCAATGCCTATATTCCGCTTTTGGTGGTGGGGGTGGTGGCTCATTACTCCCCTGATACGCTTGCCCTCGGCAAACCCTGGGACCTGCTCGCCAACCCATGGATTCTCATTCTGTTGGGGGTTCTGGTCATTATTGAAATGGTGGCCGATAAAGTTCCCGCAGTCAACCACATCAACGACGTCATCCAAACCGTCGTCCGCCCTGTGGCGGGGGCCATTGCTTTTGCCGCCAGTGCAAACGTCATCACCGACATCAGCCCCGTACTTGCGCTGGCTTGTGGTCTGCTCATGGCAGGCAGTGTCCATGCGGTTAAGGCGGTGGCCGTGCGTCCGGCGGTTACAGCCACTACAGGTGGGGCAGGGAACGTCCCCGTTTCCATTGCTGAGGATATCGCCGCGTTCGTCACCTCCCTGCTGGCAATTCTTCTCCCGATCATCGTCGGCACCCTGCTGGTCATTTTGCTGGCACTAGTACTTTGGTGGCTCTGGCGCCGCACAGACAAGGCGCAAACTGCCTGATATAATCGGGCCAATCAAATTCGTACTGCTGACAAAAAAAAGCAAAAATCTGTTCAGCACGCGCAAAATTCGTGTCGCGCGATTCAATTATCAAAAGGAGTAGAAATCATGAATGACATGCCTGTTTCCCCTGAAGCGCCGAAGAAAAATAACACCCCCATTATTATCGGCGTAGTTGTTGTAGTTTTGCTTTGCTGCTGTTGTGCCATTGCGGCAGGCGGCTGGGTCTACGGCGACGCAATCGTCCAATCGCTTGGAATGTAATTGACTGTAAAAAATCCTCCACTCTAAAGTGGAGGATTTTTTGATTTAAACAACCCCTGTAATTCTTTCAGCCCAGCATACACTTTCTGCTTTAATTCAGAATCCAAATTCAACGCTTCCAATTCGTCTTCATCCAAAACCGTTTGCCTGCCATCTGTTGAAACCCACAGGTCCAGTGCAAGGTCTACATATGAAACGAAATCATCTTCGATCACGGCGGGTTTGCCGATATTGCAGTAGAAACCCTTCAGTTTTCCATCATCGCGGTCATAAATTTCAAAGATGTTGTACCAGCGGTCAGAGTAAAAGGTTTCCACAAAACGGTCATTGCGTTTCAGCACAATATCCATGAACGGCATATCGTCGCGGTTGAACAACGCCTCCAGCGTAATGGCATTTTCTGCGCGGCTCAACACCACCCCTTCATATTGCCACGTCACTTCTTCTGCGAGGTTTTTCTTCAAAACTTTCATGCCAGACATTCTACCTTAACCCGCACGCGGATAATTTCACCGATTCGCGGAGCGTCTTTCATGTGGATGACAAGCCCGCCTCTTGTCTTAACCTGAAACTGATCCCGATCAAAAAGCACATCCTCCACTGTAAGTTTTATCTCCTCACCTTCACCCGACTGCCTGATTAGCAACGAAATAGTTTCACCTGCCGAATGATCGTGTTTGCAGGCTACTTCAAACATACTGATCCCACTTTCTACTTTCCACTTTGTACCATCTGCCTTCTGTATTTTTCCCTCAATAACGTTCCCCACCCCCAACATCCGCGCCGCGTGGACAGAGTTTGGATGATTCCACACTTCACTTGGCGTACCGTCGCGGATGATTTCGCCGTCGTGCAAAAGCAAAATGCGGTCTGCAATGGTGAAGGCTTCATCTTGATCGTGTGTGACATAAATGGCGGGAATTTTTGTTTGATGCAGGATGTTGCGAATCTGCCTCAGCAGATCATCTTTCAAAGATTTGTCCAAAGCCCCAAGCGGTTCATCGAACATCAACAAGCGCGGACTTGGCGCAAGGGCGCGGGCGAGTGCCACACGCTGCTGCTCGCCGCCTGAAAGGTCGGTCACCCTGCGGGTTTCAAAGCCTGTCAAATTGACCAACTCCAACATTTCAGAGACTCTTGGTTTTATTGCTTCGGTGGGGGCGTTTCTCATCTTCAACCCGAAAGCCACGTTGTCAAAAATGTTCAGGTGAGGAAAAAGCCCATAGTCTTGAAAGACCAAGCCAAAGTCGCGGAGGTGAGGCGGTGTTTGGGCGAGGTCAATCTGATTAAACAGGAAATGTCCGCTTTCAGGAAACTCCAAACCAGCGATCATCCGCAAGAGAGTGGATTTTCCACTGCCCGATGCGCCAAGCAGGCAAATGGTTTCGCCCTGTGCCACGGAAAATGAAATGCCGCGCAGAAGCGGTTTGTTTTCGTAGGTTTTGAAAATGTCGCGGACTTCGAGCATTTTAGAATTCTCCAGAGTCGGAAAGACGTAGTTTTTCAATGG
>DAOQID010000105.1:0-14373 GCA_035339375.1 Anaerolineales bacterium | reverse complement strand
CTGCGCCGCTTCGGTCTTGACTTTACATTTGCTGACACGACCGATCCAGAGAATCTCGCCGAAGCATTGACTCCGTCTACGAAGATCGTTTGGCTGGAGACTCCCACAAATCCGCTGTTGGCTGTCAGTGATATTCGCGCAATCGCAGAGGTTGTAAAGCATCATCCCAACAAGCCTTTATTGGTAGTGGATAATACTTTCGCAACCCCGTATTTACAGCGTCCGCTTGAAATGGGCGCGGACTTGGTTGTTCACTCGATGACAAAATATCTCGGCGGGCATTCGGATGTGGTCGGCGGCGCCATCGTTGGCAAGGACAAGGAACTCGGCGAGAAGCTGGCATATTTGCAGAATGCCATCGGTGGAATTCAAGGGCCCATGGATTCGTTCCTTGTGCTGCGTGGAATCAAGACCCTGCCGATCCGCATGGATCGTCATGCGCAGAACGCGGAGAGAATCGTGGCGTTTTTGGAGAAGCAGAAAAATGTCAAACGGCTGATCTACCCATTTCACGAGAGCCATCCACAGGTCCAGGTGGCGAAGCGCCAAATGCTCAATGGCGGGGGCATGATCTCGTTTGTGATGAAAGATGGGCGGGATGCGGCTGTCAAGGTGGCGGAATCCACAAAGATATTTACATTGGCGGAATCGCTCGGCGGGGTCGAATCACTGATCGAAGTGCCAGCGGCGATGACGCACTTGTCCACACAGGGTTCGAAGCTGGAGGTTGACCCCGGGCTGGTGAGATTATCGGTTGGGATCGAAAATGTTGAAGATTTGTTGGGGGATCTGGAACAGGCACTGCGATAAAGTTTTACTGTCAGGAATCACAACGGGTCACAAAGGAAAATTCCTTGTGACCCGTTTTTATGTTTCGACCATGCGAGATCGATTATTTTCCAGTGGCACGGATGGCGACAAGGGTTACATCATCATCCTGTTTGGAGCCATTCTGATATTTCACCAGAGTATCGAGCATGTGGTCACAAACCTGTTGCGCTGAAGCCGCAGGGAGGGTTTCGAGAACCGATTTAATGTTATCAAGACCAAATGCCACCCCGTTGGGGTCACGGCAATCGGTCATGCCATCTGTAAATAACAGCAGTGTGGAGCCTGGCGGCAGGGTGATGGCGTGTTCATCAAGCAGGATGCTATCCCACAGGCCAAGCGCCATGCCCGGGCGGTAAGGCAATCGTTCCACGGTGCCATCGGGCTGCAAAATGAGCGGAGGTTCATGTCCGGCACGGGCATAACTAAATTCATTGGTCGTCAAATTAAGAATGCCGTATAACACTGTGACAAATTGAGTGGATTTTTGCAAACGCGTGATATGGCGGTTAACCAGCTGCATCACTTCGCCTGCCGATAGACCCGTATCAGCCTCAGCCATTACCAATGCGTGGGCACGAGACATGAAAAGTGCGGAAGGTACGCCTTTATCAGCCACATCACCGATCAAGACACCGATGAGCCCTTCGCCAACATAAAAGACGTCGTAAAAATCGCCCCCCACCTGACGGGCAGGCAGGATGCGCGCACCAAAATCAAAATTGGGCGGCTCGGGAAGTTTGTCTGGCAGAATGCTGAGTTGGATTTCTGCAGCAACTTGAAGTTCACGTTCGAGGCGTTCTTTTTCGATGATCTGCGCCTGGGCGGCTTTTAATTCATCGTACGCGGTTTGAAGTTTTCGATTCTTTTCGGTGAGTTCGTGGAAGGTTTGGGTATTGGTGGCATCCAAACGCTGACTTAGAACACGCACCATGGAGCCTGAAAGTTCGGGGTGTTTCTGGGTGAGGCCCAGGAATGTTTCGCGGCTCATCGAAAGCAGGGTGGATTCTCCGCGTGCGCGTACGGTGGCCGTGCGATGTCCGCCAGGCATGATCAACCCCATTTCACCAAAGTGCTCCCCTTCACTCATCACATTCAGCAAAAGTTCTTCGGCCTGCCCCGCCGCCATCAGCACTTCCAAATTCCCTTTCATGACAATATAAAAATGCTCGCCGGGATCGCCTTCCTTGAAAAGGATCTCACGGTCGGCCATTTCCTTTTTTTCCATGGCGGCAAGGATCTGGTCCAACTCTTTGCGGGGAAGGCCAGCGAACAGGGGGATTTTCGAGAGCAGGGTGTTTGACATGTTATTTTTGGGTGAGGTCCATGACTTCTTTTCCTGCCAGTTTGTCTTGAATCCGCTGAACGACAAGATCCAAATGGCCGGGGTGATGGGCAAAATCGAGATCGTCTGTTTGAATGGTCAATACGGGACAAAGGTCAAATGCGCTGAGCCATTCGCTGTAAAACGAATCCAACAGGGATAGGTAATCCGGGGTGATGCCAGTTTCCATATTTCTAGCACGCCTGCGAATGCGGTCCATCAATGTGGGGACGGGGGCCTTAAGATAGATCAACAGGTCGGGGCGCGGCAATCCATTGACGACGACCTCGAACAAGCGGCGATAAGCCAGATAATCTCGTTCGCCCAAGTTACCCATGTGATGCAGGGCGCGCGCAAAGATATGAGCATCTTCATAAATACTGCGGTCTAAAATGGCGGAACGCGCATCGCGGGAGGCTTCAAGGTATTGATCGGCACGATGCCCAAGGAAGAAGATCTGCAAGTGGAATGACCAGGCATGCATGTCCCCATAAAAATCCGAGAGGTACGGGTTATCGGTGACCGATTCGTATCCCGTCCACCAGCCAAGGCGGGCGCCAATTCGTTCTGTGAGGGTTGTCTTTCCCGCGCCAATATTGCCAGCCACCAGCACCAGATGTTTCGCCATAGATTTTTTTATTTTATCATGAGAAGGGTTTACAAGTATAATTTGAAGAGGTGCGGCAAAAACCCATTCCAAAACATCATTCAACGCAACAAACCAGGAGACCTCTACATATGAAAATTCGCGACGCTTCAGGCTGGACCATCTTTATCTTTGGGGCATTGGCGTTCATTCTTGGATTGATGGGCCTGATCCGACCCGAAATTCTGCTCTCCATCCTCGGCTTTGAGGTTATTGACCGCGCTGCGCGTGCAAGCAGCGATTACACGATCGTCTTCATGACCGCCTCCTCCATGGCATCCTTGAACATCGGCATTTATTATGTTCTGGCTGCCTTCAATGACGTGAAGATCTTCTATCGCTGGACAGTCCCCTTCCGCACGTTGACATTCATCGTGTTCACTACTACAGTTATCACAGGCATCGCCCCCATGCGTTTCTTCGGGGTGGGCCTTTGGGAGTTCCTTGGAGCCCTTTCCACAGGAATCGCACTTTACAGGGAAGACCGTGCAAAAAAGTAGAAACAGGAGTACATCATGAAGTCGAAATGGATCGAGCATAACGGCAAAAAAATTCTATACCAGGATTTTTCCAATCTTTTCTTCAACACACAAGCTGTAGCAGAAGAACTATCCCAGGTGCAGCAGGTCGTGATCGGCGAACCTGAAAATTCCGTCCTTGTGCTTTCTGATTTCAGGAATACGGAAGTTACAAACGCATTGATGCCGCTCCTGAACGAAGCCTCCCGGAACACGAAATCGCATGTCCGAAAAACTGCCACGCTGGGCATCACAGGCGTCAAACGCACCTTGGGCGACCTGCTTTCACGCATCACAGGCCAGCCGATCATGTATTTTGAAAATGAAAAAGATGCAAAGGAATGGCTTGTCAAAGATTAAAACATGAGACATCCCGAATTTAATCTTTCAATTCTTTAGCCGTGAATTTACACGAAAAAAGCCGACCCAATAAAATGGGTCGGCTTTTTATAACTCATCCATATCTTGCAATTCATTTGACCACTTGCATACTTTTCAAGGATTGTCTTTGAAAAGCCATTTTGAACCACGGAGACACTGAAGCAGTGCGGAGCCTCCTGTGGACGGAGTTTTTATTTTTTTCTCTCTGTGTCTCCGTGGCTCCGTGGTTAATCTTTCTGACTTTTGAAAATATTCGCGACGTTCCGAACAATTCTCGGCTGATTTCTTACATTTGGGGTGAATCAGGCTTCATACGGTTTCCAGCGTTCCTTTTTGCTTGGCTTGTATTTCAAACCAAGAGAAGAGAAAATACCCGATCACGCCATAAAACAGACCGATACCTGCTTCACTGAGAAGCAAAGGGGAAACCTCGCTCAAACTGGCTCCAGCAGCAAGCGCACGTGCCGAAGCGATCCCACGTGTGAGCGGCAGAATGGTTGAGACAGCCTGCATCCACTCAGGCAGGGTGGCAATTGGAACATTGGCTCCAGAAAAGACAAGCAGGGAAAAATAAACAAAATTATTCACGAACATCACATTGGCAGTCAGCAGGCTCAGGCAGCCCATCAATAGTCCAAGCCCGCAGGTGCTAAAAGTGGTGATCAAGATCGTTAAACCGAGAGCAGGCAGATCGGTCCGCGAAAGATCGAGGCCCATGAGTAGGACGCCCCAGGTCAAAGCGATCACCACTCCCAGGGCCCCGTCGATCACATGCATAAAAGCACGCCCGAAGAAGATCATAAAGCGATTGGCGGGAGTTCCAAAAAGGTAGGGCAATGTACCCGCATCCCGGTCACCGCCTACGCTCATGGTCACTCCGAAAATACCGCTCACCGATGCAATTTGAATGGCATTCCCGATCACATAAAAATCAATGTTCTTCCCGTTGGTCGCATATGACCCAAGGAAGGTAAAGAAAAACATTTGCGCCAGCGGCATCAGCACCTTTGAAGCCACATAGGTAACTGGACGCAGCCAGGCAAACAGGGCACGATAGGAAATGATCGTCCCCTGCCAGAAAAGATAAAGGTTTTTACGAATGGTATTCATGTCTAATCCACGTCCAGGGTTGCATCTACGCGTGCTTTATACAACATGACCTTGAATAACTGGCTGGCAATGACCAGGTCCACAACGCTAAATACGATCATCATCCCCCAGCAGAAAAGGATTTGCTCGAAAGGCATCATGGCGGTTGAAGTGCCGTGCAAGGCCTGCGCCGCCCAATAAGGCGGAAGTAAATAGCTGATGGGGGTTGCCCAGCCCGGCAACATGGCAATGGGAAATAAAAATCCGCCCAGAATGTACACGGGGAATTCCATGGCATTCTGCCATTGCTGCACACTGCGATACATGACAAAGACCGGTGCAATGGTGAGCCCAAAGCAGATGAAGGCAAACATGCTAAACAACAATGTGACCATGAACAGCAACGGCTGCGTGAATGAAAGCGAATACCCAAACAGGAAAGCCGCCAGCGTATAAGAAGTGACCATTGAAAGCAGAGACTGAAAAACATTGGCCAGGTTCTTGCCAAACACGATCACATCGAAAGGCGTGGGCACGCCCACAAGCGATTCAAGCGTTCCAGTCCAGCGCTCCGAGTTGATGCTGTTGCCCGAGACAAACAGCAGGCTGCTCCACAGCCCGGTCAGGCCGCTGCCCACCACCACGAACATGGCATAATCGCCGCCTTTTTCACGCAGCATGAACAAAGCCAGAATGGCAATGATCATGGGTTGAAAAACGATGGCAAACAAAATAAAACTATCGCTGAACTGGGTGCGAATGGACATTTCGGCCACGGTCAACACCGTGCGCCAATAGCGGAAAAGGTTGGCATAGTTCATGATTGACCTCCAACAAGGCGCACATACGCATCCTCCAAAGTCGGCTCACGGACGATCACCCTGCCGATACGCTGTCCATCGAGGGCGGCCATCACATCGGGCACGGCTTCGGCGCCGCGTTTCGTTTGCACAAGAAGCATTTGCTTCTGTTCGCGATCTTCCACAGAAAGAGAATCGATAAAAGGCAGGCTTCGCAATTTTTCAAGCGTGGAATCTGGGGCACCGAAAGTCTCCACTTCCACCACCGAAAGATCGCTGACGTGCTGTTTCAAGCCGCCTGGCGTATCCAGCGCGATGACCCTGCCTTTATTGATGATCGCAATACGGTCTGAGAGCGCATCGGCTTCGAACATGTAATGCGTGGTCAATAAAATGGTCTTCTTTTGAGCTTGCAGATCCAAAATCACCGCACGGAACTCGCGTGCGCCAACTGGGTCGAGACCAATGGTCGGCTCATCCAAAAACAGGATATCAGGGTCGTGCAGCAAGGTCCGCGCCACGTGCAGACGCTGCTTCATGCCTCGTGAGTACCCGCCCACCCGTTCGTTGCCGCGCCCCTTCAAACCGACCAATTCCATCAAGTATGGGATTCGTTTTTTGGAAATATCGGGATCCACACCGTACAGGCTTGCAAAATAGCGCAAGTTATCATCGCCCGACAAACGCCAATACAGGCCGCGTTCACCGCCGAAGATAAACCCGATCCGCTTGCGAACTTCATTGGCCTGTTTCACCACATCAAAACCAGCCACAGAAGCGGACCCAAGCGAAGGGATCAACAACGTGGTCAACATTTTCACTGTGGTTGTCTTGCCTGCACCGTTTGGGCCAAGCAAACCAAACAACTCCCCCTGCTTCACATCAAAAGAGATCTCATCCACAGCCACCACTTCCTTGATGGAGCGATTAAAGACACCGATTTGCGCGCGATAGATTCGCCGCAGTTGATTTACTTCCACTGCATTCATATGGGCACCTGTATTATCAAATGGGGATTATTAGAACAATTGTACAATAATTCAATCTGAAATTCAATCACGATTGTTGTATACTTCCAACACCATTAAAGGAGTATCTTTTGGAAGGCAAACCATGAAAACACGTTTAATCCTTTTTTCGACACTGATCCTGGGCGCATTGCTCTTCTCATGCGAATCGAACAAATCAACACCGACCCAACCCGTGGAATTGGATACAGACACACTGCGCACAGAAGCGGTCTCCACCTTCGCTTCAGCCCTGACCGAGACCCTGGCCGCTGTTCCAACTGCATCACCAGCGCCGACGGAAAAATTCACCGCAACTCCAGTCGTCCTCACCGCCACGCTCGAAACACCCGCCGCAGCCGACCCCTGCTATGACCTGATCTGGATCGAAGATGTCACCATCCCCGATGGCACAAATCTGAAACCCAATGAAACCTTCACCAAAACCTGGCTGGTCCAAAACAGTGGTGGATGCGCCTGGCCGCCTGGATTCACCTTTCAAAACGTAGGCGGCGACCCAATGCGCGGCGAAACCTTCATCCTCAGTGAAGCTATTCCAGTTGGAGCAAAGCGCGAGATTTCCATTCAACTGGCTGTCCCCACCGATCAAAACGGTCTAATTCAAAGTTCGTGGCGCATGGCAGATGCCAATGGCATTTTCTTTGGCGATACGCTCACAGTCAACATCACGGTTGGGAACATCCTCACCCCCACTTCCACAACCTCCCCGTAAATCGTTCTGTTACATCCGTTTGAATTGCGCGTACAACAATCTCCAAAATAATTTTCGCCACACCTTGATCGCTTCACGGCGCTCATCCTGCGAGACGGGATGAGCGCTGTATGTTTCCTGCAAATACAGCGCCGTCAGAAAGCGGACCTCATCAGGCGCAGGAGCGATCCACTCATTGCCGCTTTTTAGCCGTGCCGCCAGTTTTTGCGCAAATACCGTCGGGGTTTCATTGGCAGGAGAGGCATCATAAATTTTCCTGCCGTGCTGATATACATATTCATAGATCGAGCCAATGGTTTCGTGCCGACGCAGCAAACCCTGCACATACAAAAACCATATTCCAACAAACAACACGCTCAACACCGCCGCAAGAATCGGGGGCAGAAGATTGCGTTCAGGGAAAAATCCCTGCTTGTCGAAATCTCTTAATCTGCTGACAGGCTCAGGGAAAACTGGTGGAGGCAACGTCTCAGCCTCTGAAAGATCGTCAGGCAGGTTTAGCTCCAACTGGCCTGCTGTCGGCTCGAATTCCACCCAGCCGACCCCTGTAAAATAAATTTCCACCCAACTGTGCGCATCTGCCTCACGGATGGTGTACTGTGCGCTTCTCGCGTTGTAAATGCCATTGGCATACCCAACCACCAACCGCGCAGGCAGCCCCACCGAACGGGCCAGCACCACCATGGCCGTGGCGTAGTAATCGCAATATCCCTTTTTCAGATCGAAGAGAAAATAATCGGCCACATCCTGATTCGGTGCAGGCGGGGTCACATCAAGTGAATATGGATAGGTACGCACATATCTTTCGATGGCTTTGGCTTTATCGTACGGGTTATTGAAATCGGCGGTCAAAGACTCGGCAAGGGCATGCACGCGCTGCGGCACTGTTACGGGGAGGGACAAATATTTTTCCTGAGGACCAGCTATCGGGACGGCAGGAGATGCGCGCAATTCATCCGCACTGACGATGACGAGCAGCGAATCCGCACTATAAATTTGGGCCTGCGTGGTGCCCCCAAGCATATCCGCCTCTGAAAGCGGATCGCGCCAATTCACGCTGACAGGTTGATCCACACCACCAAGCTGCCCCGCCCAATACAGACGGTTATCTTCGCTGAAAGATTTTTTCACCTGTTGATGCATGGTCTGAAACGACGCGCCCTCCCTCAAGATCGTTTCACCTGCTGAATAAGTTACGCTGCTCACTTCAGAAGTGGACCAGCCCTGACCGTTGTACACATCGTAGGTCAGCCAGCGCCAATAATGGCGCGGAATTGCCTGTGCGATGATCGAATTTTCGGTGGGAGGAAGTTCGCCCGTTTGCACAGTGAACATGACCGTTTCAGCCAGCGTAGGACTCATGCCGATGAGATGCTGACGCGGCAACCCAGAAAGACCAGAGATGACATAAGCCTGCACAGATTCCTTATCCAGACCGAGGGCTTTGCCAATATCATCTTTGCGTGTGAGCTTTTTGGCTGCCTCACTGATCGAAATGGACGGCACAAACCCCGACCCCATCGTCAATGCAATGGAC
This sequence comes from Anaerolineales bacterium, assembly GCA_035339375.1. Taxonomy (GTDB): domain Bacteria; phylum Chloroflexota; class Anaerolineae; order Anaerolineales; family Villigracilaceae; genus Villigracilis. Next base: position 5,510 of record DAOQID010000105.1, on the reverse strand, counting down.
AGGATCAAAATGGCTGAATAAGTTTCGCGCGCGGCTTTCCCATTGCCACTAGCAGTGCTCCAGTTGTGATTGACCCCGATGAGCATGAGCAGGGTAAAGATACCAAGTTGAAGCGGGAACAGGTCTTTGCCTGTGTATTCCAAAATAAACGTTTGCAAAACCAGTGCAGGCACAAGCGCCAGCAAGGCCTGGTTGGAGCGGCTGGTTTTCCAACCTGCCCAGGCCGCGCAAAATAGGATTGGCATATCCCAAATGAATTCGCGCACCATTGGGCGGGCAAGCGCGGCATTGAAGATCAGCGTAAAAAAGGTATCTGCACGCCGCACCAACTCGGTGAACTGGATCAAAAAAATGGACGCATCTGGAAAGATGGCTTCGGGTGAATCTCTTTCGATGAACCAAAGCAGCAAGTCACGTTCAAAAGGCGGTATTGCACGGATGATGAGCTTGAACGGCTCCATCAACCGTGCGCTTTCGATGACCGCAAATAAAACACCGCTTACGAGTACGATGCTCCATGCACGGCGCGGGGAAGATGTACCGAAGCCGATCAAAAAAGCGAGTGTCACTGTGAACGCGGCCACAGAAAAGAAAGCCGCATCCTGCACATCAAGAATGCCATCCTTCAGGCCTGCGGTCAGAGCGCCCATTGCAAGGAGCAAAATGAGCCAGGTCAGGAAGGAACGCAGTGAAAAAATTTTCATGCGCATGGATCAACTTCGTATCGGCACGATCTCACCAGTGGGAGTGGAACGCCATTTCCAGCCGCCCTGCTGGCGGGGAAGCACTTTGGGCGGTTCCAGCAACCCATGCGAGATGAGGTGATATTTGATTCCCAGCCCGTCGAGATTGGCGGCAACCGATGCAGGAGATTCGTTTCCGCCAAATGTAGCGGCATCGAACAAGAAAACGGTGGGGACAATTCCGCTTTTGATCAACGGCGGGAGCGATTTCAACCAGTCGGGCTTGGGCGAAGCCGTCACAATGATGAGGCTGTGCCGCCGCCCAAGCAAAGGTTGAATACGCTCGAGGGTTTGGGTGAGGGTGAGTTCAGCGGGCTGAGCCAGCGCCAACGATTGCAAAATTTCCCATCGTTGGCCTTCTCCTTTTTGCGGATGGATCCACGCGGGGTCTTTGCTGTTGGTGACAAGGCCGACGGCTTTGCGGTCGCGCAATCCTCTGCTGGCAAGGGATGCGGCCAGCATTACGCTTTGCTCTTCAATGGAATCCCAACTTGTGCCGAAGAGATTTTTTTTATCGAGGTCGAGCAAAATCCACCAATCCCCTGCGGGGGCGCTTTCCATCAAACGGACGAAGACTTTATTTGTCCGCGCGGTGGTGGGCCAATGGATCATGCGGACACTGTCGCCATGAACATATTCGCGCACGGTGGATGCATGGATGGTTTGTTCAGGTGCATTGCGCCGCGGCTGACCATCGCCAAAGGAACCAGATGGCAGGATCAAGAATTCGGGGAGAGTCAGCACTTGGGGCAGAACCAGGATCGAGGTCCGCTCTGAGGCGTGGATGGTGGCTTCAAATATTCCAAAGGGATCGCCCGTCACGATATCGGCATCACCCAGATAAAAAAGTCCACGCTGGTTGCTGTCGGCGGTCACGATCCATTGATCGAAAAAACCTGCGCTGATGCTGGTGGAGCGTGAGGCATGAAATTCTGGAAGTGTGGAATGATCTTTGAATTGAATCCATGCGGCAGGCAAAACAGATGTATTGGATAAGGTGATGCGTTCTTCGATCTGACCTCCGACCTGAATCCACCCCAAACGAGTCTCACGCCGCAATTGCAGACTCATGCCAAGCGAACGCGTCCAAAGATACGCGCTGATGAATATGCCGCTAAACACAGTCAGCAGGAACATCCATGTTTGTGATGGCTGCACAAGCTGCGCGATGAGAAACACCGTGATCAACGCGGCAAAGACAGGCAGGCGTAAACGGATTCGCATCATTGAACGATTATAACTTTTCAATCCATATCACTCACCCTACGCAAGGAGGGTGTGGATCTGATTTTTTGATATCGTTCAAAACGATGTTGCCCACGATAAGAATTTGAAAATCCATGTCGAAACAGATTTATGAACGTTAAATTTTTTGGCTGTGCAATATTTTAAGGAAACTGTCACCATGTTGTCCTCTTGCATATGGGTGGGGTTGGTGCTAAAATGCCGAACACTTTAGCCATATATACGGGGATGCAGAGCATAAACGCCCATATTTGGCTCTAACATTTGTTCTATTTATGGAGAGATTTAATGCGTTGTCCGTATTGCAAACACCATGACTCGAAGGTGCTCGATACCTCCCACGATAGCCACGGGGGAATCCGCCGCCGCCGTGAGTGTTTGAAATGCCGTCAGCGCTTCAGCAGTTACGAACGCCCCATTTTAGCCACGCCGCTCATCATCAAACAGGATGGTGGACGTGAGGAATTTGACCGCGAGAAATTGGCGCGGGGAATCCGCATTTCGTGCGCAAAACGCCCCGTTTCAGCAGCGGATATTGAGCGTATGATCGGCCAGGTGGAGACACAACTCCAGAAAATGGGCAAGGCTGAAGTTTCCTCCCGCGTGGTGGGTGACCTTGTGATGACCACCCTCAAGGAAGTGGACCAAATCGCCTACATCCGCTACGCCATTGTGTACCTGGGTCTGGACGACCTTCAGTCCATTCGCACAGAGATCGACCAGTTGCTCGAAGATTAAAACAACGACAAGGGCTCCCCTTCCAAGGGGGGAATGTCTTTGTCGTTTTTATATCCAACTATGGAGCGCAGGCTTAATAATCAATATAAGTACAAATTTCAGTAAATGCAGATCAAAACAAATGCAGACTAAAGTCTGCACTACGAAAATAATTTATCAGGAGAGTAAAAAATGGTTGCAAAATCCGCTGAACCCAAAGTCAAGAACGGTCTTCTGCCCACGCCAGCCATGGCAAAGGGCCTCCCCAAGGCATCTCTGACAGACAACGCCCGCCAGGTGTTGATGAAACGTTACGTACGCCGCGGCGATGACGGCAAACCCGCTGAGAATGTCGAAGAGATGTTCTGGCGTGTGGCTCACCATGTGGCAAAGGTCGAAGAACAATGGGGCGCTGATGTAGCCCAGCGCACCGTTGAGTATTACCACCTGCTTTCAAGCAAGAAGTTTTTCCCGAACTCTCCCACTTTTACCGGTGCGGGAACTCCGCTTGGACAGTTGGCCGCCTGTTTCGTGCTCCCCATTACCGACGACATGGGCCGTGACGGTGCGGGTATCTTCCAGACCCTGCGCGATGCGGCTCTCATCCAACAAACGGGCGGCGGAAATGGCTTCTCGTTCTCGCGTCTGCGCCCGAAGGGTGCGCTCGTGCAGACCTCGGCTGGGCAGGCAACAGGCCCTGTGGGCTTCCTGCGTGTGTATGACCATGCCTTCGGTGAGATCGCCCAAGGTGGAACCCGCCGCGGTGCAAACATGGCGGTGCTGCGTGTGGACCATCCCGATGTGGAAGATTTTGTCACCTGCAAGATCAACGAAAACTCCATCACCAACTTCAACATATCTGTGGGCATTACCGATGCCTTCATGCAAGCCGTGAAAGATGATGCAGAATGGCCATTGCGCTTCCCTGACCTCGGCGAAATGAAACAAAAGGGATTCAGCGGCACGCTCGAACAGGCGGAAGCGGCTGGCATCACCATTCACACTTACAGGAAAGTGAATGCCCGCGAACTGTATAACAAGATCGTCAAGCAGGCGCATCACAACGGTGAACCTGGCGTGTTGTTCCTCGATGCCGCCAATCGCGGAAATCCTGTTCCGCACTTGTACCCGCTTGAGGCAACAAATCCCTGCGGCGAACAATGGCTTGGACCGTACGAGAACTGCTGTTTGGGTTCTGTGAATTTGAATGAACACTGCGGGCCCGATGGCTCGGTGGATTGGGAAACCCTGCGCCAGTCGGTTGTGACGGCCACACGCTTCCTTGATGATGTGGTGGAAGCAAATGCCTATGTACCCGCTGTGCCGCAGTTGAAAGAAGCCGCGCATCGCGCACGCCGCATCGGTTTGGGCATCATGGGTCTTGCTGACCTGATGTACCATGCGGGAGTCCGCTATGGCTCGAAGGAAGGCCAGGAATTCGGCGCGCAGGTGATGGAGTTCGTGCGCTTCCATGCGATGAAGACCAGCGTGGAACTTGCGGAAGAGCGCGGACCTTTCCCCGCCATCGAAGGTTCCATTTACGATATGGATGACATGAAGTGGCACGCGCCCAAATCGCTGGTGGACTATCAGCATAACTGGGGCAGGCCCGAGGTTAAGTGGGATGCGATCGTCAGCGGCATCAAACAACATGGCATCCGCAATGCTGCGCAGACCACCGTCGCCCCCACGGGAACCATCGCCACAGTGGCTGGCTGCGAAGGCTATGGCTGTGAACCCGTTTTCGCGCTGGCTTACATCCGCCACGTGAACGACAACGGCAAGGATTTGAAACTGACCTACGCCAGTCCGCGCTTCGATGAGGCGTTGAAGAAACTCGGCCTCGGTGAAGAGAAACGACAGGAGATCGTGGAGCAGGTGATGAACGAAGGCACCTGCCAGAACATCAGTGAAATTCCACAAGCCGTGCGCGATACCTTTGTGGTTTCGGGCGATATCACCGCCGAAGAACATGTGCGCATGCAAGGCGCGCTGCAAGCCTTCGTGGATAATTCACTTTCGAAGACCGTCAACTTCCACGAGAATGCCACCGAAGAGGATGTGGCCAAGGCCTACATGACGGCCTGGGAACTCGGCTGTAAGGGAATTACCGTGTACGTGACTGGTTCACGCGACAAGGTGGTTCTGGAAACCAAAGCCACTGCGGATAAGAAAGCACCCGCTTCTGCCGAACCGAAAACTGTATCATCCCCGCAGGGGGCTCCTGTACAACAGGCAGCTCCTACCATTTGGCATGGCACCAAGAAGCCGCGCCCCAAGGCATTGACTGGCAAGACCTACAACATCGAAACGCCTGTGGGCAAGGCATTCATCACCATCAACGAGAACGGCGGAACCCAGCCCTTCGAGGCCTTTGTCAACACGGCCAAGGCTGGCTCCGAGATCGCCGCAGTCTCTGAAGCCATCGGCAGATTGATCTCCTACATTTTGCGCATGGCCTCCCCCATCGCACCCGTGGACCGAATGCGCGAGATCGTTGTCCAACTCATCGGCATCGGCGGCGGACGTTCGCTCGGCTTTGGCATCAACCGCGTGCGCTCGTTACCCGATGGCATCGGTCAGGTGCTCGACCAATATCTGCGTGAAAAAGACGGCGCCCCCGTGGAAGAAGTGAAAACGAACGGAAACGGCAACGGTCACCACGAAGAACCACAAGCCCACACCATGAAGATCGGCGACATTTGTCCCGAATGCGGTGAAGCGGCGGTGGTAAATGAAGAAGGCTGCCGCAAGTGCTACGCCTGTGGGTTTTCGGAATGTTAGTGGGTTGAAGGTTGCAGGTTG
>DAOQID010000104.1:0-14418 GCA_035339375.1 Anaerolineales bacterium | reverse complement strand
GTCTTTTTGTTGCTGTGAATACAGCATTTGCCTTCAATAAGGCGGTCCCGACGGGATTCGAACCCGCGATCTCGGCCTTGACAGGGCCGCATGTTAGGCCGCTACACCACGGGACCAATTAGCTAAGCGGGCGATAGTTTACCATGATGGTATTTTGATGTCAATACGCTCCGCCAGTGTAAAGTGCAGGATCTGTAGGGGTCTGTCCGGTACGGTCATGAATGTAGACCCAATCTCCAACAACTGCCCAATTGAATAACCAATGTGAATCGCCAACGGATAAATTGACACACCCATGTGACTGTGGGTATCCAAAACGGGTGCGCCAGTAAGCGCCATGAAGTGCTCGCGCTCCATCAAAGTACATGGTCCATGGAACGTTGTCGAGGTAATAGAAATCTGCCATGTCATTGTTTCGCATGGTTTCTGTTTCTTTTTTTTCAAATATTTGAAAAAGACCGGGGCGTGTCCAGAATGGGTCAAGTCCGCTGGCGATGACGGTGGCAAAGATGAGTCGGTTGTTTTCGTATACTGCCAGAGTTTGTTCAGCAAGATCAACATCGATCCAGCGATTTGATGTGACGCCCTGCGGAATTGTGGTGTTGACGATGACGCGGGCCACCTTCCGACCTTCCAGCCATTGATCTGGTCCGATCATGTACCATTCCTCATTATCCATGGTTTGGACATCATAAACTATCACAACTTCAAAGGGTTGGATTTGTTTGCCTGTTTGGGCTGCATTGTAGCCGGGCGATTTCATGACAGGTAACATTTCAAATGCCCAGCCAAAAGAGTTTTTAGGTGTGGAAGAAAAGATCAAGCCTTGAAAATTCGATATTTCGCCAACGCGTGAGCCTTTCCCGGGAATCCAGCCGCCGTTGGGCATGAGGTAATAAACGCCACTTTGTTCCACACGGTCAATGTAGGAGACATATACAAAACCAGGTGGAAATTGTTGCCCGCCGGGACCTTTTTCGCCTGGGGCTCCATAAACTGGTACATAGTCTTTGTCGAGGTGGAAATAAAAATAAGGTAACTGAGTCAGGCTCAGGTCAGGTTTTGAAGCGGGGAGTGGTCTGGGAGGGAAGGTAATTCCAAGGTGGGCAAGGTTGGTTAAGTAGGTTGAAGGTCCAATGGGGAGGCAGTCATCTGGGGGAACGAGATAGGCGGCGGGTTCACAAACAACCCCACCACTTTCGGGTTCTGAGGGGGGCGTTTGTTTGTGCGCATGAACAGATTGTGTTGTTGCGAGGAAAAGAGATGCTATAAAAAGGATTGTAGTGATTCTTTTCATGGCGGGAAATTATAGCATGTGTAGTTTGCTGTTTTGTAAGAATAGAAGTTGCCGAACTTGACACAATGCATCCCATGTTCTAAAATAGTACAACTATTATAAAGAAGCTTGCATCCTTTCAAAATGGATGTTCGCATCCCCACAGGAGGGCTGGTTGTCCAAAAATCGTTCACAACAAATGGTTGATCGCCTGCGTGAGTTGCAGGCTTCGTCACCCGATATTGAAGCATCGGCAGTTGTAAGTGTTGATGGTTTGAGCATTGCATCTGCCCTTCCGCAAGGCGTAGAAGAAGATCGTGTTTCAGCCATGTCTGCGGCCATGCTTTCATTGGGTGAGCGTATTGCAAGTGAATTAGGACGTGGCTCCCTCGAGCAGGTTTACATCAAAGGCTTGAAGGGGTATGTTGTTTTGATGTCTGTCGGTGATGAAGCTGTACTCACTGCACTGGCACGCGAACAGGCCAAGCTTGGCCTGATCTTCCTTGATATGCGACGCGCCGCCGAAGATCTGGCGAAGTTGATCTAGTGGAGTAGTTATGGCCCCCCTGCAAAAAAGCGGTTTATTTTATCCCAATAAGTTCGGTATGATCACCATCAAATCTTTGGAAGAGGTGATGGGTAAAAATGGCTTAAATGCCATTTTGAATTTGGCAGGTTTGAATAATTATATTGAAAACTACCCTCCGGATAATCTGGACAAGGGGTTTGACTTTGCTGAACTTTCTGCAATCGGCTCCGCCTTGGAAGAAATGTACGGTCCACGCGGCGGACGCGGTTTAGCCCTTCGTGCAGGGCGTGCTACATTCTCAGATGCTTTGCGGAATTTTGGTGCATTGGCTGGTGCTGCAGATTTGGCCTTTGTAGTACTTCCGCTTCAATCCAAACTGAGAATTGGTCTTCCCGCCTTTGCAAAGATTTTCAGCCAATTGAGTGACCAGCAAACAACAGTGGAAGAAAAGGATACTGAGTGGATATGGACCATTCATAAGTGTCCTTGTTGTTGGGGCCGTACCGGAGCAGATAAACCCGTCTGTTTCATTGCAGCAGGTTTGTTGCAGGAAAGCCTCAAATGGGTTTCTGGCGGAAATGAATTCCGCGTCAATGAATCCAAATGTGTTGCCATTGGTGACTCTGTTTGTGAATTCATTGTCCAAAAAGAGCCGATTTCATAACTCAAGTGCAGGTTTGGCGTGGCAGACATTAAGTCCAAAATTCTCATCATTGAAGACGACCTTGACGTGGCTGAAATGCTGAACGCCTATTTTCGCGTACAAGGCTATGATGTTTTTACTGTTAACTGGGGTGAGGATGGGGTTCGCTCCTGTCAAACCATTCACCCAGATCTTGTTATTCTAGATATTCGTCTCCCGGACATTGACGGTTATGAAGTAGCCCGTCGCCTTCGGAATGACCGCCGCACCTCTGAAGTCCCCATTATTTTCCTCACAGAAAAACGAGACCGCTCTGACCGCCTGCAAGGGTTGGAAATCGGTGCAGATGATTACATCACCAAGCCTTTCGATGTACAGGAATTGCGCTTGCGCGTACGCAATGCGCTTAAGCGTGTCAGCCAGGGTTCTTTGACCAACCCAGTGACTGGCCTGCCTGAAGGTGCATTGGTGGATGAAAAACTCTCGGAAGTGATTGGAAAAGACGGGGTTGCCGTCCTCTTTGTTTCAATTGATAACATGGATTCTTTCCGTGAAGCATATGGGTTTGTTGCCTCTGATGATGTGTTGCGTGCAATCAGCTTGATGATCGTAAACACAATGCGGGAAACGAGCCGCCCCGAGGATTTCCTGGGCCATCTTAGTACAACTGATTTTATTTTGGTTATTCCGCCTTCAAATTTGGCAGCCTTAAGTGAAAAGCTGCGAGCCCGCCTTGAACAGTCGGTGGAATATTTCTACCCGATCAAAGACCGTGAACAAATGGTGAATAGCAGGAACAGGCTTGGGGTCAAATTGGCTGAGATCGCTTCATTAAAGGATAGATTCTCAGATGTGGGTCAAATCAAAGCGGAGCTTGTTCGGTTAAAGAAATAGGAGTTTGTTTGCGTATTACAGTTGTAACACCTACGTATAACGAAGCGGAGAACCTGCCCAAACTGGTCTCCGCTTTATTTTCCCTACCACTTGATATCAACTTGTTGGTCGTGGATGATAACAGCCCTGATGGAACAGGTCGTATCGCTGATGAATTGGTTGTGAAATATCCCGGCCGTGTTGATGTGCTGCATCGCCCTGGTAAGATGGGGTTGCGTTCCGCCTATTTAAATGGCTTCCAAAAAGTAATGGACAGTAGCGTAGACGCCATCGTTCAAATGGATGCGGACTTTTCGCATGACCCGTCGGCGCTTTTGGATATGGCAAACCTCTTAACAGACAATGATATTGTTCTTGGGTCTCGTTATGTAAAGGGTGGTTCAGTGGATGAGCGCTGGCCGTTATGGCGGCGGAGCCTGTCGGCTTTTGGAAATTATTACGCACGCACGATTCTGGGATTGCCTTTGCATGATGTCACAACCGGGTATCGTATGTGGCGGCGTGAGACCCTGCAACAAGTCCCGTTTGAACGGATTCATTCCAGTGGATATGTATTTCTGGTGGAGATGGCCTATCTTGCACATTGTCTTGAGTTTAAGATCGGTGAAGCCCCCATTTATTTTGCCGACCGACGCTGGGGAAAATCGAAAATGTCAATTAAGATCCAATTGGAAGCCGCAATTCGTATCTGGCAGGTGTGGTGGAATTATCGTGACCTGAAAAAAGCTGGCAAGGCGGGAAGGCTGTAGAACTAACGGACGAACATTGTCGGGCCTTCCTGTTCCACGGCTTCTTTAAGCGGAAGGATGACAGTGAATGTGCTTCCAGTGCCTGCTTCACTCTTCAATTCGATCTTTCCATTCATGAGGGATGTTAATTTTGCAACAATGGAAAGTCCCAATCCAAACCCGCTTTGTTTTGCGTTTTCCATGCTGTTGATTTGTTCGAAGGCTTGAAAGACACGCTTTTGCGCCTCCGGGGGGATTCCGATGCCTGTATCCGATACCTGTATGGCCCATTGATCTTCACCTTGTACGATAAAGCGGACGGTCACAGAACCTTGATCTGTAAATTTGACTGCATTGTGTACCAGGTTCATGACGATCTGTCTCAACCAGAATTGGTCACCGACAAGTTTTTTGGGAAGATCAGGGTCGACGAATTGAATGAGGATAAGTCCTTTTTTGTGAGCATGGAAATTCAATGTGGAAAGAAGCGGTCCAATGACTTCTTCCACGTTGAAAGGATATTCCCGTAAGATGACTTTGCCTGTTTCAATTTGAGCCTGACCGACAAGATTGTTGATAAAAGACAGCAGTTGATTTGCGCCATCGAGGATTTCAGCGGTGGCTTTCACTTGTTCGTTGCTCATCGGGCCAAAAGAACCATCTTCTAACATTTCAGCATATCCGATGATTGCACCAAGCGGTGAGCGCAGGTCGTGGCCAAGGTTGGCGAGTAACTGACTCTTAAGGCGGCTGGCCTCCATGATCTGTTCCTGGAACCTTTTTTGTTCGGTAATATTGCTGAGGATAATAATATTCCCGTTATGCTCACCTTGTTGTTCGAGGATCGGTGTGATTCGCAACTTAAAGGTTGCGGTTTCACCGTTATAGTCCAGGCAAAGTTCCTGGTGGATTTCATCGTGGTGTCCCGGGCTTATCCAGTTGTTCCAATCTGGGAATAGCACCCTGATTTCATTCCCCAATAAGTTTCCACGATTTTGGAAAATGAAACTTCCCATCGGATTAATATCTGCGATACGGTCTTTGGAGTCCAGTACAATGACCCCGTCTTTCATGGCATTAAACACAGAATCGTGTGCAACGGGTAGAAGGTCCATGAACCGATAGCGGAGGAAACTGATGGAAAATGCAATGGCTGAGAAGGTAAGGGCGATGGGAGTGAAGTCCACCCCTTTGTATGGATTCCACCCGGTTACATAAATAAGGTTTGCCAGCCACGGAAATGACATGCCAACAAGCATTATTTTAGACTGTGCTCGATAAAGGCTTTGCCCATGTATTGCGATCTGTAAAAATATCCCTGTGACAGCCAGCAGCAAAGCATATTGAAAGGCGACCACAACAAAGAACAATACCCCATGGCTTAATTCCAGAGGGCCAAAGGGAATATTGTTGGTGAACTGGATTTGATTCCAGATCAAGTGATGACGGTCATTGGTGAGGGCGGCAATAAACCCAAGGCTTGCAAGTAGCGCCAACGAAGCTTTTCGGGTTGAAGTAAGCCGTGCCCCATGTCCGCTGTAATTGACTGCAAAAATGAACATGCCGAGTGCGGCGTAGGAAATTCCAAAATATTGCAGCTTGCCCCAAAGGACCTTTTCGGTCAGGTCTAGGCGCACAATTTCCATCGCGTACGCTAAAGACCATTCCACCACGCATAAAATGGTTAAGATCAGGCCATGAGCGCCAGGCAGGGAGCGGAGGCTCCAAACCCGAAGCAGCAAAAGAATCCCGATCGTACTGCTAATCAGCAGGATGATGATATGCGTGATGTAGTATGGATTTCCCATAAGTAGGCCAATTTTACTGGGTAAATGCCAGTTCCGTGCGTTTCAAGTTAATTAGAATATTAAACGCTTTGTTCTGGATGGGTATCTGCCCAGAAATGACAGGAATCTGCCTCGCCCTACCCAAAAACATCACAATCTGATAATATACACACCAGCACGCCGAACCACTGATTTCAAGCCCTCGGCCTCCCCGTCGGGGGTTTTTGTGTGTCTTACGGCCTTTCATAAAACAACGCCCAAAAGATTAAAGAGACCCTATGCTTATCGAACGAACTGACATCCGTAACATCGCCATCATTGCCCACGTTGACCACGGCAAAACCACCCTTGTGGATGGATTGCTCGGACAATCACATACATTCCGCGAGAACCAGCATGTTGAAGAACGCGTAATGGATTCGAACGATCTTGAGCGTGAACGAGGCATTACGATTCTTGCCAAGAACACAGCTATTTCATTGATCGATGAAAATGGCAAGACAGTCAAAGTTAATATTGTAGATACGCCCGGACATGCCGATTTTGGCGGTGAAGTTGAACGCGTAATGAACATGGTCGATGGTGTGCTTTTGCTTGTAGATGCGGCAGAAGGCCCCATGCCCCAAACCCGCTTTGTGTTGAAGAAGGCGCTCGAGTTGGGCCACAAGGCCGTTGTGGTCATCAATAAAGTAGACCGTAAAGACGCGGAACCTGCCCGTGTGCTCAATGAAACCTTTGACTTGTTCATTGAACTTGGCGCCAGTGAGGAACAGGCGGATTTTCCCGTTGTTTATGCCCAGGCCACCGCAGGAAGAGCGGGTCTTACCCCTGAACCCGGGCCTGATCTGAAACCCCTGTTCGATGTGATTCTCAAGCATATCCCCGCACCCAAGGTGGATGTGGATGCTCCTTTACAGTTGCTCGTCACCATGCTGGGATATGACGACTATCGCGGCGTCACTGCCATCGGCCGTGTCTTTGCAGGTACGATCAAAGCTGGCCAAAAACTGGCCCGCATGAAATTGGATGGCTCCATCCTTCCTGAAAGCGCGCGTTACCTTTACTCATTCAAAGGTTTGAACAAGATCGAAATTGATGAAGTAAAGGCGGGCGATATCATTTCGCTGGCAGGCCTCGAAGGGATCGCAATTGGTGAAACCCTTGCCGACCCTGCCAACCCCGTTGCTCTGCCAACCATCAAAGTGGAAGAGCCGACGGTTCGCATGACTTTTGGTGTGAACACCTCGCCCTTCACAGGCAGGGAAGGCACCTGGAGTACTTCGCGTAAATTGCGTGAGCGTTTGTATGACGAACTGCGTACCAATGTTTCCTTGCGTGTTGAAGATACTGAATCGGCCGAGAATTTCCTCGTTTCTGGTCGTGGAGAGTTGCATCTTGGCATCCTCATCGAAACCATGCGCCGCGAAGGATACGAATTCCAGGTCTCTCGCCCTGAAGTGATCTATCACAAAGCTGATGACGGCGTTTTGCTTGAGCCGTATGAAGAAGTACACGTAGAGACCAGCAACGAAACTGTGGGTGTGGTTGTGGAAATGCTTGGTAGCCGAAGAGGCAAAATGATGGAGATGCATGACGCAGGTCAGGGTATGACCCGTATCGTGTACGTTGTCCCCACCCGTGGTTTGCTGGGCTTCCGTTATCAATTCCTCACTTCCACCCGCGGAGAAGGTGTCATGCACACCATTTTCAGCGGCTACGATGAAATGGCTGGCCCCATCTCTTCAAGAACAAAAGGCTCCATTGTGGCTTGGGAAGCGGGCTCAACCACGGCGTATGCATTGAAAGCTGCTGAAGAGCGCGGACAGTTGTTCGTTGGCCCTGGTGTTGAAGTGTATGAAGGTATGGTTGTGGGTGAAAACGCCCGTGGTGGTGACCTTTCTGTAAACGTCTGCAAGAAGAAGCATTTGACAAATATGCGTGCTTCGGGTGGTGATATGGAAATCCGCCTCACCCCACCCCGACAGATGTCTCTCGATGAAGCGATCGAATATCTCGCCGACGATGAATTGCTGGAAGTGACCCCTGAAAATTATCGTATTCGCAAGCGTATTCTCTCCACAGATGAGCGCGGTAAGCAGACGAAAAAGGCGAAAGAGCAATTTGGTGAAGAATAAAAAATATGCCGACACGAAAGTGTCGGCATATTTTTTATGATGGGAGATTTAGGGACAGGTGATATTTGCCGTTGCGCTATCGGAACTGCCTGCTTCGTTGTAGGCCTGAATTTGATAAGCCACACTTTCACCAGAATTGAGATCGATCGTTTCTGCAAAGTATTTTGTGTTCGGGGCCAGTTCGGCCACCTTTTCTCCGTCTCTGATGATTCGGTATCCCGATTCATTTTCGGCGTTGTCATTCCAGGAGAGTGTGATATCGGCCTTGCCCGGACCATAGCAAAAGAACGTCCATCCGTTCTTGGGGAAGGTGGCTGCTTCAGGGCCGCCGCCTTCAGGCGTGGGCGGTGCGGTGACCGTGGGAACTGCGGCAAAACTTCCAACAGGCGTGGTGAATTCCCCCGAGATCCAGCAATCACCATCCTTGGTGTTGACGACCCAGTAATTTGGCGGATAAAAACCAACGATCTTTACTGAATCAGTAGGCAGGATCTGGGTGACGCGTTCAAAGTTTGTACCTGGGCCGCTGCGGCAATTGATCACATCTCCCACACTGGCCATTGGCTGGGAGAACGTGGGTGTGATCACAACCGGTGTTGCCGCCTCTGGGTCTAACTGCTGACCACCTGCCGCGGTTGGGCTGGCAAGCGGTGTGGAGTTGATGACGGCCTGAACGGTCAACGCTGCGGCAGTGGAAATTTCTGAGTCCGAAGGTCCTGCGGCAGATGGCATCGAACAAGCCGAAATGAAAATCCCCGCCACAAGACACAACCCCATGAATTTTTTCATAATGCTCCTCATTACTTTATTTTTTTATGGGCGCGTCCGCCGATGCGGAAGAATTGCACGCGTCCATTTTTGTCGCGAATGAAATCGCCGATGCCGTTTTTCATTGGCTCATCCAGCATCAGGGTTTGATCTTTTTCGTAGAAGGCAACCCGCATGGGTGGCATGGCAGGTCCGGGCGGGCTATCGGGCGTGGGAAATCCGCCCAGCGGAATGTGCTGAAAGATAAGTTCGCCATTCTTGAGTTTCAGGTCGAACGCTTCTGTGCCGATTCGATACGAGCCGACATATTCCTTCAATTCGTTTGTGCTGACCTTGATCGGTTTCGGAAGTTTCGGCTTGATGCCAAAATACACCTCAAGCGCAAGTCCCAACAGGTTGTTGTTCAGCACTCCTCCATTATCGTTGTTGGTGAGCAAAGCCAGCGCAAAGTCCTTTTCGGGAATAAATACGAACAGGGCTTGCTGTCCATTGGTGGCACCGCCGTGGCTGTATCGGGTGAGTGAACCTGAACGATTGATAAACCATGTGATCCCCATCTCGCCGCGTCCACCAGCACTGATCTGCGGCATGCGCATGGCTTCCAAAGATTTGCGCTTGATGATGCGGCTGCCATTCCCCATGTGAAAGCGCGCATAGGCCAGCAAATCTTTTACCGTGCTGACCACGCCACCCACACCGTTGCCCGCCCGCCCAATGGCCCACGGGCGTGAGACAAAGGTTTTTTTATTTTCGTTGTAATGTCCCGTCACAAAACGATGCGTGATGAGCAGGTCGCTTGGGAAAAAGAAACTCATCTTCAAACCCAACGGGTCGAGCAGCATTTCCTGTGCGGCCTGCTCGTAAGGCTTCCCCGTCAACACTTCGATCAGGCGTGAGGCAATGTTGAAGCCTGTATTGTTGTACGACCAGATTTCTCCGAGCGGCATCACCTGCGGAAGGTGCGCAATGTCCTTTACCATGCGAGCCAACGCATCGTCACCGTTGCCGAAGTCGTTGAAATAATCTCCGACCCAGCCGCCTGTGTGGGTAAGCAAATGACGTACGGTGACCTGCTTTTCCACCGCCTTGTCGCTCAGTTTCAAGTCCTTGAGGTAAGTACGCACAGGGGCATCCAGGTTGACTTTGCCCTGTTCCGCCAGCTGCATGATCAGGGTGCCCGTGAAGGTTTTGCTGATGGAGCCGACTTGAAACAACGTATCTGACGTAACTGGAAGCGGATTCTCAATACTGGTGATTCCAAACCCGTCAGAGAATTCCCTGCCTTTGTGCCAAACTCCAATGGCAACACCAGGTATGGATAGCCGCTTCATCTCCGCTACAACTTTTTGCGAGAGCTTGCGAAAGTTTTTATCCTTGATGTGGGCTGTGCTCAGATTCATCATTATTCTCCATCGCCTTCCAGCCAGGTGGACATGTATTCGGGCTTTTCCATGGCAGCAGCCTGTTTCGTGAGATTCAGCGGGTGGAAGGTATCCACCATCACTGCGAGTTCCTTCGTTTCCACTTTGCCGATGCTGGCTTCTGTCATGCCTGGCTGCGGCCCATGCGGAAGCCCAAACGGATGCAAGCTGATATCGCTGCGGTCAATTCCCTTGCGGCTCATGAAATTTCCCTCGGCATAATACAACACCTCATCCGATTGGATGTTGGAATGATTGTATGGAGCGGGGATGCCCTCGGGGTGATAATCAAAGAGACGGGGGACGAATGAACACACAACAAAATTATGAGCGTCAAAGGTTTGGTGGATGGGTGGCGGCATGTGCAGCCGCCCTGTGATGGGTTCGAAATCTTCAATGTTGAAGATCCACGGGTAGAGATAACCATCCCAGCCAACGACATCGAAAGGGTGAAAATCAAGGATGTGACGTGATAATCTGTCGCGCACTTTCACGCGGACTTCAAAATCGCCGCGTTCGGTGTGGGTCTCCAATTCTTCAGGCAGGCGGATATCCCGTTCACAATAGGGGGCATGTTCGAGCAGTTGACCGTAGTTGTTTCGGTAGCGTTTTGGCGGCTCGATCTGGCTTGGATTTTCGATGGTGAAGAATTTACATTCCTCATTTAGTTGCATTTGCCAGGTAACCCCAAATGGAATGACAATGTAATCGCCTTTGCGAAACGGCAGATTTCCAAATTGGCTTTTAAGCGTGCCGCTGCCGTCATGTACCCACCAGGTCTCATAGGCTTGTGAGTTGCGATAAAAATACCCCATGCTGTCTTTTGCGCGTGAAACGCCAAGGATGACGTCGTTATTGCCGAGGAGTGGAATCCTCGCCGAAACAGGATCAGGCCCGAGCGGGGTTTGATCCGTTCTAAAGGCGCGGTGACGGATCGGGCCAAAGTCCACATATTCAGGTTTGGCGCTGCCAAGGTCCTCCGTCATTTTCACGCGTGGTGGAAGAAAGTGGTGATAGAGAATGGATTGAATGGAGGAAAATCCCTCCAACCCCATCACTTCTTCACGATATAGCTTTCCATCGGCCTTTTTGAATTGGGTGTGACGCTTATGCGGGATCTTGCCAAGCTTGTGATAAAAAGGCATGAATATCTCCTTGAGTGGTGACGAAAAAATCTAAATCACCATGTAGGTGTTGGGACCTTTGAGTTTTGCCTGTTTCAAGGCTTCTTCGGCTTTTTGGATGAGTTCTGCAGCGGAGAGCTCGGCCCCACCATTGTGGGCGGTGGCACCGATGTGCAGCGAGAATGCAATGGAACCATTGGCGACCTCGAATTTGTTTCGATAGACCGACAACAATCTTTCGCAAACGGCACGTGCGCCATGTTCATTGGAACTGGGCAACAAAACCCTGTAGGCCCTGCCATAGGTGGATGGGATATCCACCGAACGCAGATGCGAATTTAGCGCAGCGGCGAAAACCGCGGGAGCCTGAGCCTGTAATTCTGCGTCGAGTGTGATGGGTGCCATCTCAATATAAAGCAGGGCCAGCGGAGATGGATACCGCCTTGAGCGGGTGACTTCATAATTGAACAACACCTCAAACACATCGCTGGTGTAGGTATCTTCATCACGCGGGTGCGTATTGCGCATGTGCTTCTCCGTTTCTTTTGTTTATGAATCCTGCGGTTGATAAACCACGACACTTTCCTGTTCGTTGGGGTCGTTGCGCGCCACCACAGCCACAACTTCCTCGGTTTCGCTCAGGTTGATGGGTTGATGCGGCAGGTTGGGCGGAATGAAAAGAAAATCACCTGCCTCGTTGATGCTGGAATGTTCGAGCTTTTCGCCGTATCTGGTTTCGGCCCGTCCTTTGATGATGTAGATGGTGGTCTCATAGCCATTGTGATAATGCGCCACGGCCCTCCCGCCAGGCGGGATGATGACAAGGTGCATGCACAAATGTTTGGTTCCTGCGGTTTGGGTTGAGATGCCTTCAAAGTTCGGTAATTGCTGCTTTGAGATGAAGGTCTCTTTTGGGCGGACGGTGATGATCTTGTTCTGTTCCAATTTGTAAATCTCCTTTCAAAACAACGGGGTTGGTTTTGTTCCAATGGTGTTCTTCAACGTTCCGATTTTTTCAATTTCCAATTCAACCACATCGCCTGCGTTCAGCCACGGCCCCTGGCCTTTCGTCAATTCCAAAAGACAACCCGTGCCAACCGTCCCTGAGCCGACCACATCGCCTGCCTGTAATTCACATGTGTCTGAGGCCCTTGCAATGATCTCGCCGAAAGACCAGAAAATATCCTTTAAATTTGCGCGGGACATTTCACCGCCGTTGATTTTTGCCGTCATCATAAGATCATACACGCCCGGGCGATTAACTGCCCGATCGGCAAGCGCTTCGCTCGTCACGATCACTGGTCCTAAAGACGAGGCAAAGTCTTTCCCCTTGGCTGGGCCAAGCCCGATCCGCAGTTCTTCGCGCTGCACATCGCGGGCGGACCAATCGTTGAAGATGGTGTACCCAAAAATGTGTGCAGGGGCATCTTCAGGTTTGATGTCTCGTCCGCTTTTGCCGATGATGACGGCGATCTCCAGTTCGAAATCCATTGCCGAAGTGTAGTGCGGGTTGGGAATCACTTCGTCGGGGCCAAAGATGGTTCGCGGGTTGGTGTAATAAAAAGCAGGGAATTTGTACCACTCCTGCGGTACATCGCGTCCGCGGTTTTGGCTGGCGGTTCTCACATGTTGTTCGAAGGCGTAGGCATCGCGCAGACTGGCGGGTTGAATGGGTGCAAGGAATTGAACTTCGGCAGGTGCAAATGATTCCTGTGAAGCGAGGCTGGCAGCTTTATCCGCTCCGAGTGCGATGACGGCATGCATATCTGCGAGGGGCAGCGGGTAGATTCTGTCATTCGAGACGAGGGCAGGCCTCGGCGCGGTGTGAGGCGTGCGGCAGGTGGCGAAAATCATGTGGGTGAATTGGTCAGTAAACAAAAGTGACCAGTCATCAGTGTCAATGCCTGACGACTGGTCACAGGTCGCTACAAATTGCCGCGGCGTTGTTGTTCCAGCTCAAGTGATTCGAACAGGGCTTTGAAGTTCCCTTTGCCGAATCCCTGTGCGCCGTGTCTTTGGATGATCTCGATGAACATGGTGGGGCGGTCTTGAATGGGGCGGGTGAAGATCTGCAGAAGGTAGCCTTCATCGTCCTTATCGACCAGAATGCCGAGCTCCTGAATGGTTTTGTAATCTTCCTTGATCGAGCCGACACGCTCTGGGAGGGCTTCGTAGTAGGTATCGGGTACGCGTAAAAATTCCACGCCGTTTTTGCGGAGTTGGTCTACGGTGGTGAGAATATCGCCTGTGATGATGGCGAGGTGCTGTGCGCCGGGGGTGAGGTAATAATCGAGGTATTCTTCGATCTGACTCTTGCGTTTGCCTTCAGCGGGTTCGTTGATCGGGAATTTGACCCGCCCATTTCCATTTTGCATGACCTTCGACATCAGTGCAGAATATTCAGTGGAAATGTCTTTGTCGTCGAAATGCATGAGCTGGCGAAAGCCCATGACATGGTGATAAAAATTGACCCACTGATTCATTTTGCCAAGCTGCACGTTGCCAACGATGTGGTCAATGGCGGCCAGCCCCGTGGAGTGGGCTTCCTTGTCTTTGATGGGGCGGTAGGTGGGGGCAAATACGCCTTTGTAGTCGGCACGGTCTACGAATGTATGCAGGGTTTCGCCGTAGGTATAAATTGAAGATGTGCGGTAGATGCCGTGGTCATCTTTTTCTTCGCGGGGGGCCCAGGCCGATTTTGCGCCGCGGGAGGTGGTGGCCTGCCAGGCTTTTTCCACGTCGTCTACTTCCATGGCAATGACTTTGACCCCGTCACCATGCACCATGTGATGCGATGCAAGCGGGCTGGATGGGCCGTAGGGGGCCGAAACGACGATGCGCGCCTGTCCTGATTCGAGCACGTACGAAGCGAATTCGCGGTTGCCCGTTTCAAGACCGGAGTAGGCCACGGGTTTGAAGCCGAAGGCCTTCCACCAGTAATACATGGCATGCTTGGCATTACCGACATAAAAATGAACATGATCAATGGACTTGATCTGCAGAAAGTCTGCTTCTTCTGTCATCGGGCGGGTTTCATCGATTGTCTTTGTTGCCATAGATTCTCCTTTGGGTTTGGTTAATGGGATTTTACGATAAAGGCCTTGCGTATGCAA
>DAOQID010000103.1:6301-14592 GCA_035339375.1 Anaerolineales bacterium | reverse complement strand
ACCACCAAACTACGCCAAGCCATTGGTCGCCGACTCGTCGAATCCAAGCAGACCATCCCCCACTTCTACGTCACGCACGAGTACAAGATGGAAGCGCTGATGGACATGCGCAAGCAGGTCAATGCGTACCTGCCCGATAACGAAAAAGTCTCTGTCAACGACTTCATTATCAAAGCCGCAGCGCTCACTTTGCGACAGTTCCCGAACCTCAACGCTACCATCAAAGGTAACGAGATCATCCAGTTCGGGCACGTCAACGTCAGCGTAGCCGTCACCGTCCCCGGTGGACTCATGACCGTCGTCGTGAAAGATGCGGATGTCAAATCCCTGCGCCAGATCTCAGGCGAGATCAAAGCCATGGCTGGGCGCGCCCGCGAAGGGAAAGTCAAGCCAGAAGATGTGGACGGCTCAACCTTCTCCACCTCCAACCTCGGCATGTACGACGTGGAAGAATTCATCGCCATCGTCAACCCGCCCGAGGCTGCCATCCTTGCCATCGGCTCCGCCAAGGAAACGCCCGTAGTCGTGAATGGCGAGATCAAGATCGGCTCGCGCATGAAAGCCACCATCTCCGTTGACCACCGCGTCAGCGACGGAGCGGAAGCGGCACAGTTCATGCAGAAAATGGCCGAGTTCCTGGAAAATCCAGTCAGAATGTTGGTATAAAAGCAAACTTCCGAAGCCAATGGCTTCGGAAGTTTTTATTTTGAAATCCTACAGTTTCGAACAGATCACTTCAGCCAAACGTTCCATCCCAAGCCGTATTTTCTCGGGGGGAACACCCCCAAAACTGACCCTCATACAATTATTGCGGATGGGCTGCCCATCTACAAAAAATTCCCTGCCTGGCATGTAGGCCACTTTATGCTGTTTGGCTTCTTCCAGCATGGAGGTGGTATCCACGTGTTCAGGCAGTTCCACCCATGTGAACAAACCGCCATCCGGATAAATAGATCTCACCTCTGCAGGCAGCATGGACTTGATGCAATCCATCATTACATCGCGGCGCTCACGGTGAATATTGCGGATGGCTTGCAAGTGCGGCGCGAACAACCCGCGATTAAAGAACTCGGCGCACAGGATTTGTGTAACCACATTCGTATGGGAATTGGTGGCGGTTTTCGCATCGTAAAATTTCCTAATGATGGGTGCATCCGCAAAAATATAGCCAAGACGGGTGCCCGGAGCAAATATCTTGGAAAGGCTATTCGCAAAGATCGTGTTTCCAGTTTCGTCAAAGTATTTGATCGGCGGCAGCACCTCCCCGCTATACCTCATTTCGCAATAGGGATCATCCTCCAAAACCACAATATCATAACGGCTCCCCAAACGGGCCAATGCTTTCCGACGCTCTAAACTGGTGGTCCGCCCTGAGGGATTTTGAAAAGTGGGAACGACATAAATCATCTTGGGATGATATTGTTTGATCTTGGTTTCCACGTCATCAATGACCAACCCTTGATCATCTGTCTCGCAGGCGATGCAGCGGGCCTCGAACATTTTGAATATCTGAATGGATTGAAGAAATGTCGGCGATTCCACCAGAACGATATCACCGGGCTCCAAATACAACTGACTGACCAAATTCATGGTTTCCATTCCGCCCGCCACGATCATGACATTTTCCATGCCAACCCGTAACCCTTTAGGGAGCAACAAATGGTCGATCACAGCCTGCCGCAAATCTGGGATGCCTATCGGGTTTCCATATTGAAGCGCCTGAACTCCCCGTTTTTCGCGGACCAGCACTTCTTTTGCGATCTCGTGAACCAACTCTACCGGCAATGCCTCCCCTGCAGGAGCGCCTCCACCGAAAGAAATAACGTCCGGGTCGGTCATCGATTCAAACAAGTATCGGATCACATCTGCTGTGGACTGCATATAAGCCATACGTTTAGCAAATTCAGGCATGGTGATTATTCCTCGCTTACCTCAGAATATTTTTGGCCCGAAGTGTATCATTTAAAGAGCATCGAAAGTATTCTCTGGCTTATTTCTGTTGGCTCTGCCAGATATTGGATCAAAAATCAAAACTGCGACGAATTCCGCCGCAGTTTTTCAAGTAAAGAAAGGTCGGTTTACAACCGTCCTTCCAACAATTGTCTTGCCAATTCAATTTCCTCGTCAATAATAGTATGGTCCATGTTCGGATAGATCTGCTCAGTGACATTGGCATTCATGGATGCCAGCAAAGCAGAAGTCTCTTTTACACGTTCAAGCGGGATAAACGGGTCCACATTTGAGCAGCCGATAAAGACAGGCATCCCGCCCAAATCGCCTGAAGTTTCCCGGGGTTTTCCACTCTGCCAAATGTAGCCGCCGCTGAAAACAAGCAACCCTCCATAAGGACGCGGGTTACGGATCACAAATTCGCTTGAAAGGCTTGCTCCCTGCGAAAATCCACCGATAAAGATCTTTTCTGCAGGAATGCCGCTGGCTTCAACCTGCTTAACCAAGCGGTCTATTTTGGCAATGGCAGCAGAGAGATACGGCTCATTCGATTCAACAGGAGCAATCAGTCGGTTGGGATACCAGATGAACCCCTCTGCCTGAGGAGCAAGATAGGCAATCCCGGGGAAATCCAGATGGGAGGCAAGTGAAAGAATATCCTGCGCGGAAGCGCCACGTCCGTGCAGGAGGATCATGGCTGCGGAAGCATTCTCCAGTTTTGCACCTGCGGCGTACACGGGTGAGTTTTCGTGTGGAATCATGGTCAGCTTCTCACTTTTTCGAACTGTGTAATTGAAAATTGAAAGGTCATTGGGTTTTCTCCTACCCCATAGACGCGCCAACATTGAAAAATCTCCCCCGGAATTTTATAAATATTATTCAGTTGATATACTATGAAAAAGAGGTGTTTATGAACAATCAGTTGAAGAACGATCTCGACAACCTATCTTCTTTATTGGAGCAGACAAGGCAAGCATCTGAAAATTATCTTCACGAATTAGCCATACGCCCTCCCGCAGCGGCGTATTCCAAAAAAGAAAATCTCAAGATCTCCGTTCAAGGTATTGGCGCAGAGAAAACACTGCAAATGTTTCTCGAACGATTTGGAGATCACATGCCTGCCAGCAATGGACCCCGTTTCTGGGGGCTGGTCACTGGCGGCACAACTCCTGCTTCCCTGCTTGGTGATTGGTTGACCTCCGTCTATGACCTGAACTTAAGCCATGCCGGGAACTCTGTGGCACCGGATATTGAAGTGGAGGCGATCTCCATGCTGCGTGAGTTGTTTGGATTACCCGCCTCTTTCTCAGGGACATTTGTCACCGGCGCGACGATGTCCAATTTCGCTGGTCTCGCCATCGCCCGTGAATGGATCGGGCGTCAACATGGAAAATCGGTTTCACAGGAAGGTTTGCAGGCGATTCCCCCGGTGAGGATCCTGAGTTGTGAAGCACATGCCAGTTCGTTCAAGGCATTGGGAATGCTTGGGCTGGGACGAAACTCCCTGAAAGTCATCCCCAGACTGCCCGAAAACAGAGAAGCGGTGGATGTCATCGAGTTGCGAAAAGCATTGGAAGAATTGAACGGCGAGCCCTGCGTCGTCATTGCCAATGCAGGGACGGTCAACACTGTAGATTTTGATGACATTGAAGCGATCGCCGCAATGAAATCCAAATTCAAGTTCTGGCTGCATGTCGATGCGGCCTTTGGTGGGTTTGCCGCCTGCTCGCCAAAATTCGAACATTTATTGAAGGGCATCGAACACGCGGATAGCATCACCATTGATGCGCACAAATGGCTCAATGTGCCATACGACTCAGCCATGATCTTCACCCAGCATCGTGACTTGCAAATTGCGGTCTTCCAAAATAGTGGAGCCTATCTCGGTGCAATTGCCGAACCCGTGGATTTTATTCACCTCTCCCCAGAAAACTCCCGCCGTATGCGCGCCCTGCCTGCCTGGTTCAGTTTGATGGCATATGGCAGGGAAGGCTATCGTGATATCGTCGAACGCAATTGCGAAATGGCAGAGCAGCTTGGCATGAAAATTTCAGCCAGCAAGGAATTTCGTCTGCTCGCCCCCGTACGGATGAATGTGGTTTGTTTTACACTTCACGATGCTGTAGATACAGAAAGAGTCAAAACTTTCCTGGCCAACCTCCGTGATGATGGGCGTGTATTTATGACACCTACTACATATATGGGGACTCCCGCCATTCGTGCCGCGTTCAGTAACTGGCGCACCACAGAAACGGATCTTGAGATCGCCTGGCAGGCTATGACAAAGCATGCGGCATAAACCCAACTATATTTTTAGGTTTGAAGGCGCACAGGTTATATTTGGCTTCGATAAAACTAATCAGCCATCGGTGTCGATCCGAGGGTTGGCAGTTACGTCCATGTGCGCGCCGTGCCCGAGATCTTGAAAATCCACCTGTGCGGAATTTACAACGGATTTCAGGGGAACCCCATATTCTTGCGCCAGTTTTTGCATCTCTCCCCCCAAACGTTCGTAATACGAACTGACGATAACGGGGATTTGCTGAAGTGTTGATATCAATCCAGCGCCATCCTTTTCGATCACGAGTGCTTCATGCCTTTCAAAGGCCTGCACACCATTCCGCACAGCCAGTTTGATTTCATGAAAACAGCGCAGGTTTTCAGCCCGAATGATTGAACTTAATTGGGTAACCGCCTGCTCGAAACGAGTCTTGTGAACCTCTTCATCCTGTGACCGCCATTCATCGATCCAAGTCTGCAGGTAATTGGCCCTTGCATGGAGGGCACTTGCGCTCAACGTTGTATCTTGAATGGAAGTCGGCATCCAGTTGTAATGACTTCGGCGGTCACAAAGCCCTGCCGTGATCGCCCACAAGACATTCAGGTCTTCACCAAGAATCCCATCAAGAAAAGTGCCGAGAAAACGTTTTTGGGCTTCAGCCACAAGATGCGCCTTAAGGGGCGTAAACTCTCGCGGATCTTCCCCCAGGGTTGTGGAACGGTCCAAGAAACTGAATTCATTTATCAGGGCGTTTTCCATTTCGGTTACCAGATATAAATAACGGACCCAAAAAGTGAACGCCTCTTCCAGGGTAAAAAAGACCAATCCCTGCAAGCCAAGCCCAACCCCCCATCGCATTCCAAAATCCAGGCGCCGCATGCGGCCGATTTCATACATTCCTGTTTGCGCATCCACATCACTATTGAGGTGATGTTGAACCGATTGGTAGGCACGGGTGGCATCGATCCCTGCATTGTTGGCAAGGATGCGCCTTCCACCCGCGTGCAAATGTACAAATTCACTCAGGTCGTAAACCTTGCCATTCAAGGCCATCCAATATCCATTTGAATCATTGTTGTGCAAAACCAGATCCGAGATATCGAAAACTCTACCCGCCTGATCACTCGTCCCGCCATAGGTCGTAAATATATCGAGCATGATCCTACGGTCTGCCATCAGTTGGCGAAAGAAATCATTTGCCTTTGAATCAGAGTCTACAAAACGGCGAATCACATTGCGCAGCGCAGAAATGATGCTTCCAGCAAAGCCTGTACGTCCACATATATAGAAACAGGCTTGTTCCCCGCCTTCATCGGAGTTTCGAAGCAAACTCCATAGGGTCTCTGCATCCTGGTCAAGTAAAGAATCTACATGACAGGCAGTACCAGAACGAGCCGCCAAACGCCCATCTTGCAAAAAGATCTGTTTGTCCTCACGGGAAAGCGCCACACGCAAATGCAAACGGCCTGCCCCCGCCAGTTTTTCCAACAGGTCACGGTGATGAATTTCCGCCTCGGTACGTGTACCAAAATACAGCCAGTTACGTGACAAATCGGACTGCATGCGCTCTTGTAGAAAACCCGCAAATGGAGCAATCCCTGAACCGCCTGCAAACATAACGATGGGGCGATCTGCATCCGCTGGCAAATGAAAACGTGCGGATGGACTAAGTCTCACGGTCAATTCGGTTTGACCCTCAGCCTGCTCGGCCAACCGACGCAGGAAACTGGAGGCAACACCCTGCCGCGGAAGTTGATTGGATACAGGGCTTTCCACAGAGTCGTATTCCAACCCTGCAACACTGATCTCAAGTTTTTTGTTGAGACCTGGCGAAGAAGCAATGGAATACAGACGCGGTAATTCGGGCCTCACCAGTCGTGTGATATGTTCGGG
Organism: Anaerolineales bacterium; assembly: GCA_035339375.1. Taxonomy (GTDB): domain Bacteria; phylum Chloroflexota; class Anaerolineae; order Anaerolineales; family Villigracilaceae; genus Villigracilis. Next base: position 8,468 of record DAOQID010000103.1, on the reverse strand, counting down.
CTCCCACGGCTCTGCCTTCCATAATTGCCGCGGATCAAAACCGCCTCTTTCCAACATCTGAAGCAAATCCCATAATTCCCACTGATCCTCCATCCGTGCATTAAGAATACGTCCCAGAAAACTGGAGCCTGTTATTTTAAACAACGCCTTGGCAGTTGCACGATTTACAGGACGTATCTGCCCAAAACGCAACAGGTCGCTTAATGGCAGGCTGTTTGTTTCATGGGAGTATCCACTGCGGAATTGAAGATGGGCCTGCCACATCTGGCTGAGGTGAATGGATTCAGTGCCAACGGCATGAAGAGCATTCAAGGTGCGATCAATTAATTCGGGACTATTCTCAGGCAAAAGGCTAATTCGATCGCCAGGGCGGTAATGCATCTCATCGCTGCGCGTTTCCAGGGTTAAAGAAGTGATCCAATTCCTTGAGACAGGGAACGAACTCTCACCATTTTCAAGATGAAGGGAGTATAGATGAGGGGTTAATCCAAGATAGCGTTCATTACGTGCATGTCCGAGTTCATCGTCGATCTGATTCCAGGTTTTGTCACGAAATAATCCCTTGAATCCGCCAATGGTGAGCGAGCGGCCTGCTTTAAAGGCAATTTCCAGAAAACCATATGCCTTAAGACGGTGCGTACCCAGATAACCTTTATCCCCTGCATATGCTTCAAGCAGTGTATCAAACAGACCCTGAAGTGCCCGATTCCCTGAACGGGCAATATAGTTTCTTACAGAGAATTTACCAACCGCTTCCACCAATGTACGCCAATGCAAAGGGGAGTAGGTCAGCAGGTTTTCTGTTTCGCGTCCCAATGTAGAAGCATGAGACTCGCGACCGAAAAAAGCATCCATGTACATAAAGATGGGGGCAGCCGTGCCGCTGGGACCAACCCGTCCTTTTATGAATGGCACAGCAAAGGGAGCGACCGTTTTTGCCCAAACGACCTGGTCAACATACGTGCGGCTGTATGGATTTGGGTCAATCTTATGGACTGAAAATTCACTGGCATGCCTGAAGACATCCAACATAAGGTGCAATTCGCGCTCAAGAGCAGGCACATCATCGCGGCTGGCAGCTTCCTGCGCACGAATCACTGCAAGCATAAGCGGAGCACAGGCGGCAGCGATCTCCAATTGCGTCAGATAAAAGACTCGTTCTTCTTCGTTGCCGACCGTGGGAAACAACAAATCCAGATTTTCAACCAGCATTAAAGGAGATGCCTGTGGATCGCGCAATTTCCAGTTATATAAAATCAAATCAACGTATGAAAGGATGGGAGCCGGGCGGTCAAGGCGTTGAGAAATCCCCTCCCAGGCCTGCATCAAATGGCTCGGAAGTGTGGCAGGCGCAGAAGCCTCCACACGGACATAGGCATGTAACAGAATACTGACCAATGAAGATGCACGCAAAAGATACTCAGCAGGCAGGTGATGTTCATCCACATTAAGATATGGCAAGGCATCTACTGCACGGCGCACTTGAAGTGTGCGAAACAAGGAAGGTAGATCAGCGGCGATCACATCCCACGCCTTGAAATAATCAGGCAGGGCCAACAATGGCGGCTTGACGGGCAGGAATCCCCATTGAGCAGAGACAAAACCAAGGTTTTCGTGTCCATGCTTTTGGTTGAATGAAACGGCATTCTCAAATGCCAATCGGGAAGGAAGCATATATTAAATGGGACGAAATGTTACGCAGAGTAAATCACGGCGCGGCAAATATCAGCACGTGAAACAGTACCTATCAGAAGTTGATTATCCACGACAGGCAATCTGCGAATCTGTTTTTGAATCAAAATAGTGGCTACTTGTGCAGCTTCATCAGTCGGGCTGACCACGATCGGGTTCTTAATGACCAATGGCTCGATCGGGCGTGAAGCCAGGTCTTTCCCCTTGCGGATAAAGAAATTGAAGGCATCATCAAGTGTCCCGCCTGCCTCCAGCACTTCATCAAAATTTGGCATGATCGCGCGGATCAAATCGCCTTCGGATAAAACACCTAAAAAACGACGTTCCGTATCCACCACCATCAGATCACTGGCCCCGGCCAGGCTGACGATCTCTGCGGCCCTGCGCAGGTCGGAATGGATGGAAATTGAAACTGGATAAATGGTCATCAGATCCCGCACCAACATACAATCGCTCCATAAGCTTGAAATATTGT
>DAOQID010000103.1:0-6201 GCA_035339375.1 Anaerolineales bacterium | reverse complement strand
GTTTACCCAAACATCTTTTTCTCAGACCAGATAAAGATACGATTACGTCCAGAGTGCTTGGCATGATAGAGAGCCTCATCCGCCGAGCGAAAGAGGGAACTGTCAATGCCGTGTTGGGGATAAGTGGATAGGCCAATCGAGATCGTAGCAAAAATCTCGCTATCGCCATAATAAACGGGAGTAGCCGCAAATTTTTGACGAATATCTTCAGCCCGCTGACTGGCACCCATTATGTCTGCGCCTGGCATCACGACAAGAAACTCATCTCCGCCATAGCGGCAGGCAATATCGCCAACACGGGTATTCTCATGCAAAACTTTCCCAAATGCCACCAACACCTTATCGCCAAGGCTGTGACCATACGTATCGTTGAATTGTTTAAAATTATCCACATCCACGATCATGATGCTGATGGGATATTTTTCCCGTTTGGCGCGGGCAATCTCACGCCCCATGGTTTCGTTGAGGTAACGACGGTTATGCAGTCCTGTCAAAGGATCGCGCAACGCCTGCTCCCGCAAGGCATCATGCAATGACTGGATTTCATCAAGCTGAGAATGCAGCAATTCGTTGGTCTTTCGCAATTCCTCTTCCACGAGCATGCGCTGGGTAATATCTTCAAATGTAGCATAGACCTGATATGGGGTAAGTTCCCCTGGCTTGAATTCCGGAGTAGCATTGATGTTGATCCAGTGACGTTCGTCAGTCTGCGGATTGTAGACACCCATAACGACATTAAACACAGCCACCCCATCCCGCAAAGCCACCATGGCGGGATGCGTTTCTCCCGGAAAGGGTGTCCCATCTTCATGAATGGCGTTCCAGCGTGAATCTATGGAAGCTCGTCCCTGCATCTGGGCAAGCGTCAACCCGAGAATTTTTTCGGCCGCGGGATTGGCAAAGGTGATCTGTCCATCTTTATCCTGATACACCACCCCCTGCGCCATCGTCTCGAAAAGCAGGCGGTATTTCATTTCGCTCTCCCGCAATTCCGCCTCAACCAGCCTGCGTTCGGTAATATCACGCACAATTGAAAGAATACAGGTTTCCCCGCCGAGGTTGATGTATTCCCCTGAATAAAGACAATATAACTTTTGATCGGAGCGGGTGACAAACCCATACTCACAATTATGGACATGGTCATTCTCTCGAATCAGACCCAACACATTGTCCCAGTCTTTGGGGTCGGCCCACAATTGCAGCATCAAGTTGTGTTTGGTCAACGCTTCTTCATGCGAATATCCCAACATGCGGGAAAAGCCTTCATTAACCTCGATGATCTTCCCATCACTTGCACGTGATATAAGAATCGCATCCGGGCTGGCATGGAAGGCTTTCGAGAATTTTTCCTCGCTAAAGCGCAGGATCTCCCTGGAATTATGGAGCATATCCATGCTGGCAGCTGCTTCGTCAGCCAGTTTCTGGTTCACCATCAGAACCAGACTGAAAGTGAGCGCAATAAAAAGCATCTGGTAGGTCAGGATGGAAATGGCATCAAACGCAGTGGCCTCGGCAAAAAAGTTCTCTCCGGGAGAATCTACAACATACGTCATGATGCGGACCATGCTCACAAAACAATATGCCAAAAAGATAAGCCCCACCCCACGTTCAGGCGGGCTGACAATTTTCTTACCTCGCAGCATCAACCAGGCAGATTGAATACAAATGAAAAACAAACCCGCCGAAAGATTGATATTCCGCGCTTCCAGGCTTGGGTGGATTTCCAGAAAATAAACCTGCAAACTGACAAACAGGGCAAGAAAAATATAGTTATGGATCTGGGGACGTCTTGTATCAAGAAAACGTACCAGCCCAATATACAAAAGGATCGTCCCCCCGATCACCATGGTATTAGCCACAATAACGGGGAAAAAATCGGGCAGTATTTCCCGCAAACTGATCAATACCAGACCAGTGAATTGCAAAACAAAATCAGCCAGCCAGAAACCCAGGCCATTCAAAGATCGGCGGTTCTGCCGCCATAGCAATGCGATCACAACCGCACATATTGCGTTACTAAGAATATAACCAGCAAAAATAGTCTTTAGATCCAGCAAAATAAGGCCTCATCCAATATGATTGATAGACTATTTGAAAAACAATAACCCATATTGTGACAAAGATACAGCAGGAACAATTATGTCAAAACAAGAAAAACAAACTCACCTACGGCACAGGCAAATTCTCACACAGCACCTGATAAGGCTCCTCACCAAAAAAGGTGGTCCATTGGGCAGTGTCAAAATTTTGGGTGAGGCGGTTACACGCCGCTTTGATCAGGTCATCTCCCTGAAGCTGTGACATTTTTTGCATATCCCAAAATTGAATCGCCTTGAAGGATGAAGTCGCCAGAGTAACTCCATCGACGGAATAGGACATGCTGTTAACGGTATCTTTGTGGCGAATCCGTGTGATCTCGCCGCCAGTAAATGGATCGAGCACAAAGACATTGTTCAGCGCACCGATCAAGAGACGGTCACCCTTTGGGTTGAAGATCATGGATGCGGCCTGTTCACTTGGAATGTTTTGAAGTAAATCAAAACCACCCGCCTGTTTTTGCCAGATATAAACCTGACCTGAGGTGTTGTTTGCCGCAAGCAGGGAACCATCTGCACTAAAGGCCAGTAATTGATGATCGCCTGGAGATTCGATCGTGGAGATGGCTTCGCCAGTAGCAGCATCCAGAATGACGATTTGATCCTGCAAGCCAATAGCCAGCTGCCCGGCGTTTATAGCCAGAAAATTAACATTCTGATCGGTATCAAACAAATCTGCAACCAGGGCACCGCTCGCTGTATCCCAGGCTTGCACAGAACCATCATAATCTCCCGTGATCAACTGGGAACCATCTGCAGAAAAAACGATGGATGGCACATCATTAAATTCTGTAACCAATTTCTTCGATTTTGAAGCTACGTTATATAAGATCACTTCGGCATCGTCAGTGGTGACAGCGACCCATTTTGAATCAGGGCTGATAATGAGGTCTTGAATGAGGGAATCGATTTCAAAGGTCGGAGAGCCTTTCAAGAGTCCGCTTTGGGCGGCGAGTTGCTCCTTGGTGAGCAACCAGACTTCGTTCCCGTCTGAAGCGACCATCCATTCGCCAGATGGGCTGTATTGAACATTCGATGCCAGCGCACCCATCTGGAGGTAACTACTGGAGGCAGGCAATGCAGAAATATCCCAAACATTGATCTCGCCAGCCTGGTCGCCTGAGATCAGGTATTTTCCATCCCTGCTAAATGCAAGCATGTTGCCATTGGCGTTGATCGGAATTTGAAACATCTCCGCACCCGTGGCGGCATTCCACACCCGCACTGTTTTATCGTATCCCGTTGTGGCAAGCCATTGACCATCTGGGCTGACCTCCACACTGCTGAGGAAACTATCCTGCAACATGCGCAGCTTTTCTTTGCCCGTAGCGGTGTCCCATACCCTGATTCTTTGGTCATCGGAAACCGTAACAAACCATTTGCCATCGGGGCTGAAGGTGAGGTCTTCGACCCAATCTTCATTGATGATCTTGAACAACTCCTCACCCGTGCTGACAAGGGTCATGTAAGCCACGCTATCAGAACCGCCTGAAATAAGTCGGTTGCTATCGGGGCTGAAGGCAATTTCAAAAACCTCACCATGGTGCGATGGCCCATTCAAAACCTTGCCGTTGCCCAAATTCCAAAATGTGATGGTGCCCTCATTGCTGCCCGCCGCGATCCACGTGCCATCGGGGCTGAAGGCGGTCACATACAAGCCGCCAAACGTAATCAGCTCAAATGAAAATTTACGATTCACAAGCGAGACGAATGTGATACGGCCATCGTCACGGGCGGCCGCCAGAGATTTCCCATCGGGGCTGATGTTCACATCCCAGATCGGGACGCCATATTCATAGGTATTCTGAATCTCGCCGCTTTGCGCATCAAGGATCATAACCACACCAGAGGTATCTCCGGTTGCAATAAGTTTCCCATCGGGACTAAAAGCCGCATCTTCCACAGCCTCGGGGCTGGTTGCGCAAAAACGCATTTTTCCATCTGGAAGATTCCACACGCAGACCGTTCCATCTGCACTGGCAGTGACAAAAGCATCATCGTTCGAGCTGATCTCCAGCGCGTTGATGATATCGTCCTGCTCCATTTGCGCAACAGGCACAGGCAGAAGCGAGATGTTCTTGCGAAGGATATCCTCCGCTTCCTGCGATGGACTACGCCGCATGGAGTCAAGCGCCAACAGGGTGCTGATATACAAACCGCCCGTCCGCGATTGATAAATTTGGGCGCGTGCCGCGCTGCGCTGTGCTTCAGCGATCAATTGATTTTGCTCGGCAACTTCCTGATTCTTCACAGCAATGGCGGCATTTTTTTCAGCGGTTTCGGCATTCTTTTTGGCAAGCTGTTCGTTATTTTGTGCCAGCAGTTTTTGTTCCTGGGCAAGTTTCTCGTTGGCAGAAGCTTTTTGCGATTGATAAAAAGCCGTTATCGAAAGGATTATCATGACGAGCAATGCGGTAGCGGCTGAAATAAACAAGGTTGTCCGCCGTGTCTCATCGTTGATACTGTATTTAATATAGGTACGCTGTAGCTCGGTGGGTTTGGGGTCTTTGCTTTCAGCAGAAGCCACCATCTGACGGGCGGTCCGCAGGTCGTGGCCGCGCAAAAGATGACTGGGATCCTTCTCACGATGCCATTCCAGGGCGCGGACCTGCAGCCGACGGTGTTCCTCCACCCATTCTATATCCAGCGTAATGGCAACCTTCACTTTTTCAATGCCAGCGGCAAAATCATCCTGTTCACGAATGAAGATCCAATTCAGATCGCGGATGGTGGGGATGACGGTTTTGGGGTCCACCTCACGAAGCACGATCGGGATGATGCGTTTGTTATTTTTGGCGGCATGCTCAATTTCCACCTTGCACACCTCAGAATTGACCGAATCAGGACTGATGAGGAAAATGAACGCGTCTGATTCTTCGATGCCGCGCAAAATCTGTTCGAGCCACCCCACCGCAGGCGGAATATCCTCCCAATCCACCCAGACATCGAATTCGTTCTTTTTGAACGTATCGATCAATTTGCGGGCAACCACGGAATCTTTTCGTGAGTAGGAAACAATGAGTTTGCTCATAAGATGCCTCTGTACAGATTATAACCTTTGAAAATATACCGCACTCGGTCACAAATTATGCCTTTTCAAAGGCGGGAAAGCGCAATTTGTGACCGTGGGTATTATAAAACCCTTGAAAAGCTCAAGGGTTTTTGAGAATCAGCCCATCAATTCCCGCCTGAAAAACTCGGGCAGGGCAAAAGCCGCTTTGTGGATTTCAGGGTTGATATATTGGTTTTTCCCAGGCGGGAACGGGGTTTTCAGGCCGTTTTCCCACGGGGTATTTGAGACATACATAAAGCCAATGCCGCCGCCAGGATAGGTGGGGATATTAGCGTAGTAATAAGCGGGGTTCTTCGTCAGCGTTTTGGCGGAGTGATGGATCTGCTTGATCAATTCCGTGTCGAAAAACGGCTGTTCGCATTGAGTGGCGGCAGCGCCGTTGGGCGTCAGAGCGCGGACCATGAGTTTGTAAAATTCCTCAGAGAAAAGCCGTTCGGCCATGCCAATGGGGTCGGTGGTATCTGAGATGATGACATCGAATTGGGAGGGGTTTTCTTCGAGGTAACCAAATGCGTCCCGTACGAGCAGCCTGGCACGAGGATCAGCCCAAGGGTCGCCAAAAGAAGCGAAGTGCTCTCGGGAGAGATCCACCACACGCTGATCCAATTCACAGACAATGGCCTCTTCGACGGAGGGATATCGCAAGACCTGTTGAAGCGAGCCGCCATCCCCGCCGCCGACAATGAGCACACGTTTTGGCTGACCAACCGCCAGCATGGGAACATGGACGATCATTTCATGATAGCCCATGTTATCGCGCTCGGTAAGTTGAATGATGCCATCCAGAATCATGGCTTTGCCGAAAAACTCTGTTTCAACCACCTGAACATGTTGAAACGGGGTCTGCTCATCGGCCAGTATGTTCTTGATGCGGATGCCTTTGCGATAGTAAGGGTGAAGCTCTTCTGTGAACCAAATGCTCATGGAAATTCCTTTTAATAAAAACCGCCGACGAAGGACCGAAATCTACGGCCCATGGTCGGCGGTCTGGTGACCTGTAGAAGACTATGGATATTTTACTACTTGGGCAGT
>DAOQID010000102.1:0-15039 GCA_035339375.1 Anaerolineales bacterium | reverse complement strand
ATGGGGCGTGCGAACAATTTGTGGGCCCGGCAGGATTCGAACCTGCGACCAAGCGATTATGAGTCGCCTGCGCTAACCGCTGCGCCACGGGCCCGTGTTAAGTACCAAGTGTTCCAGCGTCATGTGCCAGGCAAACTGACACCAAAGCACCTGACACTGGAACACTGATGAAGAGCGGGAGATGGGATTCGAACCCACGAATATCAGCTTGGAAGGCTGATGCCTTACCACTTGGCGACTCCCGCATTGCGAGCGTGATTTTACTGTGAGGTGTGAACCCAGTCAAGCCACTTGACGCCTTCCATCTTTCCCCGTAAGATAAGCCCCGCAATAGAACATAAATTCACCACAAATAGCGCAAAGTTACGGAAAAATTTCTTTGTATGCCATTGTGGTTATGAGGAACTCCTATGGAACTCGGTATTGTCAGAAAAATAGACATTGACACTGAAATGCAGCAATCGTATCTCGATTACGCCATGAGCGTGATCGTGGCGCGCGCCCTGCCCGATGCGCGAGACGGACTTAAACCTGTACAGCGCCGCATTCTGTATGCCATGTACGACATGGGCATCCGCGCTGATACGGCTTATAAGAAATCCGCCCGTATCGTGGGTGAAGTGCTTGGTAAATATCACCCGCATGGCGATTCGGCTGTATATGAAGCCATGGCACGCATGGCGCAGGATTTTTCCATGCGCACGCTACTTGTCGATGGTCAGGGTAACTTCGGTTCCGTGGATGGCGACCCGCCTGCTGCGATGCGTTATACCGAGGCGCGCCTTACTTCTGCCGCACTCGATATCCTCTTTGACCTCAACAAGGAAACCGTTGACTTCGTTCCGAACTTCGACGATACCCTCGAAGAGCCGCATGTATTGCCTGCTGCGATCCCGAACCTTTTGGTGAATGGCGCAACGGGTATTGCGGTGGGTATGGCTACATCCATTCCGCCGCACAACCTCGGCGAGATCGTAGATGCGATCGTGTACATGATCGAGCGTTGGGAAAAACTGGATGACATCGACGTTGAACAGTTGATGGAATTTGTGCAAGGCCCCGATTTCCCCACGGGCGGCATCATCATTCAGGAAAAAGGTGAAGAGGGCATTGAATCCGCATATGGCTCGGGACGCGGACGCATCACTGTGCAGGCCAAGGCACACATCGAAGAGATGGAACGCAGCAAGAGCCGCATCATCGTCACCGAATTGCCGTACACGGTCAATAAATCCAGCTTGATCGAGCGCATTGCCGAACTGGCACGCGATGGTCACCTCGAAGGCCTCTCTGACTTGCGCGACGAATCCGACCGACAAGGCATGCGCATCGTCCTTGAGATGACGAAAAATGCCGACCCGGAAGCTGTTCTGCGCGAATTGTACAAACGCACCCCGATGCAGACCACTTTCAGCATTAACCTGCTGGCATTGGTGGATGGCGAACCCCGTACACTCACTCTCAAACAGGCGCTGCGTGTTTATGTCGAGCACCGACTCGAGGTCATAAAAAGACGCGCTGAATTTGATCTGGATAAAGCCAAAGCCCGCGCCCATATTCTTGAGGGATATCTGGTCGCATTAAAGAATCTGGATGAACTTATCGGGATTATCCGCAACGCACCAGACGTTGAAACTGCCCGCCAGAAATTAATGAAACGCTACAAGCTGACAGAGTTACAGGCCAATGCCATTCTCGATATGCAATTGCGCCGACTGGCCGCTCTTGAGCGCAAGAAGATCGAAACCGAATACAAGGAAGTGACCGGGGTGATAAAAGACCTGACCACACTCTTGAAATCGCCGAAACTGATGCGCGGTGTGGTGGCTGAAGAACTGTTGAAAGTGAAAGCCGCTTATGGTGATCGCCGCCGTACACAGATTGTCAATTTGAAGAAGGGCAAAGCTTCCAAGATGCTCACTGCCACCGACCTGATGCCCGATCAGATCGTATGGGTTGGTGTTACCGCCGATGGTGTCATTGCCCGCACACATGATGATAAACAGCCCAAGCATTCTGGTAATGATGCCCCGCGCTGGTTGGTGAAGGCCTCCACTTCTGATACGCTTTACCTTGCAGCAGAAAACGGAAAGGCCGCTGCGGTTGCAATGCATGTCATTCCTGAAGCGGAAAAATTGAGCGACGGTGTGCCGTATCAAAAAGTTGCGCCGTTGGGCGAAGATGATGTACTTTCGGCCATGTTTGCTTTGCCTGCACGGAAATCTGAATTCCCGCCTGAAACTTGTGTCATTTCCATCACGCGCTTTGGCATGGTTAAGAAGAGTTTGGTTACCGAACTGCCCGGGCCTTCTTCACAGTCGTTTGTCCTTGCAAGGGTCAATGAAGGGGATGGGTTGGGCTGGGTCGGTTTGACCGATGGAAAGAAAAAGGATGTTTTGCTGGTCACAGCCAGCGGCATGGCGATCCGCTTCAAGGAAGATGATGTGCGCCCGATGGGGCTTGTCGCTGCTGGTGTGAACGGAATCAAACTGGATGACAACGATGAAGTGGTTGGTGCAGAGATCCTGCCCGCCGAAGGGGAGATCTTCCTGCTGGCGAGCGATGGCAAGGCCAAGCGTGTAGACCAGAAGGATTTCCCGTCACAAGGCCGCTATGGCAAGGGCGTTCGCGCCTGGGATTTGCCGAAGAAGATCACGCTCGTTGGCGCGGTCAGTGGTAAACCGAATCACATGGCGACCATTGTCCTTGCGAAGGGTGCTCCCAAATCTGCACGATTGGATGCGGCTGCCGTTAGAAAGCGCGCCTCTGGCCGCGGCGATGTCATCGTTGAAATGAAGAAGGATGAGATCATCACCGGCCTGTCTGTGGCGTGGATGGTGGATCGTTATGTAAAACTGGCCAAGACTGTGGAAGAAGGGGAGAAGAAGGAAGAAAAAGCAAAGAAGGCCGCTGTAAAGAAGGCGCCTGCTGCAAAAGCGAAGGCAAAACCAGCGAAGGCTTCCGCAAAGGCAAAGAAAAAGAAGAAATAGGAAAGAGAAAACCCGCATCTGAGACAAAACAGATGCGGGTTTTGTTTTTGAAAAGGGTAAGCCAATTTTTATTCTTTGATTCTGTAAGGCACGCCTTCCAGATGAAACAACTTCCCATTCGCTTCCACATCCACTTTGATGGGCAACATCTTTGCAGGGATGCCTGTATTGGGATACCAAATGCGTCCCTCAACTGGGAGAATGAATAGACCATCTTCGTCGCCGATGGGGGTGAAGGTGTCGTTGAAATCCTGCTCGTACACTGAAACACTCAGCTTTGCGCATAATTCTTTTGCAAATGAGATGACATCCTGCGAAGCCAGCCCAATTTCGCTGACTTGCAGAATTTGTCCGCTGTTGAATGGGGAGTTGACGCTGTTCTGCTGTCTGTGACGGGCGATGAACTCAAGGATGTTTCCCGCTGCATCCTTGAAATACAGGGATGTGGAATTCCATGACTGGCTGTTGAATTCATCATTGCCTTTGTCATCTTTTACGAGCGGAATCCTTGCTGAGAGCCAGGCTTTTGCGTACGGAAACTGATTTTCAGGGATATTGAAACAGAAGTGGTATGCACCTTCCCACTGTGGCGGTGCCTGGGTGAAGATCAGATCTGTTTTCCCAGCTTTCACAAGCAAAGAATCACCCTCAAGATGAACAGGCAGTTCCAAAACGTTTGCGTAGTAATCGCGTTGGGCGATCAGGTCCAAAGCGGGTAGCTCGAGTCTGTTGATAAACATATGACCAGCTACTGCTGAAGATTCCCGACCAAACCCAATTCAGGTGCGATCTTGCGCATGGCTGTGATGACATTACCGACATGCTCCCAAATATCAATCCCAAATTCTTTGGCGGCATGTTCCATTTCAGAGCGGTCGGTGCCTGCGGCAAAGGCTTTGTCCTTCCATTTCTTTTTGACGGAACTGGCTTCAAGGTCGTAAAGCGAACGGGACGGGCGCACCAATGCCACAGCGGTGATGAGACCTGTTACTTCATCACAGGCACAAATGGCTTTACGGCGCATCGTGTCGCGTGGAAGTTTCAAATGGTCGGCATGGCTGAGAATATCTTGAATGATATCTTCAGGGACGCCGCGCTCACGTAACATGGGCGCACCATCCTGTGGGTGCTGTTCGAGCGTGGGGTGGATCTCCCAGTCAAAGTCATGCAGCAGGCCGATCAAGCCCCAAGCCTCCACATCCTCGCCGAATTTTTCAGCGTAGAAACGCATGGCTGCTTCCACCGAAAGCATGTGGCGCACAAGGCCTTCGTTTTTTACAAACTCACGGACGAGTTCAAGGGCTTCTTCACGAGTCATTGGGGTTCTCCTTAATAAGGTTGCGCGAGACAGCATCCCGCGTTACGAAATTTATTCAAAGATGGGTTCTGGTTTGCCGAGAATGGGTACTGGTTTTGCAACCAACACCTCCCATGCCGCCTGCGGAGTGGCAAACAGTTCGCGGAAGTTCCAATACAACCGCGATATTTTGCGAAAGTATCGGTTGTTCGCTTCCACACCAGTTGATTCAACGCCGAACCAGTTGCACAGGAACAAGGCACGCGGCAGGTGAAAACTTTGCGTTACAAGAATGGCCGATTGCACCTGAAATATTTCCCTGGCGCGGTAGCAGGTATCGTATGTGCTCTGGCCTGCATAATCCAGAATAATATCTTCGTCGGGCACACCGCGTGCAAGCGCGTATTGGCGCATGGCCTCGGGTTCGTTGTGTTCCACAAAGCGATTGTCGCCGCTCATTAACAACTTGTCGGCCTTGCCTTGGTGATACAACTGAACTGCCGTATTGACCCTATCACTTAACACCGGGCCAGCCGAGCCGTCGCGCAGCAAGCCAGCACCAAACACAATCGCCACCTGCTCAACAGGAGATTTGTCCACGGTGAAGATGCGTGGGGCGGCGTAAAGCTGGGTAATGAGGCGGGGCAGAAAAAGTGTGAGAATGGCGATCAGGCTGAGGGTCAGAATGATGCGCCATGTCAGAATTTTGATTTTTTTCAACATGGAGGAGTTATTCGAGCAATCCCGATATATCAAGCCCCGAGGCTTTTACATAGAGCAGAAAATCGGTGTAGTTTGAATCTTCGGCGATCTGCATTTCATCAATGCCGTACACAACCTGCACCGCCGATTTTCCCTCGGGGGTGAGCATCAGGTCAACGAAGGCACGCTGGATCACGCGGCGCATTTCGAGCGGCAGCGAATTGGACATGGCGATGATCTCATATGGAATGACGGGCGGCACACGCCAGATGATGACGACGCGTTCAAGCACATCGGCATAATCGTATTCGAGTGCGGGCAATTCGCGGGCGTCAATGAACGTTGCTCCAAAATCGCAGATGTCATCAGCGTAAACAGCGCGCACCACACTGGGCTGACTTTCGATGAAAGCCCCGTCTCTTATCTTAACCTGGGCCTGATTCAGCACTCCGAGCGGCACCACATACCCCGAAGGTGAAACGTTGTCGCTCCAGCAGGGTTTCTTTCCCTCGAATTGTTTCAAGGCGGTGGCGGCCTCAGCCGTGTTGGCGTTGCGTTCGGCATCGTAAAAAGAGGTGAAATCTTTTTCGCGGTTGGCAATGAATTGTGCGCCGTAAAAGACCTGCCCCGAATGTACACTGGACATGATGGCTGTAACTGTGTCACTTTCGCGCGCGAGCAGGTATGAGAATGGCGCCAGCGATGCGATGTGGGTATTTCCCTTTTGAAGCGATTCAACGAGGGCATTTTCAGTGGGTGGCACCACAATGACAATACGGTAGCCTGTGCGCCCTTCAAGATACGCAGCGATGACCTTGCCCGCATCCACCATTTGGGTGCTGGGGTGTGCCGATACCCCCAAAGCAAGAATCAGCGGATTCTTTTCAGTGCCAGGCTCGGGTGTGGCTTGTGGCGTTGCAGTCGGCGCGGAATTGGTTTCAGCAGTGGGGGTCGGTGTGGCACCTTCCAAAGCCAGATTGATGGGAGAGGCACACGCGAGAATTGTGAGGGTCAGGATAAGCAGGAGTTTTTTCATTTTCAAAATTGTACATGCGTAATTGCGCGATGTTGCTATAATAACTCACCTTGCATGGATTCTATAACTATTCGGGAGTGGCTAAAAGAATGGGCTTTGACTGCCACAAAGTCACAAAGGCTCGAAGGCACAAAGGATTCTTGGTGGCTTAGTGGCTTGGCGTCTTTGTGATTAGCCTATGGACTTGGTCACTCTCAACTATCCGTGTGGAACAAAATCGGGCACAAGTGCGTATATCATTAATAAGGAGATTAAGAAAGGACAATCATGAAAAATACATTCAATACAATCATGTCCATCCTCATTTTGGTCGTGCTGGCTGCTGGTGTCTATTTTATCGTACAAACTGTGCGTGAGAGTGCGCAGGCTGCCGCCGATGCTGCCACTGCACCATTTCAGCAGGTGAATCAGGCGAACCAGGCTTTGCAGACGCAGGTATCGCAGATGATGAACCCCACCCCCACCATCATCCCAGACCCGGTGACCTACATCAATGAGATCCGTGCGTTGGCACGTTTGGAGACGATCCAATACACGGTGGAGAAAGTCATTACCGCCGAGGTGGGTCAGGGAACCTTTGGGTTTCTGTATGGAGATAAACTGCTGTTTGTGGCGCATGGCATTGTGATCGCAGGCATTGACATGGAAAAGCTCCAGCCTACCGATATGCGCTTTGATGGACAGGTGTTGTATGTGAAATTACCTCCCACCGAGGTTTTTATTGCCACACTTGACAATGATAAATCCTACGTGTACGACCGTGAGACCGGCGCCCTGACCAAGGGCAACGTGGACCTCGAAACCATTGCCCGTCAATCGGCTGAGGATGAGATCCGCAAGGCCGCGTTGGAAGATGGCATTCTGGTTCAGGGTCAGGTCAATGCCGAGGCGTATTTGCTGAAGTTTTTTACGGCACTTGGGTATAAATCGGTGATCTTCGAACATTAAGATGGAGTGCGGACGAAAAGTCCGCACTCTTCTTTTATGGGGTGCAATTTACGGGGATGTTCACCTGTTCGGTCAATTCATTTGGGCTGAGAATGTGCAGGCGGATCCAGTATTCGTTCGGTTCTGCGAACTGGTAATAATCGTTTATGATTTGTGGCCCCGATTCTTTGAATACCAATGTCGAGTCATTGGAAGCGGCTCCCGTGCTGGCTTCCCATCTCCAAATAACAAAAGCGGGGCCATTGGTGGTGATTTCGGCTTCGAGAAAGACCGTTTGTGGGAACTGGTTGCAGTTGATCACGATGCGGTTCGGTTCGACCCGCAGATTGACATCGGTTACTGTAGTGACCGGAGGCTGAATGATCGGTAATTCCTCCACGATTCCCTGAGTTTCAGTCACATTGGCCGAAACCCAGCAAAACCCATCCGGGTTGCCAGGATCGCGGATGTACCACCAGGCAAAATCTTCACTTCTGCCGACTACGAGGGCATTTTCTCCCGCATCAAGCTCGTTGATTAACTCATATACGGTCCCTGGCCCAAGCCTGCAATTGATGGGGGAGTCTTTTACGGTCAGGCTTGCCGTCACAGGAGTTGTAGTGGGCGGGATGGGAGCAGTAGGCTGCACACTGGGAACGGTGATTGGCGTAGGCGTGGCAGTAGGCTGTGGCGTTGCGGCGTTACAGGCAGCCAGTAAAGCAGAGACAAGTCCTGTCAGCAGGACGCGGCGTTTCATGTTTCCTCCTTGGAACATAACAATCTGCTTGCTGTAACATTAATTATCCGTATTTGGTGCGCAGTTTCAAGTTAATTTTTGAAAATCAGTACTTGAGAGTGGGTTATTTTCAGCGTTTGTACGTGGAAAATGAAAACTCCCCCGCAAAAGGTACGTTGCGGGGGAGTTTGTATATAACCTGGGCCTACTTCTTCTTTTCCATATCCTTGCGGATTTGTTCACGCAGGGCGTCTGCTTCTGGAGAGCGCGGGGATTGGGATTCCTTTGCCATGGCTCCAAAACGTTCGGAGAGTAGCATGGTCAGCAGTCCTTCCATGATGCTGCTGGAGGTGGAACTGTTGCCGCCCTCGCCGTTTCCGCTGCCGCTCACAACCACACGGGGAACCACGTCCACACCAGATTGTTGAATGGCTTCCGCAAAACGGTTGAGTACCTGCTGGGTTACCTGGAACTGCGGCCCGCCATAAGCACGGACCTGTTCTTCGGTGGCAAGCGCCTGGGCGATACCGATGCGAGCGACCTTTTCGGCTTCTGCTTCGGCCAATGCGCGGATCTGTTGCGCCTGTTGAATGGAGCGTTGATATTCAGCCTTACCCTGATCGGTTTGGATGTTGATGTTCAACTCCGCTTCCGTTAGTTTGGTCTGCATTTGCGCACGGGATTGGGCTTCGCGCAGTTCACGTTCCTTCACGGCAGCCTTTTCCTGCTGATTGTAGGTTTCAACCTGTTCTTCTGCCACCTGGCGCGAACGTAACTGCATCAGGATGGTTTCGATCTGGGTGTCGTTTTCTGGTGAAGACGGTGTACCGATCAGCACTTCTTCAAGTGCAAGATTGTAGTGCGCAAATTTCTCACGCATTTCCTGGCTGGCCTGCTGTTGAATGGCGCTGCGGTCTTGCAATAATTGGATTAAGGTACGCATCTGGCCGACATTCTTGAAATAGGCAGAGACCATCGGGTCGAGGGTTTGTTCCACCAGTTTCTTGATGTCACCGAAGCGCTGGATAACGAGCGGGGCTTTCTGGTAATCAATGTGGACCACCACTGAAAGCGGCAGGGACGGCTCGAAGGCATCCTTGGTGATGAGCGAAACTTCGGTCAGGTTTTCATCGTAGCGGTGTGCGCCCGTCTCCGTGCGGATCCACTTGAGAATGATGTTGGTTGTCGGGACAGAGATAACCTTTCCCGCATACGTGTTGAATGGATACTTGCCCGGCAGAAGAGGTTCACTCCACACACCGCGGTAGCCCTTGTTAACCAATTCACCGTGGCGATATTCCTTGCCAGAAAGATCATCACCGGTTTCACCTGTGTAGGAAACGACCACGCCCACATTACCGACCTCAATTACGGTCTTGGGGATCATTTCCACGGTGCCAAACAGGCGATTGACGTAATAAGTGCCTTCCACCAATACCTGCAACTGACGACCGCGCTGACCGCCGGCACGCAGGAAATTATCCGCATCCTGGAATTTGTTGTGATAATTCACAGCTTGATCGGGATCGTCACCAACAACTGGGGCGATAATCTCACCCTGTGCGAGTGATGGGCCGTCATGTACGGTCACAACACCGATCGAATCGTCTGTGTCCTTGATGACCACAGGGCGGAAACCGCCACGCTCTGCAATAACCTGTGCCATGCCGCGGATGGTATCCGCTTCTTCCTTGCTGAGAGGCAGGGTGTAGATACGCTCCTCGGTAATGACGATGAATTGCACAAGGTTGAACGCGTAGGTACCTTCGCGCAAAATGCGGCGTTGTGGACCACGCTGTCCACCCTTCTTCAAGAAACCTTCCACATCCTGAAAATCAGTTACCTCCGCATTGGATGCCAGCACCTGTGCAGGATCCAATTGCCTGCCGTCACGGGCAAATACATAGCCGATCTTACCTTGGGAAATCGTCACCAACGGCATGGTATGGACAACATACTGAATGGGCATCAAGTAGTGCAGACCACCACGCAGGATGCGCGGTTGATACCCCGCCTCCCCGTTCAAAGCGATCAGGCCCGATTTCACCGACCCCTTGAATGTGAAGCGTTTTTCGATGATACCGATGCGGTTATTGGGAATGAAACGGATCCCGGAAAGAAAGATCAGAAGCAAAAGACCCAAAAAACCATAACCTGCCAAACCCAAAATTGACATTTTTTCTCCTTTGTGCGTCGAATTACGCACAATACATAAATACGAACTGGCCCCATCAGGGTTGCTTGAATTCTAAACCCTTTCATTTTTGCGGGTATCGCCCTTTGATACTACCCAGCGGGCAAAATGGGAAAAATAAATCGGTTATACTTCGTTCGCTTACAGGGCAGAAACCTTCCCTTTGTAGTAAATTTAAAAAAACGAAATTTCGAAAGCAGCATGACCGACCATATCCGTAACTTCTGTATCATCGCCCATGTTGACCATGGCAAATCCACCCTCGCAGACCGCCTGCTTCAATTAACAGGTGCCATCTCCGAGCGTGATATGACCGAACAAGCCCTCGACTCGATGGATCTCGAACGCGAAAAAGGCGTCACCATCAAGGCCTCGGCGGTTCGCATGTTTTACAACGCCAAAGACGGCCAACGCTATGAACTTAACCTTATCGACACCCCCGGCCATGTGGATTTTGGCTATGAAGTCAGCCGCGCACTCAAAGCCTGCGAAGGTGCCATTCTGGTGGTGGATGCGACTCAGGGGATCGAAGCCCAAACGCTGGCGAATCTATATCAGGCGCTCGATGCCGACCTGACAATTGTTCCTGTTATCAACAAAATTGACCTCCCCTCAGCCCGTCCCGATGAAGTGGCTGAAGATGTAGGCTCCCTGCTTGGGATTGAGCCAGATTCGGTTCTGCGCGTTTCCGCCAAAGAAGGCATCAATGTAGACCAGATCCTCGAAGCCATTGTCCAACGTGTGCCTTCTCCCAAAGATGCAGATGACGATCCTGTACGCGCACTGATCTTTGATGCACATTATGATTCGTATAAAGGGGTCATCGCTTATATCCGTGTGTTTGAGGGCAAGATCAAGGCGACTGATGTGCTGCGCATGTTCTCCACCCAAACTGATTTACGCCCTGTTGAGATCGGTATCTTTGCCCCCGGTATGAAGCCTGTGGAAAACATTGGTTCCGGCGAGGTTGGTTACATCGCCACCGGATTCAAGACCGTGCATGAATGTCGTGTGGGTGATACGATGACGCTTGCTTCTGCGCCCGCCTCAGAGCCCTTGCCTGGGTATTTCACCCCAAAACCCATGGTGTTTGCGGGTATCTACCCTGTGGAAGCCGATGATTACACCACCCTGCGCGAATCGCTGGAAAAACTGCAACTCAACGATGCTTCTTTGAGCTTCCTGCCTGAAACATCGCAGGCGCTTGGCTTCGGGTTCCGTGCGGGTTTCCTTGGTCTCTTTCACATGGAGATCATTCAGGAACGCATCGAACGTGAATACGATCTGGATGTCCTCTTTACCGCGCCATCCGTGGAATACGAAGTGTTGACCATTGGCGATGAAGTGGTGAAAGTGGATTCACCCGCCGAATTGCCCGACCCCAGCAAAATTGTCGAAGTGCGCGAACCGTGGATGAATATTGAGATCATCACACCCACCGATTACTACGGCCCCATCATGGACCTGGTGACCAAGCGCCGCGGCATTTTCAAAAAACAGGAATATCCCGCACCTCACCGTGTGCAACTTGATTTCGAGATCCCGCTTTCCGAGATCATTGTGGATTTCTTCGACCATTTGAAATCGCGCACCAAAGGCTATGCCTCGCTCGATTATCAATTCCTCGAATACCGCGCCGATAAACTTCAAAAATTGGAGATCCTTGTCAATGGCGATACAGTGGATGCGCTTGCTGCCATCGTCCATGAAAAGGATGCCTATCACAAAGGCCAGCGCCTTATTACCAAACTCAAAGACCTGATTCCGCGCCAGTTGTATGATGTGGCCGTGCAAGCCGCCTCCGGTGGACGTATCATCAGCCGGGCCAACGTCAAAGCCACGCGTAAAGACGTGCTGGCAAAGTGTTATGGCGGCGATATCTCACGCAAGAAGAAACTGCTTGAGAAACAAAAACGAGGCAAGAAACGTCTCAAGATGGTTGGTAACGTGGAGATTCCGCAGGAAGCCTTCATGGCCGTGTTGAAACTGGATGATGAATAGCCTACTGGATAGTTGCCAGTAAATCGTAAATCGAAATGTCCCAATTCCTCAAAGATTCCAAACGCTGGCTGCCTGGTGCCCTCATCAGTGTGGCGTTGATCGCTGCGATTCTGTACTTCGTGGATATCAATGCAATGGTGAACGCCATTCGTTCGGCAAATTACTACATTCTGGCACTGGCCATGTCTCTCTCTTTTGTATGGATGCTTGGCCGTGCAAAGGTTTGGCAGACGCTTTTGCGCGATAAACCCGCATTTCGCGACGTTCTTTTTGCAACCGGGGAAGGCTACCTGCTCAATAATTTTCTCCCCTTCCGCCTCGGTGAGATCGGACGTGTCTTTTTGCTCAGCCGCAAATCGGGTTTGCAGTTTGGCGAAGTGCTCCCCACGGTTTTCATCGAACGCTCCGTAGACCTGGCATTTTCCGCGGCTGTATTTTTAGCCGCGTTGCCCTTTGTGGCTGGCACTGCAGGCTCTGAACGCATCGGTATTATCGTTGGTATTGCAGTGGTCATTGGTTTGTTGGTGATGTATTTTGTGGCTCGCAACAACCAATGGGCGTTGGGTGTCTTTCACAAATTGAGCGCGCGCTGGCCGTCTTTGCAGAAATTCGGCGGGGAATTTCTTGAATCATTTTTCACCGGCATGGGTGTGTTGACGGACGGCTGGTTGTTTCTGCGTTTTCTATTTTGGATGACCCTCGACTGGGCGATCGCCTTGCTGAATTATTACCTGATGCTGCGGGCGTTCTTTCCGCAGGCAGAATGGATCTGGGGATTTTTCATCCTTGGTGCGGCGGCGTTTGGCGGCGCGATCCCTTCTCTGCCTGGGGCAGTGGGTACATTTGACGGCGCCATCGTTGGGGCATTGACCCTGCTCTCCGGCGACCAATCCACTGCATTGGCGGCGGCATTGACTGCGCGTTTTTACAACTACCTGAACAGTGGCGTGATCGGAGGCATTGGCCTCATGCGCGAAGGTCAAACATTGACAGGCGTTTATCAACAGATCAAAGATTTCAGGAAGAAAAAAGAAGAATGAAAAAGAACTATCTTGTTACCGGCGGTGCGGGGTTTATCGGCTCGAATTATGTTCACCGATTGTTGCAGCGCGGCGAAACCGTCACCATCTTCGATAATCTTTCGCGTGCAGGCGCGCCGCGCAACCTGGAATGGTTGAAAAAAGAATTTGGTGCGAATGCCTTTGAAGTGGTTGTAGGGGATGTGCGCGATGCCGATAGAATCGCTGAAGCAGCCCGCAGCGCGGATGTGATCGTACATCTGGCCGGGCAGGTGGCAGTCACCACCTCCGTTACCAATCCGCGTAATGATTTTGAAGTCAATGCATTGGGCACCTTCAATGTATTGGAAGCCGCACGTTCATCGGGCAGGAACCCGATCTTTTTGTACGCCTCCACCAACAAAGTGTATGGCGGCATGGACGATGTGGAAGTGGTGGAGGATGCCACGCGTTGGCACTACAAAGATTTAACCTACGGTGCGCCCGAAACCCAGCCATTGGATTTCCATTCGCCTTACGGATGCTCAAAAGGCACAGGCGATCAATACGTGCGCGACTATTTCCGCATCTATGACTTGCCGACAGTTGTCCTGCGACAAAGCTGCATTTACGGCCCGCGGCAGTTTGGCATTGAAGACCAGGGCTGGCTCGCGTGGATGATCATCGCCGCCGTGACAGGACGCCAGATCACCATCTACGGGGATGGCAAACAGGTGCGCGATGTTTTGCATGTGGAAGATTTGATGGATGCCTATGATGCAGCGGTTGCCAATATCCAAGTTGCGAAGGGACAGGTCTACAACATGGGCGGCGGTGTGAACAACGTGCTGGCGATCTGGGCCGAATTTGGCCCGATGATCGAGAACCTGCTTGGGAAAAAGGTCGAAGTGGCTCGCGGCGACTGGCGCCCCGGTGACCAACGTGTTTTTTATGCCGATTATCGCAAAGCGGAGCGCGAGTTGGGTTGGAAGCCGAAGATCAGCCTTGAGGAAGGCATTGAGCGTTTGTTCCAATGGGTGAAGGAAAACAAGGACCTGTTCTAGGCAGCCATCTGAAAGAGTTTGTAAAGTTTTCCGCTGCTCAAGCCGCCGAGAACATATTTTGAAAAATGTTTTTGAAACTTCCGAAAGGCTCACTTTCGGAAGTTTTATTTTCATCGCGTTATAATCTGGCTCTCTGGAATTGATATCAGCATCTGCGTAACCGGCAGATAGCCCATTGGAGTTTTTATGCAGGAATATTTTTCGGAACTTGCCGCTCAGTTCGTCGCTTCCATTCCAAATATTGTTACCGCGTTGTTGATCTTTATCCTCAGCCTGTATTTTGCCAGGCTGTTGAGTAATTTTCTGAAACGGGTGCTTGTGCGCCGAAAGACCGACTCTGGCGTGACACAGCTTCTCACCCAAACCCTGCAATGGACGATCATTGTGTTTGGTGCGATCACTGCGTTGCAGCGATTTTTCAATGTCACTGCTTTTTTGACCGGGTTGGGGATCATCGGTTTTACGGTTGGCTTTGCCCTTCAAAATGTGATGCAGAATTTTGTGTCGGGTATCATTCTTTTGATGCAGCAGCCGTTCAAAGTGGGCGAGGAGATTCGCGTGCTGGATTTTGACGGTGTGGTTTTGCAGATCAACCTGCGCACCACCGAATTGCATGCACTTGATGGCCGCATCGTCATCCTGCCCAATGCAGATGTGATTTCTCATGCCATTGTCAATTACACCCGCGCCAACCGCCGCCGCGTGGATCTGCCGCTCACGATCGCCAGTACTGCCAACCCGGAAAAGGTGCGTTCCCTGTTGTTGGAAGTGTTCAAGGATACGCCGGGCTATGTCATTGCGCCTGCACCGGAGATCAATTTTACGAGTTTCAACGATACCTCCATTGGGTTGACCGCTTCATTTTGGGTGGATACAGCAGTGCTGAAACCCGAACATGCCGCCGATGCCGCCCTGGTATTGGTGAAGAATGCCTTTGAAAAAGAAAGAGTCGCAAGCCCGCTGCCTGCCCAAACGGTTTTTCTAAAATCGGAGCAGTAGCAGTTATTTTGAGCTGATTCGCTGGAGCAGCGTGATTCACCCCAAACGTAAGGAATCAGCCGCGAATATTTTCAAAAGTCTGAAAGATTAACCAC
>DAOQID010000101.1:0-15392 GCA_035339375.1 Anaerolineales bacterium | reverse complement strand
CGGACAATCCGCAGGCGTGGAATCGATTCAGCTATGTGATGAATTCGCCCATTCTATATAATGATCCCTCAGGGCATATGCGGACCAATGAAAATGGCAGCGATGGTACAAAAGGTTGTAAAAAGAAGTCTTATTGCGAGTATGCCCAAGAGAAATCAGATGCAGAGATAGAAGCTCGACAAGCAGCCAAGGAAGCAGCTAAAGCAGCCAAAGAAGCGGCGAAAAATGGTAGTAGCACTGAAACCCCTACTGTGACCGGAACTCCCACTGCAACAAGTACTCCTACTATTATCCCGACTAGTTGTATACCCCGTCCCGGGTGTACAACAAATACACCTACACCTACTTCGACACCTTCAAGCACCCTTACCCCCACATACCCACCTACTCATGATGCCTTCATATTTGGAGTAAGCGGTTCATTTGATGACGGTATGGTTAGCGGCAGCTCACATTCGGCTGGTTTTGAATATTTATATGCATTTGATGATGGCTCATCTGGTTTGTTTAGAACTCATGGCTACGGAACATCAATGGGAGAATCCGCACAGGCCGGTTTCTACGTGGGAAGAGCTTGGGGTATTACTACTGCTGCTGAAAATGTTAGCAGCTCTTCGCCATCAGTTGCCCTCACCATTCTTTCAGCGCAATTTACTTATACAGGGGATCCATGGTCAGGGAGTTTTACTGTTGGCCTTGGCGCCCCAGGTGGAGTTTCTATAGCCTATAGTGACAATCAAACAGTGCCAGCTTTCCCATAGGAGACGGCTTCATGAAAAAGACAAACAAAAAAATATCTTCAAAAACCATTTCGATACTGCTACCCTTGTCAATCTTAATATTTGTAGTCTTAAATGTGTTTAACGTAATAAATTCAACTTTCCCTCATGGACTTGGTTTATCCGATGAGCTAATTCGGTACCAAAGCCCTAGTGCCCCGTATTCAATGCTGGTATCAGAAAAATGGACAATTCTTGACGCACCCATTGAAAATTACGAATACACTGACGTAAGAACAAGCATAGGAAGTCCTTATGCATCATTGAAAATATACGTGTCAAGGAAGTCATTTGAGACAGATACATTAAACGATGTTGTCGATTGGGGAAGGGCGACAGCCGGGTATCAATTGTTAGGGCGTAAGGAAGAAGATGTTTCTGAGTACTCGAACAAAAAACGAAAAGGAATTCTGGATGAATACATTATAGATATTTCGCCATTTATAAAATTGACTTGGAACAGTAAATATAACCATTGTTTTGATTATTATTTCCTAGAAAAGGGTTATGGTTATAAATTTTCCTTTTGTAGTGTCGAAAAGGTATGGAACAACGCGAAAGATTTGTTTATAAAATTAATTGATAGTATAGAGATTGGGTGATGGGTCAAAATAAATGATAATGTCCGTAGCGCGAGATAATATCTCGCGCTACATCATTTACACAAACCCATTACCAGAGATTAATGATGATATAGAGTAGACCTCCTACGCACCCCTACTTCCGCGCCTCACGCTGTCACCTCGGTGGATAGCAGCCAGACCGCAGACGCCAGTTATCAATACGCAGAGAATCGCATCACCAGCATCATCAAACTCGCCAGCGGAACTTGCGAAACTCCCGTTCTATTCGCCTCCAAATGGGACTTCACCTACGACGGCGACGGCACACGCACAGCCACGCTCATCACACCTTACAACGAACTCGGCGAACCGCAATCGGCGCAGTTGACCGCCTACTTCTTCGGCGGCGCATACGAGACCCAGGCCGATGGTACAATCCGCAAGTATTACTCGCTCGAAGGGCAGACGATCCTCCGCACGCTGACAACGGGTTCTTCGACCCTGTCCTATTTCCTCACCGATCGTTTGGGCTCGGTCGTCGCCATCGCCGAGGCCAGCGGAGCAATGTGACCAGTCCCAACTCATAGGCGGGGGTGCAGACCTCTCATACACAGGTCAACAGACCCTGAATCGATGCATCCAAATTCAAAAACGCGCGTATATCCCTGTAACATCAAATGAATTTGGAGGTTCAAATGACTACTCAAAGACAAGCATTACGACGTTCCCGCAGTAATCGCGTGGTCGCCGGGGTATGCGGCGGATTGGCTGAATTTTTCGGGGTGAGCACCTTCTGGTTCCGCCTCGCGTTCCTCATCGCCCTGATCCCTGGCGGCGTACCCGGTATCCTCGTATATCTTGCCATGGTCTTCATCGTACCAAGCGAATAAGCAAACCGTGGAGATTTCAAAAACTGCCGAAGCCAGGCTGGCTTCGGCAGTTTTGATTAAACTCGTCCGTGCCGCAAAAGGATTAAAAGACAGCCACCTGCAAAAAAAATTAAGTAGAATCCACATGCAAGATTTCAATCGAATAGCAATAGTCAGGGTTACTTGCCAGGGTTATACTTGTTCCAATGGCCGAAACCCCTAACTTCGACAAAGCATCCCTGCTGAGCCTTGCATTCAAAGGCCTCGCAGAAAATGACCTGCGGGAAATGGCAACGCTGACGCGGCTTTGCACCTATCCTGCCGACCATATTCTTTGCCGCGAGGGCGCCTACGAAGAGATCTTCTATATCATTGCCGATGGCAATGCGGTCATCACCAAACAGATCAGCGAAGAAGAAGGCGAACGTGTCTTGCGCATTGCCGGCAAAGGCGATTTGGTGGGTGAAATGGCGTTGATCCAAAATTCGCCGCGCTCTGCCACCGTTCGCGCCACCACTGAATTGACCGTGCTCGAAATGGGGAAAAAAGATTTTGAGACCATGCTCAGCCGCAGCCCCAGCATGGCGATCAACATCATCCGCACCACACTGGACCGAATTCTTGAAAACGACCAAATGGCCATTCTCGACCTTCAAAAGAACAACAAGGTCCTGCGCCAGTTGGACCGCAACAAAATGGAATTCATTCAGGTTGCCGCACATGAACTACGCACTCCGCTGACCATTATCAAAGGGTATGTCAATGTGCTGGGCTCCTTCCCGGAACTGCAGGAAAACGCCGCATTGAAAGAGGTCATGGAGGGAATCGTCAAAGGCTCCGAACGGATGCACGAAGTGGTCAACACCATGCTGGACGTCACCCGCATCGAAAATGAACAATTGCGCATCAGCCCCGCCCCCGTGCCGTTGAAGCGGATTCTGCACGAACTTTCAAGCGATTTTCGCAAAGCTGCCGAAGACCGCAACATCGAGATCATCGTCGAACAGGATGAAGATACACCCGCCATCAATGCCGACCCATCCTTGATCCAAAAGGCTCTGTACCATCTCATCGTCAATGCGATCAAATTCACACCCGACGGCGGGAAAATCACTCTGCGGTCATATCCTGTGCTGATGGAAAACCACGCCCCCGGGGTTGAACTCAGCATACAAGATACTGGCATCGGTCTGGATGCCGAACATCATGAGCTTGTCTTCGAGAAGTTTTATCAGGTCGGGAATGTATCCATTCACTCTTCGGGGAAGACATCTTTCAAAGGCGGCGGACCAGGCGCAGGGTTGGCCATTGTCCGCGGCGTGGCAAGGGCACATGGCGGCAAAGTATGGGTGGAGAGCAAAGGCCACGATGAAGTCAATTTCCCCGGATGTACGTTCCATCTACAGCTGCCAATTGACCCGCCCAGGCATTAAGCGGACAAAAGTCCACACTCTGGTGATGTAAAAATCACCCTCCAGCGATCTTTACTTTATAGCCCAAGGAACGCAACACTTCGGCGATCTTTTCACGTTGCTCGCCCTGAATTTCAATCACCCCATCTTTGATGGTGCCGCCGCTGCCGCAGGCCTGTTTGAGTTTCTTCGCCAAGGCCGTCAGGTCAGCCTCGGAAAGTACCAGACCTTTGACCAGGGTCACACCCTTTCCACCGCGCCCTTTTGATTCTCGGTGCAGATAAATGGTCTGCTGTTGGGGCGGCAGGGAATGGGAGCTGGCAGAAGCCGCTTCTTTTTTACGAAGGTCACCCTCTTCGGAAGACCAGACAGTTTTTGAATTTGTAGGTGCCATGGCGCAAGGATACAGTGGTTTTCTGGCAAAAGCAAGAGGGGTACAATAAACAAAAAACAGAGGGCCAGTTATGTCAAACAATTTCACAAAATCAGGTCTCAAATTGAAAACTATATTCTCCGCTGCTCGTAATGTATTTGAGGGGGTGGTCTGGCTCCCCAGCATTGGCCTGTGGATAATGTATCCAGCCAGATGGCTGACAGGAGACTCGCTTTTGAGTGTCAGAATGACGGCGTACATCTTTGCATGGTACCTATTTCTATTTATTCCCCTGCTATTTTTTGCATGGGCGACGCGCCGCAAATGGCTGGGGCTGACAGTGACAAGCTCCATTCTTATCATTGTCTTCACTTATCTTCCGCTCTACCTGCCAAACCGCCCAGCTTCTTCTGCAGAAGGTGGATTTTCAGTAAAGATCATGAGCTACAACTTGCACGGTATTCCAGAAATTGACGGGATTGTGGAAGTCATTCGCCGTGAAAACCCCGACGTCTTGCTTGTTCAGGAATGCTCCCCTGCATTGTGCTCACCGCTATATCATGGGCTGGACGATCTATATCCATACAAAGATATGGTGATCAAAGATTTCGGGCAGGCTGCCTACAGCCGATACCCAATGAAACGGACCAGCGCTGAAGCAAACCAGGGACGGACTCAGAAACTCATCATCAAAGCACCGCAGGGGCTCGCCGCAGTCTGGAACATTCACCCGATCCCACCATTTCTTATTCCACCGCAAGAATACGATGCGCAGATGTCCGCCCTTGTCGCAGATATTGCGCGGGAAAAAGGTCCGCTCATTGTAGCAGGAGACTTAAACGCCACAGATCAATCGGAAGCGTACCGAAAAATCAATCAATACTTGATCGATGGCTATTGGGAAACAGGCTGGGGAGTTGGGTTTAGTTACCCTGCCCCGCCATATACATTCATGGATTCAGGGCTTCAAATGGGGCCGATCTGGCGAATTGACCATATTTTTCACAGTTCAGAATTTACCGCCACAGATGCCTACATTGTGAAGGATGCTGGCGGCTCAGATCATTTCCCAATTGTCGTAGTGCTATCTTTGAAATAAACCCCTCTGTTGTGTTGATCCGTTGGCACACCTACAACCCATCAAATGGGTCGATCAGTCCTGCCCTGGCACGTTCCAATTGTTCACGAATCTTGAGTACAAGTTCATGTGGGAGATAAGGTTTGGTGATGTAGTCGTTGGCGCCTGCGCCAAAAGCCACCACCCTGCTATCAGCGCTGCTTAAAGCAGTGACAATGATGATCGGCGTACGCAGGAAAATCCGCTCTTCGCGCAGCAATCTGCATAGTTTGAAGCCGTCAAGCACAGGCATCATCAAATCCAGCAGGAACAGATCGGGCTGAACCGCATTGGCCTTTTGAATGGCAAGCGTGCTGTCATTCACTGAGATCGGGATATATCCTTCGATTTTCAGCAGGCTGGAGAGAATACTTGTGGCTTCGGGGTCGTCATCGACGATCATTATTTTAGTCATAAGTTTTCGAATTATACCGCCTTGAAGACAAGAGTCCAAAAAGATTATTCCACCACGGTGATGGTCACGACGGTGCTTTTCACAAGCTCACCCGTAGACATGATCCCTTCGACCCAAAACCGATGCTGCCCCAAAGACAAGGGCCACCAGACTTGATAAGGCGGAGAATTCAACGTTGCGAAAGAAGTGCCATCTACAAAAAAGTTCATTTGCGTGAGACCGGGAACCGTCGGCGCAGAAAAGGCCAGTTGTTGGGCACTCAGGTCGAGGTTAGGGGTGATGCGGTATGTCGTATGATCGGTTGGAGATGTGAGGGTCAGAAAATCGGCTTCGAAATTCGGCTCATTGGCCAAATCCAACAAAGGCAGTCCTTGTGAACGTGCCCAGGCTTGAGCTTCGACAGGCAGGGATAAAACGACCTGCCCCGTATCCAAACGTTGATAAAAAGTATCGTAGGCCGTGGGTTGTGTGCCTTCAATGAACCATTCGTTTTTTGTGTACTGACAGGCCTCGGTGGGCAGCAGACCCGAGAGGCTGCATACATTGATTTGAGTGAGACCAGCAGGCTGTGAAAACATTTTATCGGGGCGGCCCTGCAAAATGGAGCGCATGGTTTCATGCCAGATGGGAGCCGCGCCCGTAAGACCCGTGACATTGTGCATCGCTTCCTGATTGCTGTTTCCGACCCACACACCAACCAGCAAATCGGGAGTGTATCCGATGGTCCAATTATCGTGGAAGTTGGTGGTCGTGCCTGTTTTTACCGCGGCAGTGCGGTCAATCTTCAAGACGCTGTTGATGCCAAAGCCCAGCGCACGAGATTGGTCGTCGCTGAGGATATCGGAAATCAACCATGCCACTCGTGCATCAACGACCCGATGTGCGGCGGGGCGTTCAGGCTCGTACAGAAGATTTCCATCTGCATCGCGAATTTCAAGAACGGAAAACAAACCTGTGACATTGCCCTCATTTGCCAGCGCCGCATACGCGCCCGAAAGTTCAAGCAAATTCATAGACCCGCCGCCGAGCGCCAGAGAAAGGTCGTAATTGCGCGGGTCACTCAGTGAACGAATCCCCAACTGATTGGCAAGCGAGATCGCATTTTCGATGCCTACATTTTGTAAAGTCAGCACTGCGGGTACGTTCAAAGACGAAGCCAATGCCTGACGCACTGGCACAAAACCATGCTCCCTGCCATCGTAATTCACTGGCTTGTAGGGCTGGCCGTCCTTTGTTGTAAAAGTTGTGGCAACATCCAAAATGGGAGTTGCAGCAGTAATCGCATCCATGCGCGTTGGGTCAAGTGCTGCCGCATAAATAATGGGTTTGAATGCAGAGCCAGATTGCCTGCGGGTGATGGCCATATTGAGCGCGCCATTGATGGACGCATCAAAATAATCGGCACTGCCAACCAGTGTGAGGATTTCACCTGTATGCGGATCAAGGACAACCAGCGCGGCATTCTTAACGTTGAAATTGGTCTGGCCTTCGAGAGGCTTGAACAGCTCGATCCGCCTTTTTACGATCTCCTCGGCAAGGTTCTGCATATCCAGATCCAACGTGGTGCGGATAATAAGACTCTGTTCCACACTCAACTGGCCAGACAAATAAAGTTCGTCCAACTGGTCTTTGATCATCCAGATAAAATGCGGAGCTTCGATGGGATAAGGTTCGGCATTGTAGCTCAACGGAGAATTTTCAGCATCAATCCGCTGCGTGGCTGTGATAAATCCCTCCTTCTCCATCAAACCCAGCACCACTTTTTGGCGTTCCAACGCAAGGTCTGGATTGGTGAACGGGTTATAAATACCGGGGGTTTGCGGCAACCCCGCCAGCAGCGCACACTCTGGCAACAACAAGTCAACGGCGGGTTTCCCGAAATAAGTCTGTGCAGCGGCTTCGATGCCATAGGCCATGCCGCCATAATAAATTTGATTCAGATACAGGGCGAGAATCTCATCTTTGGAATAGGTTTGGGTCAATTGCCAGGCCAGGACGGTCTCGCGCAACTTTCGACGCACTGTGCGTTCTGTGACCTCGTCCTTTAAGAGCAGGGTACGGGCAATTTGCTGGGTGATGGTACTCCCACCCGCAAGCGTTTCCCCACCGCTGAGATTGATCCACAGCGCGCGGACAATCCCCGTCAGATCCACCCCGGGGTTGCTGTAGAAATTCCCATCTTCCACGGCAATGGTCGCATCTTTCATACATTGCGGGATGTTCTCAACCGCGAGAACAGTGTTCCGCCCGCCTACTTCGGGAATAAGCTCATAAAGCAAGCGTCCATTCCTATCTGTAATGCGGACACTGGGCTGGTTCAGGCTTTCAGGGATGGCATGCACCGAAGGCAGGTCGTAAAAAACGGAAATGAAATACCCCCCCACAAGAAAAATCACGACCAGAAGAAATCGCATCCACTTGGACTTTGGCAGGGTACGCATAAAATGACGATCGCCAACTTTTGGGAAAAATCTACATCACACGATAGAGAAAACTGAGCCCGCAATCCATGCGGGCCCAGGGACAACCCATCGGCTACAAATTCAGCGTGAAATCTTTTCGAGAAAGAAAAGCCTCTACGTAACGGGCGTTTATCGGGTCTGATCCGCCGTTGCTGTTCGTATTATCGTCGTCATTGCTGTTGGCATCATCGTTGCTATTGTCATCATTGTTGTTGTCGTCATTGGTGTTGTCATTGCTGTTATCGTTGTCATTGCTGTTGTCATTAACGTTGTCGTTCGTGTTGTCATTGCTGTTATCGTTGGTGTTATCGTTAACGCCATCATTTACATTGTCATTATCGTTGCTGCCGCCATTATCGTTCTCATTGGTGTTTTCGTTGGCGTTTTCATTTTCATTGCTGTTTTCGTTGGCATTGTCATTACCATTGTCGCCGCCGTCGTTGTCATTGCCGTTTTCGTTATCAGTGCCGCCATTATCGTTGCCGTCGTCATCGCCGCCACCGTCATTGTTATTATCGCCATTGTCGTTACCATTATCGTTGCCATTGCCGTTTTCATTGTCATTGATATTTTCGTTGGCATTTTCGTTCTCATTAACGCCAACGTTATCATTGCCGTTGTTCTCATTTTCTTCCGAACCGCTGTTATCGTTGCCGTTCAGGTTGATATTTTCATTCTGGTTGTCTTCCACCTTGACCGGCTCACCCGTGGGAACGACTGTCCCTGGAGGCAGAAGTATGATGGACGCCGCATCCACAAAACCTGCCGCGTTGGTGCGCCCGGTCACTGTGACGGCTGCACCGTTTACAAGCCCGTCCACGGGAAGATTGGTCGTGTCCAGGATCGCCACCTGAATACCCGAAACATAGGTCAGGCCATTGACATCCATAAAGATGCCTGAAAACTGAATGGTTTCATGCCTGCCTTCGGCAAGAAGTTCACTGATCTCATGCAGGCGTTCATTTCCAAAGGCATGTTCAAGCACTTCCCGGGCCGCATGATCAAAGGTAAAGAAGAGACGCACATTCTCCCAGGTGAGTTTGACGGGGTACAGGTTTTCCCCGGGCAGGGCCGAAGAAGAGGCACCCACCAAACCAGTGCCGCTAGCAAGGAACAGGGCGGTCATCGTAAATGAGATCGCCATGCGCTGAAAGAAGGGAATGACTCGTTTGCGTGGTGCAAGCTTTGCTTCGCGCATTTCAGCAGCATGCTGCAACAATTTTGCACGCCCGCGACGAACCACCTCGGGCGAGGGTTCTTGAGCCATGGTCCGTGCTTCGACGGATGCTTTTAAGATCGGGCGCAGTTCACCAGCAAAGCTGGGATAGCGCGCGAGAAGGGCATCCATATCTGCACCATTTTCAAGTTCCTGAAGGCAAATTTCCAAAATGTCGTATATGTTATTCATAATTCACCTCACCAACCTCGCGCTGAAGAGCGGCCAGCGCACGGAACTGGAGAGCCTTGACCGCGTTGACGTTTTTATTCATAAAGGCCGCAGTCTCGTCTAAAGAGTATCCCTGTCCAAAACGCAGGGCAAGCACATTCTGCTGTTCAGGAGTTAATTGCGCATACGCGTCGTTCACTGCCTGATTCTGTTCCC
This sequence comes from Anaerolineales bacterium, assembly GCA_035339375.1. Taxonomy (GTDB): domain Bacteria; phylum Chloroflexota; class Anaerolineae; order Anaerolineales; family Villigracilaceae; genus Villigracilis. The sequence continues at coordinate 5,799 of DAOQID010000101.1, read as the reverse complement.
GTTGATCCACTTCAGAAGGCACATTTGCGCCAGAATCTGGAAGGGATTCGTGGAGTTCGTTTTCCGGGCGGCGATATTTCCGCCGCAGGTGGTCGGTGGCCAAATGGGAGGCTGTACCGATCAACCAGCCTTTCAAACTTGTCTTCGGGGGCTGTCCATTTTGAACCGCCTCCAAAAGACGCACAAATACATCACTTGCGATATCTTCGGCCGCATTTGAATCTCCGATGCGGTAGCGGACGTAGCGATAGACCTCGGAAAAATACTGGTCGTACACCGCGCCGATCGTCTGCGCATCCAGTTTTTGCAGTCCATCCAATTCTTTTTGCAGGTCATTGGGAGGCATAATATCTCTCTCCCGGGAGCCATGAAATCAAATCCGACATGGCAGATCCATCAGATAGGGCGGCATCGTATTCTGTAACGCTCCCGCAGCACGGGGCTATCAGGAAAAGGCGTGGGGATGTCCTTTTCATTTCAAAGCTTTCTCCATCAACTGCAACTTGCTTGATCATCATCATCCTTCACAAACTCAAGGCGTTATCACCTCAAAAATCACCGCCTGACCATCACGATACACTTCCTTCAGCCCTGGGTCTTCGGCCGCCACTCGCAGAAAATTTTCGTGGTTCAAGTCACTGTGAACGTAGCGGGCTTCAAATTGTGTGGCAATGATCTCCGATGGATTGGGGGTCTTGCCGCGGGTAATGCTTACCCAGGTATCGTACATTTCTGCATCGTACAATTGCAGATAGGTCGGGTCGAGACCGATCAGGTAGGTGTTATGGGTATTATAAAAGAACAAGCGCGGAAAATCATCCCAATCTGTCTGGAAAACGCGCTCCCCTTCAGCAGTGTGTTCCACCAGCCAGGCAGATGCATCGGCGTACAATTCATAGGATTTGGAACGCTGCATCTGCTTTTGTACGGCAGGGATGGATTTCACCATACCCACTACGACCGCCAGCATAAGCAAAAGGCCGGGCATGTTGGCCATGAGCTCGTCCCACTTCGAACGGGAGAATCTGGATTGGAAACCAGAAGCAGGCTCAGGGTCCACAAAAAGAGGCGCCCAGGCAAATGCGGCAAAGATCAAGGCGAAGGGCGGAAAATATTCCACGAAGCGGCGTGCCTGGAAAAGCATCAATCCAAAGAGCAATGCGATCAAAAAGCCGGTCGCGGTTCGGACATCCATTTTGCGGCCAGTTAACCCAAGGGCGAGTGCGCCGCTGACAAAGGCCACCAGTGCAGGCAGGGAGTTTTCAAGCAGTTGCGCCGTTTCATAGGGATACCATTCGTTGCCAACACTGACGGAAGTGGCTTCAACCAATTTGGGCAGCAGGTGGCGGTAGGTAAAAACCAGATTGGCAGGAAAATATGGATTGATGATCACACCCAGAACCACTCCAATCCCTGACCACAACAGCAGACGGTATTCCAAGCGGCGCTCGATCATGGCAACGGCAAGCAAGTGCAACACGGTCAATGACATCATCAGGGGGAAAGCGTCGTATGCCCAAACGTAAATGAATGAGAGCACTGCAAGGTGTTTATACTTGCCTTCCAAAATCCAGGCCAATGCAAGCGCCAGAATTCCAAGAGAGAGGGATTGGGCGCGGGTGATGCTCATGCGGTATAAAAATGCGTCGGAAATACCAAGCAACCCCAGGGCCCACAGCCAGGCCAGCGGAATTCGCTGACGATGAAACAAGTACCAGACCGCCAAGAAAGCCAGGCTTGAAAAAGTGACAGCCGCCCATTTGGCACCCACATGCAAATCGCCAAAAGTGAAGGGGATCAAGGCAACATGGAACAGAAAGTGGTGATCGTAAAACTCTTTTTCGCTGAGAATGCTCAAGGGCAGCCAGACAAAATCGGGTTTCAGTCCTTCAGTGCGCATGAGCCAGGCCAGTTTGATGTGATAAAAGCCATCATTATCGGGCATATCGGAGGTTGCAAATTGAATTGCAGCCATGCCGATGAAAAAAAGAACGAATAATAGCAGGGGAAGAAATTTGGAAATGGTTTGCTTTTGCATTGAAATACCTGGCCCGTTGGAATAAGAGCGGCTCGCCTGAAGGATTTTGCTCCAGGCGAGCCTTTCGATTTGAATTTCAGTCGTTGAGACGATTAGCCGCCGTTGGTGTTGCCGTCGTTGGAGTTGTCGTCGTTGCTGTTGTCGCCATCGTCGTTGGAGTTGTCATCATTGCTGTTGTCGTCATCGCCATCGTCGTTGGAGTTGTCGTCGTTGCTGTTGTCGCCATCGTCGTTGGAGTTGTCGTCATTGCTGTTGTCATCGGAACCATCGTCGTTGGAGTTGTCATCGTTGCCGTTGTCATCGGAACCGTCGTCGTTGGAGTTGTCATCGTTGCTGTTATCGTCGGTGCCGTCATTGCTGTTGTCATCGGTACCGTCGTTGGAATTGTCGTCGGTGCCGTCGTTGCTGTTGTCATCACCATCATCATCAGTATCGTCATTCGAATTGCTGTCATTCGAGTTGTCGTCGGTACCGCTGTTGGTGTTGTCACCTGTGCCGGTGTTGGTGTTATCGCCAGAACCAGTGTTGGTGTTGTCGCCGGTGCCAGTATTGGTATTGTCGCCAGTGCTGGTGTTATCGTTGCTGCCAGTGTTGGTATTGTCATCAGAAGATGACGGGGCTTCAAGGCGGGTCACCACAATGGAACCATCTTCAGCCACGGAGGCTTCGATCTTGACGGTGTCGCCGACTGCGTAGGTACCCTGCACCAATGCGGGGTCAACTGTGATGGTCTGGCCGTTGACAACCCAGGTATTTCCATCAATGGATTCGATCACACCTGTGAACTCAACACCAGATGCCTCAACCTTGGCGGCGCCAGTATCGGTTGTGGTGGCTACAGGAGCGCTTGCACAAGCATTCATTACCAGGGCAAGGAGGACCAGAACGGGCCTGAGATAGCGGAAGAATTGTTTCATGATTTTCACCTCTTTTTGTTTGATTTGGTTACATACGAGTAGTCGTCAAAGAGGCGAAAAGGTTACGGCTTTCTCCGTGCAATTTTCAAAACTCGTTTTTCTTTTGTGAAAGAATACACCAGTCAATTCTTCTCTATTGTGCCGAACGGAACACCCTGAAGAACTCAGCCTTGAATTGGGCGGCAATATCGGCATTATAGATGACCAAAAGTGTTTCATCGTTATTGGTCTCGGCGCTGTTCGTAAAATTATACGAGCCAAACACTACGATGCTGTCATCAATGATCATTACCTTGTGGTGCATCAAGCCAGGGATGTTATCTTCATACACCTCAAGGCCTGCCTGTTTGAATGGGTCATACTCAGTGCCCAGGTTGGATTTGATCTGGTCGGCATCCATCACCCCTGCCACGGTCAACCCTTCGGCAGAGGCAGAGCGTATGGCATTGCCGATCGGGTCGGCAGTAAAGGAATATGCCATAAAGTAAATGCTGGCCTGTGCCACAGAATCCACCAGGTCGAACAAGGCTGCCTGTGCATGGTCTTCGGGTGCAAAATACACATCAATATTCGTACCATCAATCGTTACCCGCGGATTCGGGGTGGGGTTACCCAGATCGGGGCCAAAAATATCATCCACGAACATCTCTTCGAATTCAGCAGTGAAATCTTCGGCAAGTTTCGTAGAGCGGATCTTCATCAGGTTGTTATTGTCTTTGTAGGCGCCAGAGTCGGTAAAATTCATCGAGCCCAACCAAACCTCCAAATTATCGATCACCACAAATTTATTGTGCATCAAGCCTTCGCGGCGATCACCCAAAATGGGAATCCCAGCATCTTTCAATTTCTGCGGGTCAGAACGGTCAAGGTTATCGCTTTCCATCACCATGCGTACGCGTACGCCGCGGTCGTGCGCGCGCAGCAATGCATCACGAACACTATTTAGACTCAAACTGTAAATTGCCACATCCACGCTCAAACGGGCATTGTCAATGGCGTTCACAAGCGGACCATCAGGGCCGCCTGTTTCCTGTGCGGCAAGCGGGCTGCTCGGGTCGGTGAAATACAACTCGAACCAGTCGCCGCGCACGCCATACCCTGCACCAAGCTCAACCACAGTCAACGGGTTGGTGAAATCTGATTCGATCACCGTACCCACTACAGGCGGAGTCGGATTCGCTTCTGAGGTGGTGGTACATGCTGTCAATAAGATCAAGATAAAAAGCAGGCTCACGGTCTTTTTCATGGAATTCTCCCAAAACGATTATAATCCCGCCACCCTATGTCAGAAACAAACGGAAATGCCAATCGTCAGATCGCGCGCGCGGCTGGCACGGTGATGGCTGCCATTTTACTTGGGCAGCTTGCAGGGCTTGCCCGCGGCGTCATCGTGGCTCGCGCGTTTGGAGCCTCGCCCGAGCTTGATGCTTTTTTTGCAGCCAATCGTGTCAGTGAAACATTGTTCCTGCTTGTAGCGGGCGGTGCGCTCGGATCAGCCTTCATTCCGATGTTTACGGGGCTGCTCGCCAAAAACGAAAATGACTCAGCCTGGAGGCTGGCCTCTGCCATTGGAAATGCGGTCACACTGACCCTCAGCCTGCTTGCTGTTTTAGTGGCAGTCTTCGCCCCGCAAGTGGTCCGCTACGCACTGGCCCCTGGCCTTTCCAGTGACCCGCAACTTTTCGCTCTCACCATTTCGCTGCTGCGCATCCAACTGATATCTGCCGTGCTCTTCGGCATCGGCGGATTGATCGTCGGCATTTTGAACGCGCATCAGGTCTTTTTGATCCCTGCACTCACGCCTGCTTTTTATCAACTCGGAATTATTTTTGGCGCACTGGTCCTCGCTCCAACGCTGGGAATCTACGGGCTTGCATGGGGTGTGGTCATCGGCTCTGTGCTGTATGTTGCACTTCAAACCCCAACTCTGGCAAAACTTGCCACCCGCCAATCACAACTCGCCACCTTTCACTTCTCTCTTGGCCTGCATGATGCAAACGTCCGCCAGGTTTTGATGCTCATGGGGCCGCGCTTGATCGGCGTGGCTGTGGTGCAATTGAATTTTTGGGTAAATACATGGCTGGCCTCTCAAATGGCCAGTGGCAGTGTCACAGGGTTGTATTATGGGTTTTCGCTCATGCTTATGGCACAGGCAGCCATTGCGCAATCAGTGGCCATTGCAGCCATGCCAACCTTTTCAGCGCAACATGCCCTCGGCCAAACGGACGAGATGCGTGCGTCATTGGCCTCCTCTCTGCGCGGCGTCATTCTGCTAGCCCTGCCCGCCAGTATCGGGTTGATGCTGTTGCGGCAGCCGCTCATTTCAATGCTTTATCAACGCGGAAAGTTCGATGCCACCGATGTGCAGATCGTCGCCTGGGCTTTGCTCTGGTACGCGGCGGGGATCGTTGGCCATTCCATCATGGAGATCTTGACCCGCGCCTTTTACGCCCAACATGACACCCGTACCCCCGTCATCATCGGCACAATCGCAATGGGGTTGAATGTAGCCTTCAGCATCCTGTTCGCAAAACTGTTCACGGCCATCGGCTGGATGCCGCACGGCGGGCTGGCCCTGGCGAATTCATTTGCAACGGCTCTTGAGGCAACCGCTCTTTTCATCGTGATGCGCAAACGACTACAAGGCATTGAAGGTCGGCACATTTTGGGTGGAGCGCTCCCCTCAACAGCGGCGGCAGTAGTGATGGCCTTCTCCATCATTGGCTGGCTCTCGGCAGGAAAAAACTTAAACGCGTGGATACTCGCCCTCATCGGCGTGACGATCGGAGGCGGGGTTTACTTCGCCATGTTATGGATACTGCGTGTGCCTGAATTGCAGTACAT
>DAOQID010000100.1:0-15640 GCA_035339375.1 Anaerolineales bacterium | reverse complement strand
GGCCTTTTATTTCGAATGGATGTATACATGTTGTGCGGTATTTTACGCAGAAATGCGATGATGTCAAGGAGTAGATTCATTTATGTTGACACCTTGCGCCTTCCATACCTCTATGCTAAAATTTCGTCGGACGGAAAACCCAATAGAGAAGACATCGAAAAGTGGGTTACCCCCACTTTTTTGCTTGTAAGGAACAGGAGTTAACGGAGTAAGCAGCATGGCTAAAAACGAATTTGCATTGGCATTCAATGAAGTGCTGGAAGAAAAACAACTTGCCAAGGATGTGGTGATTGCCGCAATCGAATCGGCAATGGTTTCCGCGTATCGGCGCGCTGTCAGCGCTTCGACTGCGCAGCATGTAGAAGCCAAACTTGACCCTGACACCGGCGAAGTGACCGTTTACGCTGAGAAGGAAGTGGTCGAAGATTCGGTTGTGGATGCGCGCACTGAGGTGTTGTTGGGTGAAGCTCAAAAGGTAAAGCCAGATACCCAGGTGGGTGATATGGTTTTAGTTGAAACCACCCCGGCAGATTTTGGCCGTGTCGCTGCACAGACTGCACGCCAGGTCATTCAGCAGCGTATCCGCGAGGCGGAACGTTCGAATCAAATGCAGTATTTCGAGCGCCAGGTCGGTGAGATCGTTTCCGGTCTCGTTCAGGCCAGCAATGCGCAGAGCGCAACCATCGGTCTGGATATGAAAGCCGAAGGTATTCTGCCCAATAACCAGAAGATTCCGGGGGAACGCCTCAAACTGCATGACCGTATCCGCGCGGTTGTTATGGAAGTCAAGGATGGCACACGCGGACCACAGATCATTCTGTCTCGTGCGCATCGTAATTTCCTGCGCCGCTTGCTTGAAAATGAAGTTCCCGAAATTTATCATGGCATTGTTGAGATCCGCGCCATTGCGCGTGAACCAGGTGCGCGTGCAAAGGTGGCGGTTTCTGCCACACAACCCGGTATTGACCCGGTGGGTGCATGTGTGGGCATCAAGGGTGTGCGTATTCAGGCCATCGTCAAGGAATTGCACGATGAGAAGATCGATATCATCCAATGGGATCAGGATCCCATTACCTATATTTCCAAAGCCATCAGTCCGGCACGCGTAAATGGCGTGTACCTTGTGGATACTGAAGGCGCCCGCACTGCAACTGTGGTGGTGGGTGAAGACCAGTTAAGCCTTGCCATCGGCCGTGATGGTCAGAATGCCCGCTTGGCTGCAAAATTGACCGGCTGGCGTATTGACATCAAGTCTTTGACCGAGGCTGCCAGTGATACCCTCGATAAATTGCAGGCTAATGCCGAGCTTGGCGCAATGTTGCCTGCCGCCATGGAAGCCATTCCTCAAGTGCAGGAAGTTCTTGCCAAGAAGGCCGAAGGCCGTGCAATTACTCCGGAAGAATATACGGTACTGGGTCAATTCATTGACCGCGTAGAACGACGCACGATCCAGATCAAGGAAGAAGCTGCCCGTGTGGAAGAGGAACGCACTGTAGCCGCCCGCGCGGATATCCCTGCCGCCGCCTTCCAGATGCCGCTCGACCAGGCTGGCATGAAAGAGCATATTTTCAATATTTTGACCGAAGCCAATTTTGAAACAGTTGGTCAGTTGATGTTTGTTCTCAAGACTGAACCCAACAAGGTGCTTGGTTTGCCGGGTATTGGCTCGAAGGCCATGCAAAACATTGAAGAGTCGCTGGCTGTATTGACCTTCCCCGAACCTGAAAAGGTGGAAGAGGCTCCCGTTGCTGTTGTGGCTGCCGAGCCTGTCGTTGTCGAGACTGCTCCTGTAGAACCTGCCGCAGCGGCGGAGGAAACGCCGGTTGTGAAGAAGCAGGCCGAAGGGAAGCGCGATGCGAAGCGTCCAGTTGAAGTTGAAGAAGATGAAGAGCATGCGAAGGATGGCGTGTCTCTTGATGAGTTGTTCAAGATGAAGCCCGAGATCTTCCAGGGTGCGCGCCCTGCCGAAGAGGAAGTCAGCGGCGATAAGAAGAAGAGCAAGAAGGGCAAGAAGAAAGCCGTTGAATTGGAGTTCGATGAAGGTTTGGGAACCGTAGTCGGCCGTAAGATTCACAAACGCGGCGGCGACGTTGAAGGTGATTGGGAATAGTTTCAGGTATCTTGAAGGTGGCCAAAAAACCTGCCCAACGTGTAAAGCATATCCCCCAGCGGACTTGCGTGGGTTGTCGCGAAGTTTTGCCAAAAAGGCAGATGGTGCGCATCGTACGTACGGACAATGGGGTTTGGGTTGACCCGACCGGCAAAGCCGCCGGGAGGGGAGCATACCTGCACGATCAACGTGAATGTTGGGTGCGGGGGCTAAGGGGGGCTTTGGGACACGCGCTCAAAGCCGAGTTGACTGCGGATGACCGCGCTCGACTGGAAGAATTTATGAACTCTCTGCCTCTTTCTGAGGCAGAGGCCGGCAAGTAAAGTCATGTGAACGAATAGCCACTCGCTCACGGGCCTCTCGCTGGTAAATTGAGAATTTCGCGGATTCTGTAAGTTGTAATCCGCATACTAGTTAGATGGAGGTGGCCTATGAGCAGCAACGGAAATAAACTTGAGTTACCTGCCAGCATTGTGATTCGTGACCTGGCGCTGAAGATCGAGAAAAGCCCGATTGATCTGATCAAAAAATTAATGTCAAATGGCGTGATGGCAACCATTAATCAAACCGTGGATTTTGATACGGCTGCGATCGTGGTTGGTGAATACGGGTTTGAAGCGGTTCTCGAAACAGTTGAAGAAGAGGAAAGCAAAGCGGAAGTGGGGGAAGTGCCTCTCTGGCGTCAGATGATTGCCGGGGAAAACAATGCATTTTTGAAGCCCCGCCCGCCTGTTGTAACCATTCTTGGGCATGTTGATCACGGAAAGACCAGTTTGTTGGATGCCATTCGGTCAACCGAAGTGGCGGCAGGCGAAGCAGGCGGCATTACACAGCATATCGGTGCATATCAAGTTGAAAAGAAGGGACGTTTGATCACCTTCCTGGATACACCGGGCCATGCCGCATTTACCCAAATGCGTGCCCGCGGCGCCCAGGGTGCGGACATTGTTGTGTTGGTCGTTGCGGCGGACGATGGTGTGATGCCACAGACCCGTGAAGCCATTGCCCATGCCAAGGCTGCGCGGGTGCCGTTGATGGTTGCATTGAACAAGGTGGATAAAGCGAACGCCAATCCTGACCGTGTTAAACAACAACTTGCTGAACTTGAACTTGTCCCGGATGAATGGGGCGGGAATACCATGGTGATCCATGTTTCGGCAAAACAGAAACAGGGTATTGATGATTTGCTCGAAGGCATCCTGCTTGTAGCAGATAGCAGCGAGATTAAAGCCAACCCCAATGGAAAAGTTATCGGCACAGTCATCGAAGCCGAGCTTGATAAAAGCAAAGGCGTGCTGGCGACATTGCTCGTTCAAAACGGGACCCTTGAAGCTAGTGACATCGTTGTAGCAGGGACCGCCTACGGAAAATTGCGCGCCATTACCGATTACAAGGGCAAGCCGATCAAGAAAGCCGGTCCATCTACGCCGGTGGCTGTGATGGGTTTAAGCGGCATGCCTTCCGCTGGTGATATATTTGAAGTTGTAGATTCTGAAAAAGAAGCCCGCAATATTGTGAACGAGCGTGTGGAAGCCGCAAAAACCCTTTCACAAACCAGGAAAAAGGTTTCACTCGAAGACCTGTTTGCCAATGTTCAGGCAGGTGAAGCCAAGGGACTCAACCTCATTATCAAAGCCGACGTGCAAGGGTCGCTGGATCCGATCATCGGCGAGTTGAACAAGCTCGGGGAAGGTGAGATCGGTCTTCACATCCTGCATGCGGAAACCGGTAATATCAGCAATAACGATGTTATGCTTGCGGCGGCTTCGCGAGCCATCATCATTGGTTTCAATGTACAAGCCGATGTGGATGGCCGTCGCCTGGCCGAAAAAGAAGGCGTGGATATCCGCCTGTACGAGATCATTTACCGCATGACCGAAGATATTGAGAAGGCTCTCAAAGGCATGCTCGAACCGAAACTGGTTGAAAAGGTCATTGGGCGGGCACAGGTTCTGGCGGTATTTTCTGCATCGAAGTTCGGCAAGGTGGCAGGCTGCAAGGTGACAGATGGTGAACTCAAACGCGGCGCGCGTGTCCGCCTCTTCCGCGGTACTGATATGATCTATGAAGGCGATCTCTCTTCGCTCCGCCATGAAAAGGAAGATGTGAAAGAGATCCGTCAGGGTTATGAATGCGGCGTCGGTTTCAAGAGCTTTAATGATATTCTGCCCGGCGACCAGCTTGTTTGTTATATTGTTGAAAATTCGTAATATATGTGATTCGTTGTATGGACGTTAAACACGCCTGCAGCGATGAATGTGAGGCGCTTTATGCCATCAGGAATTCGTTTACAACGTATTGCAGATCGTGTCCGGCAGGAATTGTCGGAACTGCTAATTCGTGAAGTTAATGACCCGCGTTTACACCAGATCTTCGTAACCGATGTGACGATCGACCGGGAACTGGCTTATGCCGATATTTATGTATCGGCCATTGAGGGCGCAGGGCGCTCGGCTGAGATACTTGAAGGTCTGGAATCTGCCTCTGGTTTTCTCAGGCGCACCCTTTCAGCCCGTGTGGAAGTGCGGGCTTTCCCAAGGTTGCGGTTTCATTGGGACCCAACTCCGGAACACGCAGACCATATCGAAAAAGTTCTGGCAGGGTTAAGAGAGAAGAAATAAATGTAATTTACAAGGGGTGCGTTCAAATGCACCCCTTATTTTTTAAGTGCCTGGAGGATAAGCATAAGTGGACAATCAAATTTCAGGGGAGATAAAAAATAGATTAAGTGCGGCAAAAGAGATCGTGATCGTGTCGCACGTTCGACCGGATGGGGATGCAATTGGCTCGCTGCTTGGACTGGGATTGGCTCTGCGTGAAGCGGGGAAATCCGTGCAAATGGTCCTTGTTGATGGCGCGCCTGCCTCATTCAAATACCTGGAAGGAAGCCAGTTGATCGTGAAGGAACCTCAGGGGAACCATGACACCTTCATCACAGTGGATTGCGCCGATTTCAAACGTACTGGCAAGATCTTTGAGAATTTCGGCCAGCCCGATATCAATATTGACCATCACAAGACCAACGAAAAATTTGGAAAGCTCAACCTGATCGAAGCGGATGAAGTTGCCACTGCCGCCATCCTCACCAAGCATTTGCCTGTGTGGGGTTTGAAGATCACCAAAGCGGTAGCCGCTGCTTTGCTGACCGGCATCATCACCGATACCCTTGGGTTCCGCACCTCCAATACCACCCCGGATGCCCTCCGACAGGCAGCCACCTTGATGGAATCCGGCGTGGATATGCCCGAGATTTACATGCGTGCTCTGGTGAACAAGTCCCTGCCTGCCGCACGCTATTGGGGTGCCGGTCTCTCCAGTTTGGAAAGCAGAAATGGTGTAGTGTGGGGCACATTGACCCTTGAAGATCGTAAATCAGCCGGATATGGCGGCAATGATGATGCCGACCTGATCAATATGATCTCTGCAATCGATTCTCACAAAGTGGGAATGGTTTTTGTAGAGCAAAGCGATCACCATGTGAAAATTTCATGGCGCGCACTGGAATCAGGTCTTGATGTATCGCAGATCGCCAAACACTTCAAAGGTGGTGGGCATGCCGCTGCAGCAGGTGCAGACATTGAAGGTAATTTGCAGGATGTTCAAAAGGAAGTTCTTGCGAAAACCTTTGAAATGTTAAATCTGTAAGTGGAATAAAAAAATCCATGACCACAGTAATCGTTGTAAAATTGGACAAATGTGTCATAATTAACTGGAGAATATTAGAAGGAGGAATGCAAGATGAATAGTCAGGATGTAAAAAATGCCATATCTGGCGCTCTTGTTGTAGATAAGCCTGTTGGTATGACCTCTCATGATGTGGTGCAGGCGATCCGTAATGGAACTGGTCTGCGTCGTGCAGGTCATACGGGCACATTGGATCCACGTGCTTCCGGCGTACTGGTCATTCTTGTTGGCCCGGCTGTGCGTTTGAGCGAATATGTATCTGCTTCTGATAAACGTTATCAAGCCATCATTCGTCTGGGCGGTTCCACCGACACCTTCGATGCTGAAGGCAAGGTCACACCTACAAAAGACCCGGTCAATGTTACCGAAACACAATTTGAAGAAGCCCTGAAAACATTTATTGGTGAGATCGAACAAACCCCGCCACCCTACTCTGCTGTAAAAGTGCAGGGACGCAAAGCCTATGAAATGGCGCGTCAGGGTGAAGAAGTTGATCTGGCCCCGCGTAAGATCACCGTCCATCATCTCGAAGTGCTTGAATGGACTCCCCCCGAAGTGGTGATTGATGTGCATTGCTCTTCCGGCACCTATGTCCGCTCACTGGCCAATGATCTTGGAGTCATGCTCGGATGCGGCGCCTACCTTGTTGGCCTGCGTCGCACCAAGAGCGGACGTTTCTCCCTGCGCGATTCCGTGCCCCTGCGCAAATTACAGGAAGCCTTCACCGCCGGAAACTGGTATCAATATCTGATCCCCGCCGCAGAAGCGCTTGGTGATTGGCCTGCCGTGGAGCTTAATCCCGATGAAGTTGAAGGCGTCCGCCATGGGCACCGTGTCAAAGTTGTCGGTGAACCCAAGGAAACGAAGGTTCGCGGTGTCAGTACACAGGGTGAGTTGGTTGCCCTGATGGAACTGATCACAACTGAAGATGGCTCGCACGAATGGCAGCCCAAAAAGGTTTTCTTTACTTCCGATTAATAAATAGGGTCATTGCGAAGAGGGTATTTCATTCAACACAGAAATGGAATACCCTTGCAATGACACCAGCCGCCGCCCCGGCGGCTTTTTTATATCATGTCTCATTATCGCTCCCTTGAAGAAGTATCCATACAAAACGCATGGCTCACCATTGGTGTGTTCGATGGCGTGCATCGCGGACACCAGCAGATCATCCACAAACTGGTACAGCAAGCCCATGCACAAGGTCAGCCCGCTGTTGTGCTGACCTTTGCCCCGCACCCTGCCGCAGTACTCGGCGGGCGTGACATTAAATGCCTGACCACACCCGAAGAACGCGCTGATCTTTTGATGGCGATGGGTGTGGATCATGTCATTACTCAACGCTTCACACGGGACCTTTCAACTGCCTCTGCCAAAGAATATATGACTCAACTGAAGCAGAGTCTTGGCCTCGAACACCTGCTCATCGGTTATGACTTTGCCCTTGGCAGGGGGCGCGAAGGAAATGCCTCACGCCTGAGCGAGATCGGCAATGAGTTGGGATACACAGTGGAAATTATCAACGCGCTCAGCGATGAAAGCGGAGTGATCTCTTCAACAGAGATTCGAAAACTCGTTTCCACGGGGAATGTTACCGAAGCCGCAAAATTGCTTGGCCGTCCCTATGCCCTCAGCGGAGAGGTCATCCGCGGCGCCGGGCGCGGACGTACCATCAACTTTCCCACCGCCAATGTAGATTATGTGCAGCAAAAGGTTGCCCCATCCAATGGCATTTACGCCTGCTGGGCATACCTTGGCACAGAAAAATTCATGGCTGCCACCAACATTGGCTTCAACCCAACCTTCACACCCGATCGGCAGACGCCCAGCCTTGAAGCTTACCTGCTTGATTTCGACCGCGATATTTACGGCCAGACCTTGAAACTTGAATTTGCAACACGAATCCGCGACGAGTTGAAATTTGACTCTGTGGAAGCGCTCATCGAAAAGATCCATGATGATGTGGAACGGACCAGAAATCTGTTGTCTTAAACTGGGAGGGCCAAAGCCATGAGCTTTGGAGAATCAACGGGAGGCATATCATGCGCATACGTTCCGGAATCATCCTGATCGAAGAGAACAAAGTCGCCCTGATCGAACGTCACCGGGCGGAATTGCATTATTTCACCTTTCCCGGTGGCGGCGTGGATGAAGGCGAAAGCCCCGAACAAGCCGCCATTCGAGAGGCGGAAGAGGAACTTGGGATTCAAGTGAAGCTGAAACAAAAGGCGGCGGAAGTGCAGTTTGGCGGGAGGCTGCAGGTGTATTTTTTAGCTGAAAAGCAAAGCGGGGAATTCGGCACCGGCACCGGTGAAGAATACGGTGAATATGACCCGCTCCACGGTACCTACCAACCCTTATGGATGCCTTTGGAAGATATGAAGAGCAGGAACGTTGTTCCGCGTGAACTGGCTGATCTGGTTTTGCGTTTTGTAAAAGAAGGCTGGCCATTAGAGCCAGTTATAATCGTCGAAGAAAAGCGCTGATAGTTTGCGGCGTATCATTGAAATTTGATCCATTTCGTTAAATGCATATCCTTATCATTCATCAGGCATTCGCATCTCTCAATGAACCTGGCGGCACGCGCCACCATGAGTTTGCGCGCCTGCTGACGGCACATGGTCATCAGGTGACCGTGATCGCTTCACCGGTCAGTTACATCACCGGTTCTGCGTTTCGAGCTTCCGTTTCTTCAGAAGTCACGGAAGATAAGGTCACCATCCTTCGTGCCAGTGTGTACGATGCGCATCATAGATCCTTTCTGCACCGCATTGTGGCCTTTTTCTCTTTTATGCTCTCTTCGTTTTGGGTGGGACTTGGCGTAAAAAACGTAGACCTTGTTTGGGGTACGTCACCACCCATTTTTCAAGGGGTAACTGCATGGGTCTTGGCGCGGATCAAGGGTGCGAAATTTTTATTTGAAGTGCGTGACCTGTGGCCGCAATTTGCAATTGCCGTGGGTGTATTGAAAAACCCTGTTTTGATTCTGCTTTCTGAATGGCTGGAGCGTTTTCTCTATCGCCGCGCTGACCGGGTGATGGTCAACAGCCCGGGGTTTTTAGAACCAGTTACCAGTCGGGGCGCGAAGCGGGTGGAATTGATCCCCAACGGCGCAGACCCTTCCATGTTCGATCCAAACAACGATGGGATGGAATTCCGTCGTTCGAATCAATTGATGGATAAATTTGTTGTGTTGTATGCGGGTGCGCATGGCATGTCGAACGATCTTGAGGTTGTGTTGGATGCAGCTGCCTTGCTGGTGGATCGAAATGAGATCCAACTTGTTTTGCTGGGTGATGGCAAGGAAAAGCCAGCATTGATGGCACGCGCACAAAAAATGGATCTAACGAATGTGACCTTTTTGCCTTCCGTACCCAAAACAGAAATGGCGTCTGCGCTTGCGGGGGCAGATGCATGCCTTGCCATTCTCAAACCGCTTGAAGAATATAAGACCACCTACCCGAACAAGGTTTTTGATTACATGGCGGCTGGCCGCCCTGTTGTTCTTGCAATTGATGGTGTGATCCGCGAAGTGGTTGAGGCCGCCGGGTGTGGAATATTCGCTGCGCCGGGCAGCGCGGACGAAGTTGCAAATGCGATCCGTCAACTGGCCGCTGATAAAAAAGAAAGCCGTATCATGGGCTTGCAGGGACGGGATTATTTGCAAAAGAATTTCAGTCGCGCCGCGATTGGCGAGAAATTGCTTGGTTTGTTGGAAGACCTGAGATCGAAATAGATTTCCACCCCTTTATTGCATTTGAATCCTCCATAGATCCATGGATTGATCGTAGCCGCGAATGTCTCCCTGAAAACGGGTGAGAGAATTGGGCGGTGCGTTCTTTTCAAGGAATTCGATCACTTCTTGATCGTTGCGGATCGATTCGGAAATGATCGCCTCGCCGCCTGTGGAGAAATTTGGCAGGCGCGCAGCGATATTTACAGTGGAGCCAAAGTAGTCGAGCCGATCGTTCAGGTTGACGACGATGCAGGGTCCATGATGAATGCCAACTTTGAGGGACAACGGCGGTTCACCCCTGGCGGCAATTTGTTTTTGCACGGTCCACACGGCGCGCAGGGCCGAAGCGGGGTTACGGAATGCTGCCATGATGGCATCTCCCATGGTTTTGACAATGGAACCGCCTTCAGCGGTAACGGCTTGTTCGAGGATCTCAAAATGTTCGCGCACACGCCCAAAGGCCGGGGCATCGCCGATCTCACGATACATCCGTGTTGAATTGCGGAGGTCGGTGAACATCAAGGTGGTGGCGCCGACGGAAATCTCTTCACCGGGGCGCAGCACTTCGCTTGAAAAAAGGTCGCGGAAAACCTGTAATGTCGTCACATCGGCAGCCGTCGCCGCCTGATCTGACCAGGCTGTGCGCACCAGCTCAAAGGTCTGGGTTGAATCGGTTTCGTTGATGAGACGGATGCCGGGGTTGAGTCCAAGTTTGGTGATGCCGGTCGGCCAGCCGGTAATCCTCGAGCGAAAATCGATTTGTTCCACACCATCGTTCGAAGCAAGGATGATCTGCGTGCCGGGAACATCTGACGCATGCAGGGAGTAGCGGCCTTCGTTGAGGATGGTTGAAAAAGGAAGTTCTTCTCGCGGCGGTACGGTGAGCGAAAAGGCAATATGCGGTTGGCGCTGCGGACTGCCTACACAAAATTCCACAGTGGCATCCACAGGCCGCACCGAGGGGTTGGGGCGAAAGATGACTTCTACGTTGTGGTCGAAGTTGGCGGTGAAATCGATCTGGCAGGTGTTGCAATGCGCTGTGGATTGAAGTTCACCGAGGTGGGCTTTGTCGTCGGTAACGCCGCGGCATTCGGGGCAAAGAATATCCCAGTACATGTCGAGCAGCCCAACGCGGGTGGCGCGCAAAAAGGTTTCCAACACAGTGCGGCGGTTTACCTTCCAGCCATCAGCCAGTGCGTAAGGCCTCATGCGCTGGATGGAAAGATCGTCGGCATTGTTCATGTATTCAAAAAGATGATCGAGGATGACGGTATCCACGCCCTGACTTTTCAAGCGGTCGCTCAAAACCTTGAACTTGGTACGGCCAGCCGATGAGAGATTACGCCCTTTGATATTCATCACAATCGAACCGATGTTGGCTGAAATACGGTCGTACCGTTTGAAGGTATCTTCAAAACGTTTGGCGCTGACCTTGCCGATCGCAAGCGGAATGCCAATGTCTCCAAGAATGTTTGCTGCTTTGACAACCACGTCATAAACAATGCGTGTGCCCGAAGGCTGCCTTGGTTCGAGGCGGCAATCCACACGCATCTCTGCGAGCGGGCCGCTTTTATAGCGGCGTAGAATTCCAAACCGATAGGGATAGGTCCACTCGAAGGGATCTTCCTCCCAACGAATATCCAACAAGGGCACTTTAAAACGGACAAGCTTTGCGCCGTTCGAAATTCCGAGCAATTCCATGGGGGGCAGGCCGGTATCGCGGTTGAAGCGATTCGTATCTGAGGCAAGCGGCCAGAGCGCCTCCGGTGAGGACTCAAGCTCCCAAACCCATGTGTAGTGGAATTCTTTTGCCATGTTGGTTAGACAATCATAATCATGATTATTTTACTCAAGATTCCTCTCATAAGCATTGCAGCGCGGTTGTGATAAAAAAACAAGGCCTCCCCAATTTTTGGTTTCGGGCAGGCCTTGTTTTTAGAATCTGATTGATGTAGGCAGGGGGTTAGGCTTTTCTACCGTCGTTTCGGTCAGGGTGGGCAGGGTCTGCCAACAGTTCGGCCAGTCGTTTGGCGCCTTCCGGGCTGGCTACCGCAATGATCTCATCGAACTCTTTCAGGGTGCTGTCGCCGCGCGGCAGGGTCATGACCCCATCACGGATGATGGCTGCGATCACGCAGTGTTCGGCGAGCCCCATCTCCCGAAGTTGGACGCCAATGGCTTTTGCTCCAGCGGGGACCTTTTCTTCCACCACGGCGTAACGTCCGCGACGGATCTTGAAAAGGGTCATCATGTCACCCAGTGACATTTCCTCCTGGATCAAGTGTGCAAGTACATCAGCCTGATTGAGGGAAACATCCACATGGAATTTTTCATCGAACAACCAGGCATTGTTCGGGTTGTTCACGCGGGCAATGGTGCGAGGCACGCCAAACATTTGCTTGGCAATGAAACTGATGGCCAGGTTCATCGAGTCATCGCCGGTCACGGAAGCCACGGCGTGTGCTTCACGAATCCCTGCTGCTTCGAGAACGCTCGGGTCAGATGGGTTGCCTTCGTAAATCACCTCAGTTGGAAGTTCCTGGTGTAAGAGAGAGAGCAGGTTGCGGCGGTTTTCCACCAGACGCACCTTGTATTTTTCGTTTAGTAACAGGTTGGCAAGGCGGGCTCCGGTACGGCCGCCTCCGGTGATCAATACAAACATGTTAAGCCTCCGCCTTTCCGCTCAAGCGTGAAGTGAGCGCGCCGATGCCATCATAGGTGCTGCTGAAGTTGAGCATGTCTCCAGTTTGCAGGACCATTCCCAGGTCTGGCAGGGACGAGCGCCCGGCCCGGGTAACCGCCACTGCAAAGCAGTTCTTAAGCGGATCCAATAACTCCTTGAGCGTGCGTCCATTCCACGATTCGGGAATGCTCACCTCATATACTTCCACTTCGCCGTTGCCCGCCGAATACACCACGCGTTGGGCAGGGTTGATCAATAATTCCTCCACGCGTTGCGCGCCCCAAAATGTGGAGCTGACCGTTTGCAGGCCAAAGGATTCAATGACCGGGCGCAGATTGGGGTCGTAATTACGCGCCACCACCACAGGGACATGGTAGTAAATGCGTGCGGTATGAGCCACCACCGCGTTCAAGGTATCTGAATTGGTAACAGCCGCAAGGCCGTCTGCCTCTTTGATCCCTGCACGGTCAAGCACGTTTTCAGCCAACCCTTCACCTTCGAGGGTTCGTCCGCGAAAATCAGGGTGCAGGCGGTTGAAAGCCTGTCGATTGCTATCTACTATGGTAACTTGATGGCCGCCTTTGAACAGGCGGTAGGCCAGTTCAGCGCCTACGCGGCCGCATCCAACAACAATTAAGTTCATTTGATCACCTCCTGGTGTTCTGTATGCTTTTCATGTACATGATAGGGTACGTCGGTGACGACCACCCCGTGTTGGTTTAATAATTCACTGCGCAAAACGTTGGCAGTTTGCATATGCAACAGGTTATGCCAGCGCTTTGAAGGCATGAACTGCGGCACTACTACCGTGATGGTTTCGTTGGGTTGGCGGTTCTTGATGATGTCTTTCAGGTATTCAAGCAGCGGCTCAACGAAGAGTCGGTAGGGAGAATCCAGAATAACGAGGCGTGTGCCTTCACCCCAGGTTATCCATTTCTTTTGAACCTTTTCCGTCTCGGCAGGGTCCAGTGAAATGTGGACGGCGGTCACATCATCTGAAAGCAGACGGGCATAACGCAAGGCTTCAATGGCACCCTGATGCACGCCGCTGATGGGCAGGATGACGCGGTGACGGGTTTGACGTGCCGGCAGTCCGTCGAACTTTTCAAGGGAAAGGCTGTGCGCCAGGCTGGAATAATGGCGGTGAATTGCGAAGAAGACGATCACAAGGATCGGCGTCAGGATCAACACGAACCATGCGCCTTCACTGAATTTCGTAACAGCAAAAACAAACATCACGATCAGGGTACACAGTGCGCCGAATCCATTGATCAGCATCTTGGATTTCCACTTGCTGTCATAGTGCAGCACCGAACCGCGCTCGCGGATCTCCTCGCCTTCTTTAAGTCGTCCGATCTTGCGCCAGCGAAGTGCCATGCCAAATTGAGATAACGAGAAAGACATGAACACACCGATGGCATACAACGGGATCAAGAGCGTCACGTTGGCTTTGAATGCAATGATCAAAAGAGAAGCAATGACAGATAAAGTCACAATACCGTTCGAATACACAAGGCGGCTGCCGCGAAAGGTCAACTGACGGGGAAGGAAGCCGTCACTGGCCGCCAGCGCGCCGAGGCGTGGAAAATCGGCAAAAGCTGTATTGGCTGCCATGATGAGGATGACGGTCGTACCCCAGATGGCGGAAAGATAGAGCAGCCCGCGGCCATTAAATACCGTACGCGCCAATTGTGAAATGATGGTCTCTTCTTCAGAGTACACCGCCCCGATCTGCCCGGTCAGATGTGAAATGCCGAGGAACAAAGCACCCAAAATGAGCGACATCCAGATCAGGGTGATGCCTGCATTGCGGCTGCGCGGTTCATTGAACGCAGTAATACCATTGGAGATGGCTTCCACACCGGTCAAGGCTGTGGTGCCATTTGCAAAAGCATGCAGGATCAAAAATGCGGAGATGCCCGAAACGCTGTGCATGATGTCCAACTCAGGCGGGTTGATCACACTTCCCAGGGTACCGGAGAAACTTCGGAACAGACCCACACCCACGGTGGTGAACATCATGAGGATGAAGAAATAGGTTGGGACTGCGAAAGCCACGCCCGATTCCTTGACACCCCGCAAATTGACCAGCATGATCAACAGCACCGCCCCGACAGCGATCTGAACACGGTAATCTTCCAAGTTTGGGTAGGCGGATACGATCTGCGCCACACCCGATGAAATGGACACCGCGACTGTGAGGATGTAATCTGTCAACAGGGCGGCACCAGCGATCTGTGCGGGCAATTCTCCCAAATTGTCGCGGGCCACAATATACGCACCACCGCCGCCCGGATAGGCATGGATGGTCTGCTGGTATGAAATGGTCACGATCGCCAGCAGAACAACGATGGCAATGGAAATCGGAAAAACATATCCAAATGCGATCGTGCCTGCCGCGGCCAAAACTCCCAGAATTTCCTGCGTGGCGTAAGCAGTGGAGGAGAGCGCATCAGATGCAAAGACAGCCAGACCGACGGCTTTTCCGATCGTCTGATGCGGGGCATCGGCTGTGGAAAGCGGCCTGCCGATCATCCAGTGACTTAATGATCTGGGCGGCTTGTAATCACTTTCCCGATGCATGATTTCTTTTTGGTTGTTTTCTGAAATGGACATTTTCTCTCTTTCTATAAAAAAACACACAACCCATCACCCTTTACGCTGAATTTCGAAACAAGTTTCACTGCGCAGGGATTGGTTGAAATGATCGCACAATTGATTAGCTGTCAAAAAGGTTGGGGGAAGTTTCTTTTGGGGTGCTCATATTGCCAGAGGATAAATGCTTGAGAAATGGAACAAGGCGTGATTATAGTCCGATTCCATGTTTTCAGAGAGTGTCTCCTGTCTAAAACACAATCAGCCTGTCCATACAGCATGGACAGGCTGATGCGAACCAACTGCTTCTATTGGAAATAAAGATTTAGATTTGCCCTTCAAGGTATTGACGGGTTCGTTCATGTTTTGGGTTGGAAAAGACTTCTTTGGCCGGGCCGGCTTCGATGACTTCGCCGAGATACATGTAAATGACATAGTCAGCAAGGCGTTTGGCCTGCCGCAGTGTGTGAGTGACAATGACCGTTGTATATTGTTGTTTCAACTCGATCAAGCGGCTTTCGATATTTTGCGATGAGATCGGGTCCAGGGCCGAAGTGGGTTCGTCGCCGAGGATGATCTCGGGTTCAACGGCCAGGCCGCGGGCGAGGCAGAGGCGTTGTTGCTGTCCGATGGAGAGACTGGTGGCGGGGTCGTGCAGCCTTTTTTGTACTTCCTCCCACAGACCGGCAATCTCAAGGTAATGCCTCACAGCCGCCTTGTATTCCCTGCGGTCGTTCTTCATTTTGTGGATATGCATGCCGTAGGCAATGTTGTCGTAAATGGACATGGGCAGCGGTGTGGGGCGCTGTGCAAGCAGCCCGACCACCTTGCG
>DAOQID010000099.1:11827-15724 GCA_035339375.1 Anaerolineales bacterium | reverse complement strand
TGGTCATGCTTTCAAGCAGGATGGGTGTCAATACCATGCCGAGGGCTGTGCCGACGAGATTGCCCAAGGTGACGATGCCAACAGCGGTGGCGCGTTCTTCCATTGCAAACCAATTGGCAGGGACTTTCGTCCACGCGTTGAGCAGGAAGGGCTGGGCGGCGGCGAGACCGAAGGTGCTCCACAGGGCGAGGGTGTAATTCGCGCCAGCGAATCCACGCACGATGCCGAAGATGCCCATAAGGATCGCGCCGATGCTGACCGCGATGCGGAAGCCGTAGGTGTCAATGAGCCACGAAACAGGGATGGAGAGCGGCACAAAGGCGATCATGAAGGACATGGCGAAGTAGCCGATCTGCAGATCGGTGACACCGTAGAATTTGGCTGCGGGACCTGTGATGGGGGCGTAGGCGATCCACAGGGTTTGAATGGTAAGGTTGATGAAGGCAAAAGCTGCCAGCACCACCCAGCGATAAGGGTAGAGTTTGTACTGTGTGTTCATATTGTTTCCTTTTGGCTGGGGCCAATCATATCAGGTACGGTAAATTTTGCCTTGTGTGTTTTCACCTTTTATGAAAAACTGTCAAAATCTTGATCGATAAACATGGTCGCTTATAACAGATTTGTTATGCGTTTCAGAGTTGAAAAGCAAGCGTTATTAAGTAATATTACGGATGGACACAGCCTGTATAGTATATTATTTTTGCCTTATTTATACCTTCTTGAAGCATGTTTCTTGGGTGCTTTTTTCTATAATAAGGAAAAAATTATGAGCAATGAAACCTTGTCTCAATTGCAGGTGGAATTGAAAAAGGCGCAACAGAAAATTGTCGACCTTGAAGCGCAATTGCGGGCTGTAAACCCTGGCAAGATACCTGTGTCAAAAAATAATGGTGGGTTTGTCAGTGGGGGACAGGCCAACGATGGGGCCCGCAGGGAAAAGGAAAAGGTCAATGCGCTTTTTCTTAATGCGTCGCTTCCAAAGAACGTGGAAGATGCCAGCCAGGAAAGCGAAGCAAAATACAGATTGCTTTTTGAAATGATGACCCAAGGGGTTGTTTTTCAGGATGAAGCTGGCCGAATCCTTCATGCCAACCCGGCTGCTGAAAAAATATTGGGGCTGACCGTTGAACAAATGCAGGGACGTTCCCACGTTAATAAAGATTGGCCAAGCATACACGAAGATGGCTCTGCTCTTTCGGCGGAGGAACACCCCGTGGCGATTGTCATGAAAACCAAACAGCCTGTTCACAACATGATCATGGGCGTGTTCAATCCATTGAGAAAATCCTATATCTGGTTGAACATAAACTCGGTACCGCGTTTTCTTGAGGGCGGGACCAGTCCGTATCAAATTTTCACCACATTTGAAGATATTACCGAAAGAAAAAAGATTGAATTCGCCCTGCGGGAGAGTGAGGCAAAATACTGCAGCTTGATTGACAGCCAGGAGTCTGCCATTTCAACAATAGATGCAGACGGTGTTATTCATTACATGAATTCTCGTGGTGCAGCCCCGTTCGGTACACCTGAAACCGTGGCAGGAAAAAAATTGTACGATCTATTCCCGCTTCAGGTAGCAGAGTGGCAGATGAGTCAAATCCGTCAGGTAATCGAATCTGGAAAAGGGCTGGTGCATGAATATCAGAATTTGGTTGCAGGCAGGCCGAATTGGCGGCGCGTGAGCATTCAGCCGATCATTAATGCAGATGCTGGCGTAAGGCTTGCAACCGTCAATTCTTTGGATATTACCGAGCGAAAGCGCGCGGAGGAGGAATTACGAAATAGCGAAAGAAAATATCGTGACCTGCTCAATGGAATGAACGACACGGTGTGGGTTATTGACGATGACCTGTCGATCCTGGATGTGAATACCGCGGCGGTATCCACGCTTGGGTATACCCGTGAAGAACTTCTCTCCATGCGTGTTCCTGATTTTGATGGCTCCCTTTCTCCTGATGCCATACAGAACCTTGTCAATACCATGCCTGCGGATAAGTTTCAGGTATTTCAGACAGAGCACACAACAAAAGATGGCCGAAAACTCCCTGTAGAGATCAGTTCCAGTCTGGTCACATATAACGGCAAAACCGCCATTATGAGCATTGCCCGTGACATCAGTGAACGCATGCAGGCGGAGGAGAAGATACGGGAAAGCGAGTCTCGATATCAGCAATTTGTCTCCCTTGCTCTTGAGGCGATCTCACGTACGGAATTTGAAAACCCAATTAATACATCCCTGCCTGTTGAGCAGCAGATCGACCTTGTTTATGAGAATGCCTATATTGCCGAATGTAATCAAGCCATGGCGGATATGTATGACACGACGGTCGAGTCTCTTACTGGAAAGCGGATCGTTGATATTCATGGCGGTGGAGAAAATCTGGTTAACCGCGATGCGATCAGAAAGTTCATCGCTGGCGGGTACCAATCCATTAATAACGAGACCAAAGAGTATTCAGTCAATGGAGCACCAGTTTGGATATTAAATAACACGGTTGGCATCGTCCGCGATGGGATGCTTTTACGTTTGTGGGAGACTTCGATCGATATTACCGAGCGAAAACGCGCCCAGGAAGATCTGTATCTGGCTGAGCAGCGCTATCGGGCAATGATCGAGCATGCACCGGATGGTATTGTTTTGATCACTGTGGATGGAAAATTCAAGTATGCCAGCCCATCGGTGGAGCGGATATTTGGGTACGTGCAGGAAGACCTGCAAGCATTAAACTCTGTATCCATGACACACCCTGATGACCTTCCAAAGGTATTGGGGGAATTGCAAAAATTGCTGGAAGATCAATCCTACATCCCAACTGTGCAATACCGTTTTTTGCATAAGAACGGGGAGTGGCGCTGGATCGAAAGCACATTCAGCAACCTGCTTGCAACCCCAAATGTGGAAGCCATCATCATTAACTTTCGGGATATCCATGAGCGCAGGCTGGCAGATGAGGAACTTAAGAAGAGCCAAAGCCTGCTTAAGGAATCCCAGCGTATCGGACGAATCGGGTATATGGAATGGAGCGTGAATTCTCCAAACTTGATCTGTTCAGATGAGATTTATGACATTTTCAACATCCCGTCTGGAAGCCCTGTTACAAAAGACTTGATCAGCACCATGTTGAGGCCTGATGAAAGTGAAAAATTGCGGGAATTGGACCATCAAGCGACCATTCATCGTGCCGATATAAACTATGAGTATTCAGTCCTTACAAGGGATGGAAATGAACGGTGTGTTCATCAAACAGGTAAGATCACCTACGATGAAACTGGCAACCCGATCCGCAAAATGCTTATTGTGCAGGATATTACCGAACGTAAACAGGCCGAAAAGCAATTGCAGCGCAATGAACAGGTCCTGCGTTTGTTCGTGGAGCACAGCCCGGCAGCCATTGCCATGTTTGACCGGGAAATGCGCTACATCATCGCGAGTCAGCGCTACCTGATCGATTATCGGCTTGGTGACCAGTCCTTGATAGGACGCTCGCACTACGAAGTATTTCCTGAGATGGATGAAGGTCGGAAGGCGATCCATCGTCGCTGCCTGGCTGGGGAGGTGGTAAAACATGAAGGAGACCCGCTCCCAAGAGTTGATGGAACTTTGGATTGGGTCCGATATGAACTCCGCCCCTGGTATGAGGTAGATGGCAGTATTGGCGGCCTCATCTTTTTCTCGGAAGTGATCACCGAACGCAAGCAGGCGGAAGAAAAGTTGCGCGCCAGTGAGGAAAAATATCGAGGCTTAATAGAGAGCCTGGGCAGCATCGTAGCCACAATCGACGCGCATGGAAAATTTCTATACCTGAACGATCTTGCAGCCAGCAGCCTTGGCGGATCCGCTGCTGAATTGACAGGCAGGTCCATGTATGATTACTTCCCGCCAAAATATGCTGAAAG
>DAOQID010000099.1:0-11727 GCA_035339375.1 Anaerolineales bacterium | reverse complement strand
TTAAAGAATAATGGCAGGGTAACCGGGCTTGAGTTTAATATGCGGCGCAAGGATGGGTCAACATTCCCTGTGCTGCTCAATGCAACGGCTGTATTTGACGAGCATGGAAACTACCTTCGCAGCAGATCCACCATCTTTGATAACACTGAACGTAAAAAAGCTGAAGATGCACTTCGGGTCAGCCATGATCAGCTGGCTGCCGCCAATATCGATCTGGAAAAGGCGATCAGGGTCAAAGATGAATTCCTGGCCAGCATGAGCCATGAATTGCGCACGCCGCTTACAGGCATCCTCGGTCTTTCCGAAGCCATTCAACTTGGAACTTATGGCGGCTTGAATGAAAAACAAAAAAAGACCCTCCAAAGCATTAATGACAGCGGCAATCATTTGTTGTCGCTCATTAATGATATTCTGGATTTGTCGAAGATAGAAGCTGGGAAATTGGAAATGCAGATCACGCCGTGTTCGCTTGGTGATATTTGCCAATCCAGCTTGCAGCTTACGAAAGGCATGGCCCACCAGAAACACCAATTCGTCAGTTATTCTCCGCCCGCCGAAGCCATCCTCTTGAATGCGGATGCGAGGCGAGCAAAACAGATCCTGGTTAATTTATTGAGCAATGCGATCAAGTTCACACCTGAAAACGGCGAGCTTGGGCTTGATGTTGAGCCCGATGCGGTCAATCATCGGGTACGGTTGATCGTTTGGGATAAAGGGATCGGGATCAAGGCGGAGAACCTTGAAAAATTATTCAAGCCATTCACGCAGATCGATAGCAGCCTCGCCCGTGAATATTCCGGTACAGGCCTTGGCCTTTCGCTGGTGCAGCGACTTGTGAAATTGCACAATGGGACCGTGGAAGTGGAAAGCGTCTTTGGAGAGGGCAGCCGTTTTATCGTTTCCCTGCCCTGGACGCCAGACATTTCCGCTTCAAACTCACCCAAAGCGGACAGCACCCAATTGACATCTTCTCCCTCTAACCCAGCTGCCCCTGATGCTTCCCCTGTGATCCTGGTTGCAGACGACAACCCCGTACTTCTCACTATGTTGGCCGATTTTTTGGAGGCGAGTCATTATCGTGCTGTAAAGGCAGGGAGTGGCAGGGATGTCCTCGATAATATCGCTGCCACCCGGCCAGGCCTGGTTTTGATGGATATTCAAATGCCCGGCATGGACGGTCTCATGACGATCCGCCACATCCGTACGCATGCCGACCCGGTTGTTGCATCCACCAGGATCATCGCAGTGACTGCCCTGGCCATGGCCGGGGATCGGGAGCGCTGCCTTGCCGCAGGAGCTAATGAATACATCAGCAAGCCTGTCAATTTGAAAGAACTAAAACAGATGATCGAGTCTCAGCTTGGAAAGCTGTAAATCATTCCATCTCTGAAGTTAGGGCATTGTGGGCGGGTCCATTTTTAGGTGTGTATGGCCATCGACCTCAAAGCTTTTCCTGTCCTTTTTAGATATTTCACTGATAGACATAATTGGTTAAGTTGTATAAAATAATTTACATTACTGGCATACTGGTTTTATTACTTATGGCAAAAACCACGGTTTCTTTGTAACATTTGCGCATAAAATCAGGAGGTGTTTATGAATACCCAGTTGCTAAAAACTCCCACTAAAATAAGGGGGCTTGATGAAGTCCTCAATGGAGGGGTGCCTACCGGCGGGCTGACCCTGCTCAACGGCGGGCCTGGTACCGGTAAGACTTTGCTTGGGTTGGAGTTCCTGATTCGAGGCGCGAAAGAGAGGCGTCCTGGGATTTTTGTCACATTTGAAGAGCATGAGGCGGCGCTGCACCGATATTCCGCCTCATTCGGTTGGGATACCGCTGAATTGGAAAGACAAGGACTCCTTTCGATCATTGGAGCGCGGTTCGACCCGGAGGGGCTGCTTTCCGGTGATTTTGATCTGGGGGGAATCTTGGCGATCTTGCGCCATAAAACAGAAAAACTTTCAGCCAGGCAGGTGGTTATTGATGCTCCCGATGTTTTCCTTCGTCTGCTCAATAGCCCCGGCAAGGAACGAGCTGAATTGTACAAACTGATCAACTGGCTGCGTGACCAAAAGATGACGACTCTTATGACGGTCAAGACAAATGGGGAAGATGTAACCAGTTCCGACTATGAATTTCTCGACTATCTGGCAGATTGTGTGATCCAGCTTGACCAGCGTGTGATCGAACAGGTCACCACCCGAAGGGTGCGTGTGGTCAAATTCCGCGGTTCTGCACATGGGCGAAATGAATATCCGTTTGCCATGACCGATCAGGGTATCTGGATCATCCCGATTACAGAAACACAGTTGACCCACACTGCTTTGGGCGAACCGTTCCCAACCGGCGTCAAAGGTCTGGATGCGCACATGGGCGGCGGGTATCTGCGTGCCTCATGCAACCTTGTCACCGGCACATCTGGTACAGGCAAGACCACCTTTGCTGCATCTTTTGCGCGCACATCCACGGCGAACGGCAAGCGTGTTTTCTACATTAACTTTGAAGAATCGCCTGACTCGATGGTGTCATGCATGCTCAGCCCCGGCATTGATTTGCGCCCTGCCCTGGAAAGCGGCTTCCTTCGATTCCTGTCTGTGATGCCTGAAGCTCAGGGAATCGAGGAGCATCTTATTCAAGCATTCCGCGGGATCGAAGAACTAAAACCCGAGATCGTGATCGTGGATGCCATCTCAGCCTGCCGCCGGATGGGATCGCGTAATTCAGCGTTCGATTATCTATTGCGCCTGATCGATCACTGCAAGACCATCGGTATTACCAGCCTGCTGACCAACCTCACTGACAGCATCAAAGAGACTCAAGAGATCACCGGTATTGACCTTTCCTCGATGATCGATACTGTGATCATTTTGCGTAACGTGGAGCAAAATGGGCAGTTCCAGCGGGAGCTATCAGTGCTCAAAGCAAGAGGACGCCTGCATTCCAATAAGATACATGCGTTTCAAATTTCAGATCATGGGGTTTCCGTAATAAATTCAATTGCGGAGGCAACCCGTGACCATTAATTCTCAGACGAATGTTCGAAAAAAGCATTACATCCTGCGCCTGTTCGTGGCGGGGAATGCCACCAATTCACGGATCGCGCGTGAGAACCTCGATCAGCTGCTGGCAAAACACCCTGAACATGAATTTGAAGTTGAAATCGTTGATCTCAACCTGGAACCCGAGGTGGCCCTGGATCAGGGTGTGTTCATTTCACCTGCCCTGCAAATCCTTGAACCGAATGCAGGCGGGGTCATATATGGCAATCTAAGTCAGATGGAAGTTCTGGAAAAGGTCCTGAACCTTTGAATTGTTTATTGCATGGAAATGGAGCGTGATCCTTGAGCCAGACAAAACCGACCTATCAGGAATTGGAACAACGCTGTCAAGCTGCCGAGTCGGCACTGACTGCGATTCGCTCAGGACAGGCAGACATGGTCATTGGTGAGAATGGGGTATTGGTTTTGCGCCTGAAAGAGGCGGAAAAAGCCTTTCAGGAAGCAGAATTAAAATATCGCTCTCTGGCAGAAAATTCACCGGACATTATTTACATCATTGACCTGAAAAAAAATAAGTCTGGCTACTTGAACCGCGAAACTCTATTGGGGTACTCTCTGGAGGAGTTGGAAAAACCGGGAGAGTCCCTGTTATCCAAGGTGCATCCTGATGATCTCTCTGCTGTTAAAATGCATTGGCAGGAAGCTCTTGCAGGCAGTACCACAACAGAATTGGAATACCGCTTACAGTTGAAAGACGGCAGTTGGGAATGGCTTCACAGCCGCCCACGTGTTTTGAGTTGGAGCGCGGAAGGCAAGCCAGTTCAGTTATTGGTCACACTTAGCATAATTACTGAACGAAAACAGGCGGAAAGACGTTTACGGTCCATGCTGGATATTGCCCAGGCGATGTCTCAGTTCCTTGATACAAAAACGATCTTGCAGCAAATTGTTGATAACATTACCCAGGTGGCTGGGCTGGATAGTGGAGCGATCTACACACTGGCAGATGACCAACTTTATCTGGAGGCCACCACCCCTGCCTTGCCGCCCGAATTTCCAGAACAATTCCGTTTGGCAAATCTGGCTGATCATCCCCATATTCGAGCAGCCCTCGCAGAAAGATCACCCGTCATCATATCTGATACCGGGAACGCCGAGTTGACCGAAGCCGAGCGCGAGGTGAGCGTTTCCAGGGGGCTGCGTTCAATCGCCTATCTACCGCTCATGAGTGCCAGGAAGGTGATCGGGGTCTTGATCGTGGCATCCGCCCATGGGCTGCGTACATTTTCCGAGGAGGAATTGAATCTTTATAAGGGGTTCTCTGGTCAGGCGGCACAGATCATTGAAAATGCACAGTTATATGATTCCATTAGAGTTCATTCCAATGAACTGGAACAACAGATTACTGAACGTAAACAGGCAGAGGAGAAATTGCGGGAATCGGAGAAGTTGTATCGTCATGCCATGGAGGTGGCTGGGGCTGTGCCCTATTACGAGTTGTATAACGAGAATCCTCCTGCTGTTAAATATGAGTTTATCGGAGAGGGGATCCGTCAGATCACCGGCTACGGACCTGAAGAATTTAATGCAATGGTTTGGGATTCACTAGTGGAAAAAGCAGTACCGGTGGAGGAACTGGAAGGGTTTTCTTTGGATGAAGCGGTTCAAAGAACCCGTAACGGTGAATTTCCTATCTGGAAGTGTGAATTCCGCCTTCACGATCGTGATGGAAAGGTACATTGGGTCTTTGAAGCGGCAGTGGAACTGCGGGACGAAAATGGAAACCCTGTAGGTTCGATTGGTTCTTATCAAGATATCACCATCCGTAAACAGGCGGAGGAGAAACTTCGGAAGAGTGAAGAACAATACCGTGGTTTGATGGGTACTCTGGATAGCGTTGTTGCCACCATTGATGACAGCGGCAAATTCCTGTATATGAACGAGGTCGCTGCAAGTCAACTGGGCGGTGCCCCACATCAATTGATTGGTAGATCGTTGCACGAACTTTTCCCCGAACCTCTGGCTTTCCAATATTTACAGGGGGTGCATAACGTGATTCAAACGAACAAGAGCATGGTTAACGAAACTCTCACCATTGTAGATGGTGGAGCCCGCTGGTTTCGCAATTCGCTCCAGCCGATCCACGATGAAAATGGGAATGTAATTCAGGTGCTGCTTCATGCCGTTGATATTCATGAACTTAAGACGATACAGCAGGAATTGGCAGACCTGAATAAATCGCTTGAACGACGGGTGGAGGAGCGCACAGTGGAAGTGCGTCAGGCAAATCAGGCATTGGAACGTGCTTTACTTGCGAAAGACGAGTTTCTGGCAAGTATGAGTCATGAACTGCGCACGCCGCTTACCGGCATTCTCGGCTTCTCCGAAGCCATGCAGATGAATGTCTACGGTATATTGAATGAACGGCAGCAAAAGATTGTTGGAAGTATAAACAGCAGCGGAAAACACCTGCTCGACCTGATTAACGATATCCTTGATCTTTCCAAAACCGAGGCTGGTAAGTTGGAAATTCAAAAATCGCCCACCTTGTTGGCGGATATTTGCCTGGCGAGCTTGCAGTTGACCAAAGGCATGTCCCATAAAAAGGGACAGTATGTCAATACCGTCATCCCTGAAGAACCCATTATTCTCGACCTGGATGTGCTGCGTATCAAACAGGTCCTTGTCAACCTGCTTAGCAATGCCATCAAGTTCACCCCCGAGAACGGCGAATTAGGGTTGACTGTTGAGACAGATGAAGCCAACCGGCTGGTTCGTGTGATCGTATGGGATAAAGGTATTGGCATCAAACCAGAGAATTTCCCCAAACTATTTCAACCTTTCACTCAGATCGATGGCAGTCTGGCACGAGAGTATGTCGGCACAGGTTTGGGGCTTTCACTGGTGCGCCGCCTGGTGGAACTTCATGATGGAAGTGTGACCGTCGAAAGCGTTTTCGGTGAAGGCAGCCGCTTTATTGTTACCTTGCCATGGATAACGAAAATATCCCCGTCTGTTTCGGAACATACTGAAACTGCATGGCAGGCTTCCCCCAAAAGCGTCCCCGCAAATTTGCGTCCACTTGGCAAGGTTCTGATTGTAGATGACAACCCATCCCTGCTTGAGATGTTGACAGATTTTCTCGAAGGCAAAAATTTCAATACCGCCAGCGTCCGAAGCGGTATTGAACTGTTGGAAAAGATCGAAGAGATCAAACCGGATGTGATCTTGATGGATATTCAAATGCCCGGCATGGACGGTCTCATGACGATCCGCCACATCCGTACGCATGCCGACCCGGTTGTTGCATCCACCAGGATCATCGCAGTGACTGCCCTGGCCATGGCCGGGGATCGGGAGCGCTGCCTTGCCGCAGGAGCTAATGAATACATCAGCAAGCCTGTCAATTTGAAAGAACTAAAACAGATGATCGAGTCTCAGCTTGGAAAGCTGTAAATCATTCCATCTCTGAAGTTAGGGCATTGTGGGCGGGTCCATTTTTAGGTGTGTATGGCCATCGACCTCAAAGCTTTTCCTGTCCTTTTTAGATATTTCACTGATAGACATAATTGGTTAAGTTGTATAAAATAATTTACATTACTGGCATACTGGTTTTATTACTTATGGCAAAAACCACGGTTTCTTTGTAACATTTGCGCATAAAATCAGGAGGTGTTTATGAATACCCAGTTGCTAAAAACTCCCACTAAAATAAGGGGGCTTGATGAAGTCCTCAATGGAGGGGTGCCTACCGGCGGGCTGACCCTGCTCAACGGCGGGCCTGGTACCGGTAAGACTTTGCTTGGGTTGGAGTTCCTGATTCGAGGCGCGAAAGAGAGGCGTCCTGGGATTTTTGTCACATTTGAAGAGCATGAGGCGGCGCTGCACCGATATTCCGCCTCATTCGGTTGGGATACCGCTGAATTGGAAAGACAAGGACTCCTTTCGATCATTGGAGCGCGGTTCGACCCGGAGGGGCTGCTTTCCGGTGATTTTGATCTGGGGGGAATCTTGGCGATCTTGCGCCATAAAACAGAAAAACTTTCAGCCAGGCAGGTGGTTATTGATGCTCCCGATGTTTTCCTTCGTCTGCTCAATAGCCCCGGCAAGGAACGAGCTGAATTGTACAAACTGATCAACTGGCTGCGTGACCAAAAGATGACGACTCTTATGACGGTCAAGACAAATGGGGAAGATGTAACCAGTTCCGACTATGAATTTCTCGACTATCTGGCAGATTGTGTGATCCAGCTTGACCAGCGTGTGATCGAACAGGTCACCACCCGAAGGGTGCGTGTGGTCAAATTCCGCGGTTCTGCACATGGGCGAAATGAATATCCGTTTGCCATGACCGATCAGGGTATCTGGATCATCCCGATTACAGAAACACAGTTGACCCACACTGCTTTGGGCGAACCGTTCCCAACCGGCGTCAAAGGTCTGGATGCGCACATGGGCGGCGGGTATCTGCGTGCCTCATGCAACCTTGTCACCGGCACATCTGGTACAGGCAAGACCACCTTTGCTGCATCTTTTGCGCGCACATCCACGGCGAACGGCAAGCGTGTTTTCTACATTAACTTTGAAGAATCGCCTGACTCGATGGTGTCATGCATGCTCAGCCCCGGCATTGATTTGCGCCCTGCCCTGGAAAGCGGCTTCCTTCGATTCCTGTCTGTGATGCCTGAAGCTCAGGGAATCGAGGAGCATCTTATTCAAGCATTCCGCGGGATCGAAGAACTAAAACCCGAGATCGTGATCGTGGATGCCATCTCAGCCTGCCGCCGGATGGGATCGCGTAATTCAGCGTTCGATTATCTATTGCGCCTGATCGATCACTGCAAGACCATCGGTATTACCAGCCTGCTGACCAACCTCACTGACAGCATCAAAGAGACTCAAGAGATCACCGGTATTGACCTTTCCTCGATGATCGATACTGTGATCATTTTGCGTAACGTGGAGCAAAATGGGCAGTTCCAGCGGGAGCTATCAGTGCTCAAAGCAAGAGGACGCCTGCATTCCAATAAGATACATGCGTTTCAAATTTCAGATCATGGGGTTTCCGTAATAAATTCAATTGCGGAGGCAACCCGTGACCATTAATTCTCAGACGAATGTTCGAAAAAAGCATTACATCCTGCGCCTGTTCGTGGCGGGGAATGCCACCAATTCACGGATCGCGCGTGAGAACCTCGATCAGCTGCTGGCAAAACACCCTGAACATGAATTTGAAGTTGAAATCGTTGATCTCAACCTGGAACCCGAGGTGGCCCTGGATCAGGGTGTGTTCATTTCACCTGCCCTGCAAATCCTTGAACCGAATGCAGGCGGGGTCATATATGGCAATCTAAGTCAGATGGAAGTTCTGGAAAAGGTCCTGAACCTTTGAATTGTTTATTGCATGGAAATGGAGCGTGATCCTTGAGCCAGACAAAACCGACCTATCAGGAATTGGAACAACGCTGTCAAGCTGCCGAGTCGGCACTGACTGCGATTCGCTCAGGACAGGCAGACATGGTCATTGGTGAGAATGGGGTATTGGTTTTGCGCCTGAAAGAGGCGGAAAAAGCCTTTCAGGAAGCAGAATTAAAATATCGCTCTCTGGCAGAAAATTCACCGGACATTATTTACATCATTGACCTGAAAAAAAATAAGTCTGGCTACTTGAACCGCGAAACTCTATTGGGGTACTCTCTGGAGGAGTTGGAAAAACCGGGAGAGTCCCTGTTATCCAAGGTGCATCCTGATGATCTCTCTGCTGTTAAAATGCATTGGCAGGAAGCTCTTGCAGGCAGTACCACAACAGAATTGGAATACCGCTTACAGTTGAAAGACGGCAGTTGGGAATGGCTTCACAGCCGCCCACGTGTTTTGAGTTGGAGCGCGGAAGGCAAGCCAGTTCAGTTATTGGTCACACTTAGCATAATTACTGAACGAAAACAGGCGGAAAGACGTTTACGGTCCATGCTGGATATTGCCCAGGCGATGTCTCAGTTCCTTGATACAAAAACGATCTTGCAGCAAATTGTTGATAACATTACCCAGGTGGCTGGGCTGGATAGTGGAGCGATCTACACACTGGCAGATGACCAACTTTATCTGGAGGCCACCACCCCTGCCTTGCCGCCCGAATTTCCAGAACAATTCCGTTTGGCAAATCTGGCTGATCATCCCCATATTCGAGCAGCCCTCGCAGAAAGATCACCCGTCATCATATCTGATACCGGGAACGCCGAGTTGACCGAAGCCGAGCGCGAGGTGAGCGTTTCCAGGGGGCTGCGTTCAATCGCCTATCTACCGCTCATGAGTGCCAGGAAGGTGATCGGGGTCTTGATCGTGGCATCCGCCCATGGGCTGCGTACATTTTCCGAGGAGGAATTGAATCTTTATAAGGGGTTCTCTGGTCAGGCGGCACAGATCATTGAAAATGCACAGTTATATGATTCCATTAGAGTTCATTCCAATGAACTGGAACAACAGATTACTGAACGTAAACAGGCAGAGGAGAAATTGCGGGAATCGGAGAAGTTGTATCGTCATGCCATGGAGGTGGCTGGGGCTGTGCCCTATTACGAGTTGTATAACGAGAATCCTCCTGCTGTTAAATATGAGTTTATCGGAGAGGGGATCCGTCAGATCACCGGCTACGGACCTGAAGAATTTAATGCAATGGTTTGGGATTCACTAGTGGAAAAAGCAGTACCGGTGGAGGAACTGGAAGGGTTTTCTTTGGATGAAGCGGTTCAAAGAACCCGTAACGGTGAATTTCCTATCTGGAAGTGTGAATTCCGCCTTCACGATCGTGATGGAAAGGTACATTGGGTCTTTGAAGCGGCAGTGGAACTGCGGGACGAAAATGGAAACCCTGTAGGTTCGATTGGTTCTTATCAAGATATCACCATCCGTAAACAGGCGGAGGAGAAACTTCGGAAGAGTGAAGAACAATACCGTGGTTTGATGGGTACTCTGGATAGCGTTGTTGCCACCATTGATGACAGCGGCAAATTCCTGTATATGAACGAGGTCGCTGCAAGTCAACTGGGCGGTGCCCCACATCAATTGATTGGTAGATCGTTGCACGAACTTTTCCCCGAACCTCTGGCTTTCCAATATTTACAGGGGGTGCATAACGTGATTCAAACGAACAAGAGCATGGTTAACGAAACTCTCACCATTGTAGATGGTGGAGCCCGCTGGTTTCGCAATTCGCTCCAGCCGATCCACGATGAAAATGGGAATGTAATTCAGGTGCTGCTTCATGCCGTTGATATTCATGAACTTAAGACGATACAGCAGGAATTGGCAGACCTGAATAAATCGCTTGAACGACGGGTGGAGGAGCGCACAGTGGAAGTGCGTCAGGCAAATCAGGCATTGGAACGTGCTTTACTTGCGAAAGACGAGTTTCTGGCAAGTATGAGTCATGAACTGCGCACGCCGCTTACCGGCATTCTCGGCTTCTCCGAAGCCATGCAGATGAATGTCTACGGTATATTGAATGAACGGCAGCAAAAGATTGTTGGAAGTATAAACAGCAGCGGAAAACACCTGCTCGACCTGATTAACGATATCCTTGATCTTTCCAAAACCGAGGCTGGTAAGTTGGAAATTCAAAAATCGCCCACCTTGTTGGCGGATATTTGCCTGGCGAGCTTGCAGTTGACCAAAGGCATGTCCCATAAAAAGGGACAGTATGTCAATACCGTCATCCCTGAAGAACCCATTATTCTCGACCTGGATGTGCTGCGTATCAAACAGGTCCTTGTCAACCTGCTTAGCAATGCCATCAAGTTCACCCCCGAGAACGGCGAATTAGGGTTGACTGTTGAGACAGATGAAGCCAACCGGCTGGTTCGTGTGATCGTATGGGATAAAGGTATTGGCATCAAACCAGAGAATTTCCCCAAACTATTTCAACCTTTCACTCAGATCGATGGCAGTCTGGCACGAGAGTATGTCGGCACAGGTTTGGGGCTTTCACTGGTGCGCCGCCTGGTGGAACTTCATGATGGAAGTGTGACCGTCGAAAGCGTTTTCGGTGAAGGCAGCCGCTTTATTGTTACCTTGCCATGGATAACGAAAATATCCCCGTCTGTTTCGGAACATACTGAAACTGCATGGCAGGCTTCCCCCAAAAGCGTCCCCGCAAATTTGCGTCCACTTGGCAAGGTTCTGATTGTAGATGACAACCCATCCCTGCTTGAAATGTTGACAGATTTTCTCGAAGGAAAAAATTTCAGTTCCGCCAGCGTACGGAGCGGTATTGAACTGTTGGAAAAGATCGAAGAGATCAAGCCGGATGTGATCTTGATGGATATTCAAATGCCCGGCATGGACGGTTTGGAAGCCATCCGACGGATCCGTGCCTTTGAAGACAGATCCATCGCTTCCATTCCGATCATTGCCGTCACCGCCCTTGCCATGCGAGGCGACAGGGAACTTTTCATGGCCGCTGGTGCAAATGGATACGTCAGCAAGCCAATTAAGTTGAATGAACTTGTGGAGACCATTCAGTCCCAACTTGGAGGGTCGAAACAATAAAAAACAGGAATTGGGTACATGCCCAATTCCTGTTTTTTTCAATACCCTTTTTCAAAATCAACCTGATATTTCAGCGGCTTGCCTTCGTTATACAGATTGTAATTCTCGATGAAAATTCTGGTGAGGTCTTCATGGCCGCTGGTGCAAATGGATACGTCAGCAAGCCAATTAAGTTGAATGAAC
>DAOQID010000098.1:0-15889 GCA_035339375.1 Anaerolineales bacterium | reverse complement strand
CGTTGCCGCTCTTGTTTTATAATGCCAGAAATTAACCAAAGGAGAATGTTTAAAATGAAACTCAAAAATCTCTCGCTTTTGCTTGTTGTAGCTGTGTTGTTCGCGTCTGTTTTGGCTTGTGGATCTACCGCCCCTGCAGGCGTTTCCAATGTGTACATGGCAAATGATGAAGAAGGCAATAACAAGACCACCACTTTTGCGCCAACCGATGTCATCTATGTGTTTTTCGATGTGAACGGTATTGACGAAGGCGCACAGTTTCAGGTGAAGTGGTATGCGTTGACTGTGGATGGTCAGGATCCGAATGAAGCGTTCACGACCACTGATTACACCTATACTGATGAAGCCACCATCTATGCCAATATCGAAAGCACGGATGGCGGTTTCCCCGCCGCACAATACAAGGTCGAAATTTACCTGAACGGCGCGAAGGTGGGTGAACAGCAGTTCTCGGTTCAATAGTTTTTGAAGCCGACTTTTGAAGATGGCGCACCTCGATACGATCGAGGTGCGCTTTATTTTTAAGAAGGTTTGCCGCTTACACAAAAGCAGGGAAAAGAAGAGGTCACTCCCTTATTGATATGGCAGCCCCGGGTGTACTGCATCGTCGTATAATTCACAATAATGGAGGCAAACATGGAGTATAGGAAATTTGGCAAAACGGGTCTCAAGGTCTCTCCTTTGTGCATGGGGACCATGCAATTTGGCTGGTCGCTCGGTGAGGCAGAATCGCACAAAATTCTTTCGGCCACTTTTGAGGCGGGGATCAATTTCTTCGACACAGCAGATATTTATTCCAAATGGGTGGATGGAAACCCGGGCGGTGTTTCTGAGGCTTACATCGGCACATGGATGAAGCAAAACAAGATTCCGCGTGACCAGATCGTAATTGCCACAAAAGTACGTGGTGAGATGGGAAATGGCCCGAATAATGAAGGACTGAGCAGGGTTCATATTATGAATGCCGTAGAGGGGTCGTTGCGCCGTTTGCAGACGGACTATATTGACGTGTACCAATCACACTGGACGGATGAATCGACTCCGATCGAAGAGACCATGCGGGCTTTTGATGACCTTGTACGGCAGGGAAAAGTCCGTTATGTTGGGGCTTCGAATTATGCAGCTTGGGAGTTGATGCAGGCTCTGTGGGTTTCAGATAAATTCAATCTGGCTCGATACGACAGCCTTCAACCTCACTACAATCTGATCTATCGTGATGAGTTTGAGCGGGAACTGCGGGATGTCTGCAAAACCTATGAGATTGCCGTGATCCCATACAGCCCCCTGGCAGGCGGCTTTTTGACGGGCAAATATCGCCGCAATGAGCCTTTGCCCGAAAGCAAGCGGGCCGAAGGCCGCAAACGGGCAATGACCGAGAAAAATTTTTCCCTGTTGTATGAAATGGAATCGATCGGTTTGCGCCACAAGGCCTCGATTGCACAGGTGTCACTGGCATGGATGCTTTCCGATGCGGTGATCACCAGCCCCATCATTGGGGCGACCACCATTGAACAGTTGCAGGAAAACCTCGGGGCATTGAATGTCCACTTGATGGATGATGAAGTTGCTACCCTGAACAAACTAACTGCCTGGAAAACAGACGAAGATTAATCCCTGAATTGTTTTTTGTAATATAAAACATGACGCATCCTCGAATGGTTCGGGATGCGTCATGTTTTTAAATGTGATACTGAAAATATTTTTTACGAAAGAATCACATGCCCGCAGTACTCGCATTTGTCCATGCCGAGTTCAAGGGTGCCGCCGCAGTGGGGGCATTGGAACGTTTCAACTTTAATGGTGTAACCTGCTGTCTTGTAGGCTGTTTCATTCTCAGCCAAGTCGCTGCGCAGACGTTTCAACCTTGCGAGGTAGGCATCACCTGTCACTTCGCCTGCCTTGCGCAAACGTTCCACATCCGCAATGGATTCTTTCAACATGCGGCGCTGGGCTTCGAGAGATTCCTTGCTTTTATCCTGGAAGGAGACCTTCAATTCGGGTTTCGGCGGAATGGAGGCGAGGACCCCGGCAATGACCAGCATGATCGCTGAAACGACCAGCCCGACGATCAGCGGGGTGAACTGGAACCCGGGGATGGAGTTGAAATTGACCTTGTTGGTTTGGACATGACTGCCATCTGCGATCACTACATACCGTTCATTGCCCAGCTTGCCGATGTCAATGCGGGTGATGCCGGTGTTATGAGAGGGCAGGTTGTTGCGTGTGCCATTTTCGGTGAAAACAGCCACCTTGCCTGAATCGTCACCGATGACGGCTTCTTCTTTGCCATCTTCATTGATGTCGAGGCCTGAAATTTCGGTGACCTTGTCAGACAGAGAGGCGGTCCACATTTGAGTAGCGGTTGTGCCGTTATAGGAAAATGCCCAAATGCCGCCGTCTTTACCGCCGACAATGATCTCGCGTGAGGATGGGTCGCCATTTAGTTCCACTTCACGTACTTCGCTGACCGCCTGTCCGAGTGATTTGCTGAAGATGGTTGAGCCATCCACGGCACTGTAAATGTAGAAGGCGCCTAACTCGCCGCCAGTGATGATTTCGCTGTTGCCATCGGCGTTCAAATCGAAGGCACGCATGCGGCGAAGCTGTTCCTGTTCCAACTGCCAAACGGCTGATCCGTTTGCGGCGAAGACACCAACTGTCCCGTCGTGCGAAGCGATGGCGGCATAGGTCTGGCCGCCGATCTTTGCATCATCCATGCCTCGGATTTCCTCACTCGCAAAGTCAGATTCCCACACGATCTTTCCATCGGTGGTGATGGAGGCGATCTGCCCGGAGACATCTCCTAAAACGATCTGGGAGCCGCCCTCAAAACGGATCAATGCCACGCGTGCAGGGACAAAAACAGGCAATTCGCTGGCAATGGTCTTTTGCTGGCCGTTGATAATGGTGTCTACCGAAAAAAAGTTTCCGCTGTGATAAACGACAATATCCTCCACGCCATCACCGTTAACATCGCCCAATGTGGTTTTGGGTTTATCGTAGGTGAAGTCACTGATGACATTACCGTTGGGGTCGTAAAGCCTTATGCCAAAGGCGTTTTGAATGAAAAGCTCATCCTGACCATCCCCGGTCAGGTCGATGATTTTCATGCTTTCAGCGGTTGGGTATTCGCTGGACCAGACCGGGTCACTGCCGAATTTTTCCGCGGTCACTGCGCCGCTGAAAGCGAACACGCCCGCTACAACCATGACAAGACAGGAGAGAACCAATGCAATGATAAAGGGTATGATTTTGCGACTCATTTATGCAGCCTTCCGTTGTAAAAGAGAATAAGTTGATTTTAAAATGGCAAGGATCTGTTCGTTGTCCACTTCATCAAAGGGGGAGCTGGCAACCATGTTGATCATGCCGCCGTCTGTGCTTAATTGAGAAATGGTGTACTTGCCGATGTTCACGCCCGGGCGAAACTCCTTGTTGGGGACGATCTGGTACGCTTCCGGGTTGACCACAATACGTACCTTCAGATCATGTGATGTGCCTTTATATTTTTCGGGCTTTAACTTTGATTTTCCGCTGATTCGGCTGCGCTTCCAATAGGAGGCGCGCTTTTTGGTTTTTTGTATCGCCGAAATGCGCAGAACGTTGCCGTCATATAGTTTTGCTTTCAACGAAAGCCATTCATCGCGGAAATGATGAGTGGTGCGGTTCTGCGTATCATGCGTTTCGCGGGCCACCTTGTTTTTCAGCATTGCCCCTGTCAGGTCAAGATGACCAAGAAAGGTGCTGCCGGGTTTCAAGTCGTCACGCAGGGTGTATAAAATATCCTTTGTGCCTTTATAACGCGGCGGAAAATCGAGCGTATCGCTTCTGCGCAAACTGCGCGCCATGATGAACGCGGCGATCCACAACAATAACCCGCCTGAAGTGAAAACCAGCGAAAAATACCCAAACAGCAGAAGCACACCGTCCACAGCCATCATGCCGAGGCCGACGAAGAAAATCATAAGGGGAATCCAACGCCACTTGTCACCAGCGGTTTCGGTCTTTTGCACCTCGGCTTTAAATCGCTCCATGCCGCGCATGATCGAATCGGGCTTGTCGGCAATGGACACATAGACAGGGGCGTACTCTTTTTTCCCTGCAATGTTGGTGGGGGCCTTAACCTTTTTTCGGGCTGTATTCAATAGATAATAGAAGAGCGACACGACAACAAGGCCGACTACGCCTAAAACACATAACGCTGGCATGAAACATTCCTCCGAGTGGCTTACAGGATATTGCTAAAAATTCTTTTTTGCTGAAAGCGATATAATTTCAGCAATGGCCAAGATTCTCTACACCGCTTTCGATATTGTACCAAGCCCGAAAGGCGCATCCACGCATATTTTGCACAATTTGCGCGGGCTGGTCAATGGGGGGCACAGTGCCCATCTTATCACGCCCAACGATGGGCTTCTACCCACCGAAGATACTATTGAGGGCGCGCAGCTCACCCGCATTTCGCAGGACCTCTCGCAGAACTTCCTTGCCCGGGCCATGCACTTTGGCAGGTCGGTTGCGGCACATCTGGCACTGCATCAGGGGTACGATGTTGTCCATTTTCGAAATATATGGGATGGCCTCTCCATTGCGCAAAATAAAAAAAGGCTTGGCTACAAAACACTTTTTGAAGTGAATGGCCTGCCCTCCATCGAGCTCAAATATCACTACCCCGGACTCGACCCTGAATTGCTCTTGAAAATAAAAGAACAGGAAATTGCGACTCTGCACCTGAGCGACGCGATCATCTGTCCTTCGAATGTGACTCGCGATTACATCGCCTCGCTCGGACTTGACCGTAAACTGGTCACTGTCATCCCAAACGGAGTCAGCCCTTCGGACTTTTCCCCGTCATCCCTGCCTGCCCGCGATGGAAGGATTCCCGTGCTGCTTTATATCGGTACTCTTGCCGATTGGCAGGGATTGGATATCGTCGTAAAAGCGCTGCCAAAGATCCTCGAAAAACAACCTGTTCACTTAAAAATCGTCGGGCGCGGACGTTCCCGCCAGCGCAAGGTGCTTGCGAAGCAAATTAGAAAACTTGGCATCGAAGAACATGTAACCGTACAGCCTGCCGTACCGCACCATGAAATCCCTGCGCTTATTGCCAGTGCAGATATCTGTGTTGCCCCGCTCGGTTTGAATGACAGAAATGTCACCCAGGGGGCGTGCCCGATCAAAGTCCTCGAGTATATGGCGGCGGAACGTCCGTTGTTGGCTTCGAATATGCCCATTGTGCGTGAGCTTGTCCGCGAAGATATGGATGCGTTGTTATTTTCTCCAAGCGATCCTGAAGACCTTGCCAGACAGACCATCACCTTGCTGAATGATTTTGAATTATCCAAACGCCTGGCCCGATCTGCCTCCGAACGTGCGTTGACCAAATTCACCTGGCACGAATCGCAGAAGAAATTAT
The DNA here is from genome assembly GCA_035339375.1 of Anaerolineales bacterium. GTDB lineage: Bacteria > Chloroflexota > Anaerolineae > Anaerolineales > Villigracilaceae > Villigracilis. The sequence continues at coordinate 10,473 of DAOQID010000098.1, read as the reverse complement.
TGAAGGTGTACGAGAAGTTGCTGGCTTAACCAGCAAAAGACCCAAACAAGGACGTGCATTGATTCACTTTGCCTGATCCGCGTTGCGCCACCAATAAAATGTGATGAAAAAACCGACTGCGCTTGCAATCGCCACAATGAGATAGCTATGCATTCCAAGTGTTTCAGAATGTGCTCCGATCGCTCCGCTGAACAGGGCGGGCACCGACCACGGAAGCCAGTCACCCCATCCCATTACGACAGCGACCTGTGCAATGGCAACGGTAAAGATCGCCCAGCCAAAAGCGGCCATAAACCCGCGCCCGATGCTGGCGATGAAAGCTACAAACGGTAACAGCAGGATCGTCAGGATGCCCGCGCCAAGAATATCGATGGTTGCCGAGCGGAAGAGTTCATTTGTCCAGCCAGGGATGGCAACAGCATTCCCAATGATCAAACCAAGCCCGTAACTAAGCAGGGTTAGGGCCGCCGTCCAAAAACCGATCACAGTGAATTTTGCCGCGATGATCGCCTCGCGCGATGTGGGCAATGAGAGCAACTCCTTTACAGTATGATCTGAAAATTCACGGCCAAACACCCAGGTGGTGACAATTGCAAAAATGATCGCGCCGCCAATGGCCGTTGCTTGTGCAAGCAGATTGAAAAATGTCGGCCAGTCTGCCACACCTGCGGACAATTGTGCTTTTGTGCCGATCAACCCCATGGATTTTGCGGCTTCGGGATCCTTCAAGATGACCATGAACAGGCCGCCGATTAAGGGCGCGATCAAAAATCCCAACAGGGTGAATAGCGGCACTTTCGAACGAAATGCCTTGAGACTCTCGGTTTGTAAAGCAGCAAGATAAGCATTCATTTTGTACTTCCTGTCAATTGCATAAAATGTTCTTCAAGGTTTTGCTGTTCCACTGCAAGATGGGTGGGTGGCGTGTCAGCATTGACCAGCAAGCATGCGATTTTCTCCGGTGTTTCGAGTGCCCGCGTATCGCTGACGAAAATAGAATCTTCAGTGATCGTTGCCGAATAGTTTTCCCTGGTTAGCACTGCATGCGCTCTTGCAAAATCACGGACCTTGATCTTCAAGCGTCTCGCGCGGAATTGCTCAAGTTTGTTCGCGTCGAGGTCTTCGATCATTCTCCCTTTATGGATAATTCCGATTCGTGTGGCGAGTTTATCCACTTCAGTGAGGATATGGCTGGACATGAAAACGGTCACGCCGTTTTTCGCCAGATTGGCGATCAACTCGCGGATTTCAACCACGCCAGCAGGGTCAAGCCCATTGGCGGGTTCATCAAGGATCAGCAGACTCGGATGATGGATCATTGCGCGTGCCAGCCCAAGGCGTTGAAGGTTCCCCAATGAAAGCGCACCAGCTTTCCGTTTGGAATAAGAAGCGATGGAAAGACTTTCCATCACATCATCCACTGCGTTGGAATTTTTCAATCCATGCAATCTGCGGGCGATATCCAGATTTTCGCGGACGGTCAGATCGGGGTAAGCAGATGGACTTTCCACGAGATGCCCCACCTGCGCCCATGGTCCGCTTCTACCTGGACCTAAAACCTGACCCAGCACTTTTACATTTCCTTCACTTGGGCGAATCATCCCCAAAAGCATGCGGATGGTGGTGGTTTTGCCTGCACCGTTGAGGCCAAGGAAGCCATATATCTCGCCTTGCTTAACCCGTAAATTGACGCTGTTTACAGCGTTTATGCTGCCATATGTCTTGGATAAATTATTTGTCTCGATTACGTATTCCATTTTATTCTCCAGCAATATACCCAGCCACCAGATCAATCAGCACACCAATGGTTTCCTGATAGGCTGTTTCACCCATATCGTCACGATGCAGCCCCATAAAGAACAGACTCTTGATGAGGTTGCTTACAACCCGCGGAGGCGCCTTGACGTTAATGCCTTCGCGTTTGATCTTTTTTATGAACTCGGTTGTGAATGCCTCGTCGTTGCTGGCGTGTTGCATCACCCGTTCGGATGGAATTTTCCTGACAAGGTAATCAAAATCGGTTTTGCTGAAATTCTTCAGCAGGGGGTAGGCATCCCATGTCAACAATAGTCCCTTGAGCATCTCGCTGACATTTTTCTGCGCGTTTGCTTTTGGCGCGATCGTGAACTCAAGAATTTGGGTCTGAATTTCATTTTCGAATTGTTCCAGAATTTCAAGGAACAATTCCTCTTTTGACTCATAAAATAGATAAAAGGCGCCTTTTGAAATGCCCACGGCTTCGGTCAATTCATCCACACTGGTCTTTTTGAGGCCGTGTTTCTCAAAGAGCTTTTTTCCCTTTTCCCGCATCTGCAAGCGGATGGTGTCTTTTTCTTGTTCTGAAAATGCTTTTGGCATGGGATTGCCTTTCTGTGACTAATTTAGTAAAAATGGTCACAGAAATTATATTCAAAACCGAAAAGGAGTCAAGGTGAGGTGAATAAAAGAAAGGCGTGCAATAAATTTGCACGCCTTGAAAAATAGATGTTTTTTGTATTGCTGATTATTCGGTTCTTCCGAGTAATTCCTTTACCCGTTGGGATAGTTCATCAATGTGAAATGGCTTTGTGAGGTAGTCGTCAGCTCCTGCGCCAAAGGCAACCACTTTGCTGTCGCTGTCATCCAGTGCGGTGACAATGATGATGGGGGTGAAGATGAAGCGCGGTGTCTGGCGGAGCATTCTGCATACTTTGAAGCCGTCAGGGTCTGGCATCATCAGGTCGAGAATAATCAAGTGTGGGTTTACTGAATCGGCGATCTGCACGGCTTTGGAACTGTCATTCACTGCTGTTGTCTCGTATCCCTCCACGGTTAGAACCTTTTGCAACAGGTCCGTTGCCTGTTTATCGTCATCTACAATCAAAATTTTGGTCATGACATTTTCCTGACTGATTTGGATGAATTTTCCTGAATAATATTTTTAATATTATACCTTAGACATATTTAACCGAAAGACCGCCCCTGCGATGAAAATTGGCAGTTGCGGTCTTCTTCGCAAATTTGTAAGCTGTTGCTTCAGGTCAGTGCGTTTATTTTTTGGGCTAATTCCTTGGGCAGGAAGGGTTTTGTAATAAAGTCTTTGGCCCCTGCGTTAAATGCGTCCTTTTTGCTGCCAATATCGTTCAACGCAGAGACAATGATGATAGGGATGTGTTTGAGGGTCTGGGTCGACTGGAACATTTTGCACAACTGGATGCCATTGATTCTGGGCATCATAATATCCAAAAGAATTAGATCGGGAATGATGGAATTGGCAGTTTCAATTGCATCGGCACTGTTATTGATCGATGTGGGCGAGTGCCCGTTCATTTTTACCAGGCTTTCCAAAAGCTTTGTGGTTTCCATATCATCATCGATTATTAATATTTTTGACATTTCATTCTTCCTTGTGATTGGAGTTTTTCAGCAGATCGAATTCCACATTGCCCGAAAAGCTTTTAAAAGGACTTATGAATACCTGTAAAATAACGATAATAATACAAATACCACTTGCAATTATTGTGTCAAATCTCAGCCATTCAACAGGGTTGATATCCTGAGGGAAAGTTCATCAAGATTAAATGGTTTCGCCAGATAATCATTCGCGCCAAATGAAGTTGCCTTGCTGTTGCTATCGGCCATGGCGGTGATGATCAAAATAGGTGTCAGTCTGAAAGCTGGATCAGCTCTCAGCATACTGCAAAGCGTGAAACCATCTGGAGGCGGCATCATAAGATCAAGGATGAACAGATCTGGATGCTCGGTATTTGCCAGAGGAACTGCCTTGGCACTGTGAGTGGTGGCAATCACTTCATAGCCTTCCACTGAAAGGTATCTTTTTAATAGCGTTATGACCTGCGGGTCATCATCTACGATCATTATTTTGGGCATGATATCTTCCCAGTATGGTGAAATTTCTCCTCAATCATACAATTAAAAAGTTTACGGCGCAAGCCATAGAGATGAGACCATTAAAACCTGATTTCTTCTGCCTGCAGAAAATTGGCATGAAATCGAAATTAATCGGCCGTAACTTTTTCACAGGGACCGTTTCCTAGCAATGGCAGCACTAATCTGCCTGGCCTCCATTGCGATCTCGCGGAGCATTCCAGTGGGTGATACATAATACCCGCAAAAATACAGGCCTGTCACACCAGCCTCACGCCCTGTGGAGATGGGCGTGCCATTTTCGTCATATACCGATTGTTCCTGCAAAAAGGAGTTGACCCTGGGTTGATAGCCTGTAGCCAGAATGATGGAATCAAAATCCGCTTCTTTTCCATCCGTAAATTTGATTCTGTTTCCTGCGAAATTTTCCACCCCTGAATAAACGTCGATGTGCCCTGCGCGAATCAATTTCATGGTGCCGATATCGATCAAGGGAATGTGTTTGTCGTTTCTGATTTGGGTGGCGGGGCCATAGGGCAGTTTGCGTAAGCCATATTGGGTGATATCCCCGATGACGGCCCGCAAGATCGGTGCATTGATTGCATCGGCAAGCCAGACAGGCATCAAATTTTGCACGATGCCGATGGAGAGAATGGGAATTCCAGCCAATTCCTTGGGGATAACGTTCACTGCGTTTCGAACTGCAATCCCTGCCCTGGCGCCATGCTCGTACAGGTCAATGGCGATTTCTCCACCCGAGTTGCCAAACCCAATGACGAGAACCCTCTGCCCTTTAAATTCAGATCCGTTTTTATATTCCGAACTGTGGATGATCTTTCCCTTGAAACCATCTTTCCCGCTCCAATCAGGGATGTATGGTTCACGCGCATAACCGGTGGCGATAACCAGTTGTGATGCGTGGTATTGTGCATTGTTTGTCTGGATTTCCCATCTGTCATTAATTCTCCTGGCCGATGTCACCTGCTGGTTGAAGAGAATGTTTAGCTCAAATTTTTTTGCGTAGGCTTCAAGATAATCCACAAGTTGATCGCGTGAGAGGTAGCGGGGATATTCCTTTGAGAATGGCGCAAATGGCAGTTCAGAATTCTTTTTATCGGTGTGCAAATGCAGTCGGTCGTAATGACGCCTCCAGACCGGGCCCACCGCGTTATCTTGTTCAAGAATAATGGCTGAATGGTTGGCCTGTTTGAGGCAGGCTCCAACCGCCAGCCCTGCAGGGCCAGCGCCGATGATGATGGTATCGATGTTTTGATTGGACATGCATTTAAGTGTACCGCAGACCCCCTGCTTTTCAAACTCCAGCCTTATGGAACTTTTTCTGGCGGGCTTGTTTTTGCGCCTTCCCAAAAGCGGATGACCTCTTTTTCTGCGTCGGTGAAGCCCAGCCAGCGCACGACATCCTGTTTATTATTGAAAACGCCGAAGTTGGACGGTGCTTCCGGTGACATGAGTTTGAAGGCATCGGCCAGGAACATCAGGCTTGTGCTTTTTGTGAAAACGGCGGTTTGCCCAAGTTTTTGGCCTTTTTGTTTGAGCTGCCTGTTTTTTTCTATGGCCAGGTGCATATCCGAAAGGGAGGTTTCGATTTCAGCCGAAAAGATATCGATGATGATCTTCATGTTTGAACAGTAGCGCGGATCTTCGGGGACCTTATCGGCGGTCTTGAAGAAAGCAGTTCCGGTCCAGGAATCTGTGCAGATATAAACTAAAAGGTTGAAGGTGTTTGAAATATCGTAGGAGATTGGCATTTTGAAATACATCCAGATTAATTCTAAATTCAAGTATTCAAAATGTCATTCGTATTACCCGCAAATTTGTCAACGTATTTTCTCGTAAATCTCACTACGTAGTTTGGCGGAGAGTGGACTGAAAAACTTCGATTTAATTAAGTAGCCATTCAAGCGCGCTTTCTGTATCTTGAAAAATTCGGGCTTTGATCATTCGATTATTGGTGACTGTTTCGAAAAAACGGAGATCGCTGGATACGCGTTGGATGTTTGACGGTTCGATCAGGGCTTCCTTGATATGGATGCGCAACTCGAGGCTGATGCTTTCAAGAAATTTTCCCAACTCGTAAATATCCATGGTGCTTCCTTGTTGAGTGAAACTGGAACAATCGCCAAGGAATAACCCCGTTTGCTTTTCGGCAGCCATGGAGAAATTTGCCATTGCACATTCTTTTAACTCATCCAGTGTGATGGGTTCGGTGTAGATCGTTTTTATGATTTTGGTGTCTTCAAGATAGGAGATTTTCCAGGGCATGCAGGTGGTCCTTTTGGAGGACCTGAAACCCAGATCCTCCAATTTGAGATTTTTTGTTTATTGGATTTGGAGGATATCAAATCCTTCGAAGATGCGTTTTAGCTGGGCGAGGACATTTCCGTAAGTCTCGTCATCCACTTGAAAGTCAACCTGGATCTCGCGAAAATCCTCTTCACCGAATTCTTGTACCTTTTCCGGCGACACACGGACTACAAGGCTGTTTCTTGAGACCTGCACAGTTTCCAGACCGCCATAGCTTCCATAGGACTGGTCGTTGATTTCGAAGTAGTAAGAGCTGTTGTCAAAGCCCGGTTCGATGGGACGTGAGAAAGAGAGAACGGAAGGTTGGTCGGGGTCTGTCTCTGGGTCGGCAAACATGACATTTGCGGTGACAGTGTTGGCATACGGTTCGATATAAATGGCGGTGAATTTCATGTGATCATCTCCTAAAATTTTTTACCTGCTTGTTTTTTTCAGTGCTGTTTGGACGGTCATTTTGTTTTCCACAAAAACTATCCCGTCATTAATTCATCCACCGCCTGTGCCAGTTCCCGTAAATTTCCGACCTTTAAAACATTGCTGCACAGGGGGGCGTATTTCGCCATATCGCTGTCACCGTGCCACATGGCTGGCGGCTCAGGATTTAGCCAGATGGTGCGTGTAGCGCGGCGGGTCATTGTGGAGAAAATGTCAATGCGTGGATCGTTGTAGTTATTGCGGCCGTCGCCGACGATGATGAGGGTTGTTCCACTGTTCAACGTGTCCATGTGTTCACTGTTGAAATTGTCCAACGCCCAGCCGAGGTCGGTGTTGTAGTGACCGCTGGGCATACGCCACAGAACAGATTGAATGGCTTCGTCGGCGTTCGCCCCGTTGAAATCCTCTGAAATGGATTCGAGATGGTCAATGAATGCAAAGGCATGTGTTTTGCGTACCTGTCCCTGCAGTGCAAAAAGGAAACTGAGCATCAGTTCGGAGCAAAAACGCATGGATGTGCTTACATCGCAGATCACCACGATCTTTGGCTTGCGAACCTTGTCACGGTGTTTGATCTCCATTGGCACACCGTGATATTTCAAATTTGCGCGGATGGTGGCTTTTGGGTCCATTTGCCCGCTTTTCATCCTTTTTTGCCGCAAGGCAATGCGGGTACGCAGCGCCGCTGCCAGCCGTTTCACTTCACGTTGTAGAATCTTCTTGTCAGCATCGGACAATGCCTGAAATGGACGGTTCATTAAGTTGTCGATATTTTCACCGCGCGGCTTTTCGCTCAGGTTTTCTGCGATGCGCTGGCCTGCAAATTGCTCGATCTGGTTTTGCATCCCCTGCATATTTTGTTGAACCATGTTGCGGATTTGCTCGATGCGCTCGCGGTTCATTCCCATTTCCTGAAGCTGTTCCATCAGCTCGCGCATTGCTTTCTGGATCTCAGGAAAGGCCATCGCCCGCATCATCCGTTGCGCCATCCAATTCTGATAGTTGAGGTCGCCAGCTTGATTCAGCCCCACAAGCTGACCCAACGCTTCCAATTCAGACTTTGTCAGCGGTTCGCCATTCATCAGCCTTTCCATGTTTTGGCGGAGGCTTTCTTTAAACTGACGCAGTGCTTCGGCCAGCATTTGAATTTCTTCAGGTGAAAGATCGTCGGTTGGATTTCCGCCCATCATTGGCGGCTGTCCGCTGCCAAAAAACAGCGGGAACAATTTATCGAAGGTGGGAATATCCTTGACATCTTTGATGAGCGTGGCGCGCAATGACAATCGAAATGCTTCGCGTTCCTGAATACCCATCAAATCCACAGCTGAAAAAGCTTCAGCTGATTCCGCCAAAGAAACGCGCACACCGCTGGCGCGCAAGGCTGCGATTAGTTGTAAGATTCGGGATTCCATAATTCAAGCACTCCAATTCATCAGACGTATTTCAATGCATTAATTCTTTTTTCAACTCTTCATACGAATTCAAGCCGATCTTTGGCATAAGCTCACTTTCCCAAATGGCATCCAATTCCTGCTTGATGTTTTCAGGCACCGATAGTTTCGCACCTCCGACCTGCCCATCCCGCACCTTGGAAAGCTGGCCGTCCATGGGCAGGCGCATGGCTGCACTGCGCGATTTGCGGATGATGTGGTCTTCAAATTTATCTTCATGTGCCTGCATGAATTTGATGTCAGCCTGCCTTACAACAATCTCTTTCAATTCGTCATCAAGTGTGATGCCGATGAATTCCGCAACCCGTTCCACGGTCCGCGGTAGATCCGCTTTCATATTTTCAAAGCATAGCGGCAGAACATCTTTATCTTTCCGTCGTTCCCATAATGCCGCAATGTGTTTGAAAACGGCCCGCCCGGGCAGGTAATATTCCTTTGCAAAGGTCTCAATGTCAATGGAGCCTTTTTCAAAAAAGAAACCTTCAAAGAAATAATAATGAGAAAGCAGGGCGTCCCTGGGTTCGCGCAGTACCACAATGTATTTGCCGCCTTGCGGCACTTCATCCATGGTGCTGTGCGTTTTAAATGCGCGCGGATGAGCGACCTGCGGCGCATCAATATCAATGCCTGAATCATGTGCCAAGTTGATCCACGGGATGACGCGTGTGATCTCATCGAAATCCATCGAGCCCCGTGATCTGAGTCCATGAACGATCTGCTGCATCCAGGTGGTTCCGCATTTTGGAGGTGTTACGATGAACACATCGGTTGGGGCAGGTTTATAGGCGAGGCCTTTTTTCCAGCCTTCTGGTGTTGCAAAATTTTTCATCCGCTCTTGCATTTCTGCGATCGTGGTCGGACGGGTGAACGTTTCCTGGGTTGTCATCTTTTTACCTCTAAAGTGGGATTTGTTTTCAAACGATCAAGGCTGGTTATCGTTTTGAATTTCTTGAATCAAACTGGTTTGTTCTGTTTCCGCTGAAAAAATAAATTTATCTGTTACGTACACTCCATGCGGACATTGACCGCGTCGCACCGCTGCCGAAACCTGCCCAGCCAAATAAACAGAATCAGCGCTTTGACCTTGATCCAGCGGACCCAGCCTGCACGATTTTGCAGCAGGGTATTTCTCTTTGTTCTCCACAAGATACTCGATTGCCTCAAGATTGGCAACGATACGCGGCAGGTTTGCAGGGTTGAACTTTCGCGCATAAGGCGGCTTGAGAAAATCGGGGCGTGTGATGTAGTCAATGTTGAAAATGGCCTGCACTTTCCTTCCGTCTGGGTCGGTGTACCCATATAGGGCGGTTTGTGAATCTTCCCAGCGGGGAGCCCTGCCGCCGGGGAGAGCCACCATGTTTCGCAGTTTTGGAATCAGGTCCGCGCGATGAACGAGTTGTAGCAGTTCGCGCAGGGTTTCGTCATTCCAGCGAAGTTCTGCGGTCACTCCAAGTCCTTTTGTGTTTTTCAGATTTACATGCCGAAACGTGTGGTTGTAGATCATTGCATCATGTTCGATGCACCACACGATCACATTCGCCAGTTGTATCTTTTGTTCAATGCTGGTTCCCTCTCCGTAGGGTTTATCTCCCAGGTTGGAGAACAGAGCCCAATGAAACCCGAACTCAGGATGCTTTTTGTAGAACTCCCATGCCACGCCAAGGCCTGTATCTTTGGCGGGAGTCCCTTCAGCGGTCAATGCGATCTGGTTTCTGAAGAAGACATCATCCATGCTAAAGATGACCGGGCGCTTCCCGACAGGCACACGAATGTCACCTGCCAGCCATTTTTCAAGCGATACCGACACATAGCCGCTGCGATACAGGCTTTCTAATTCCTCTTCAAAATCCAGCCTGCTGACTGTGCTATAAGTGGATGGGCGATTGGTCTTGAACTTGTGATAGGTAAGAATGGCTGCTGCAGGTTGGCTTTCCCAAACCGTGGCGGTGATGTAATACGGAATGGGGGTGGGAAGCGCTGTACGGGTGGGCGTCGGCGATGGCGGCACAGTGACCGTTGCCGTGGGGATGTTCTGTGGAACGGTTACAGGCTCTGCCGATGGGACGCCCAGCGAAAGGGTAAGGATGGCAAATAGAGAGATCAGAATGAATTGCTTTGGCGGCATGGGGCACTCTATGCACCAGCGCTTCTTTTACATCATTTGGAAATTTCCTTTTTTCTCTTGTGTTGTTTCCATTCCTGGAAGGCCATGCCCAAATCGGGATTTTCTTTCAAGAATAACAGAGACAACAAAAATGCGATTAATAGAAATATGGTTTTTAGAAGCGCGGCAAGCCCATTATGGCCGTCTTTTGGCGGATTCTTCATTGTAGTATGGTTACTATCAGTTTCCGCTGAACCTGCCAAAATCATCCGCGGGCGGACGTTGCTTCGG
>DAOQID010000097.1:0-16348 GCA_035339375.1 Anaerolineales bacterium | reverse complement strand
TATGGCCCTCCTGGTACTGGCAAATCCACGGTTGGGAGAAAACTTGCTCAAAACCTGAACCTGCCGTTCATTGATCTGGATCGTGTGATCGAAGAAGAGGCAGGGATGTCCATTCCGCAGATCATGGAACAACAAGGGGAAGGGACATTCCGAGACCTTGAAACCGCATCGCTGAAAAAATTGGCGGGCGAACAGGAAAGTATTGTGGCCCTTGGCGGCGGCGCTTTATTACGTGATGTAAATCGCGCCTTTGCAGAACAACATGGCAGGATTATTCTTTTCATGGCGGAATTATCCACCTTGTTGGAAAGGCTGCACTATGAAGCTGGAAAGCGCCCCCTGTTGGCAGGAGATTTGAAACCGAAGCTGACAGCCTTGCTTGAAAAACGGCGGGAGCACTATCATTCCTTTCCATTGATGATCCATGTGGATGGGAAATCTGCCGAACAAAACGCCTATCAGGCCCAACTGGCTGCAGGCAGGCATCACCTCTCGGCAATGGGGGAGTATGATGCAGTGGTTCAAAGCCGCGGAATTGACCAGCTTGGCGAAATGCTCAAAACACGCGGATTGCAAAATCCGATCCTTGTTACGGATGACAATGTTGCGAATCTCCATGCTGAAAAAGCTGTCACGGCTTTACGGAATTCAGGTTTCGATCCCAGAGTGTTGACCGTCCCTGCAGGCGAGGCTTACAAGAAGCTGGAGACCATCAGCCAGATCTGGAAGGGATTTCTCGAAGCAGGGCTGGACCGCAAAAGCACGGTCATTGCCCTCGGCGGCGGTGTCATCGGCGATATGTCAGGATTTGCCGCCTCCACTTACATGCGTGGAATTGCATGGGTGGGTGTGCCGACCACTTTGCTTTCAATGGTGGATGCCTCGCTTGGCGGAAAAACGGGCTTTGACCTGCCCGAGGGAAAGAATCTCATCGGCGCGTTTTATCCGCCGAAACTGGTACTGGCGGACCCACAGCTGCTTGATACATTACCCGAAGCCGAGTTGATCTCTGGTATGGCTGAAGTGGTCAAGCATGGCATCATCTCTGACCCTGAATTGTTCTCTCTGTGTGGGCGCGGGTTGGATTGGGTGAAGGCCAACCTCGAAGAAGTGGTCAGGCGTGGGATGGCGGTGAAGATCAAAGTCATTGAGGAAGACCCGTATGAAAAGGGAGTCCGCGCGGCCTTGAATTTGGGGCATACGGTTGGTCATGCAGTGGAGCTTGTCAGCAGGTTCAATTTGCGGCATGGCGAGGCAATTGCCATTGGCACAGTGGTTGAGGCGAGATACTCGGCTCAAATTGGCAGAGCAGGCCACGGGTTGGTGGATGCGGTGACTTCATCCTTCAAGTCACTTGGCTTGCCTGTGCAAATTCCAGATGCCATGCCGCGTGACGAGATCATCCGCGTGATGCGGGTGGATAAAAAGAAAACTGCAAAGGCGATCCGTTTTGCGCTGCCTGTTGAAATTGGTAAAGTTGAATTGGTGAATGTGGACGATTTGGAATCTGTTTTGGAGTAAAGATGAAAATATTGATCTTGCATGGTCCCAACCTGAATTTGCTCGGCACGCGTGAGCCTGAAGTGTACGGCTCAACGAAGTTGCACGAACTCAATGAAAGCTTGATCGCGCTTGGAAAAGAATTCAATGCAGAAGTGACCTGCCTGCAATCGAATCATGAAGGTGCGCTGATCGATGCCCTGCATGAAGCACGGACACAGGCGAATGGCGTGGTGTTCAACCCTGGCGGTTACACTCACACATCGGTGGCGCTGCGCGATGCGATCTCTGCCATTCAAATTCCTGTGATCGAGGTGCATATTTCGAATGTGCATGCACGTGAAGAGTTTCGGCATAAATCCATGATTTCGGCGGTGTGCAAAGGTACTGTCACTGGTTTTGGTTTGAAGTCTTATGAATTGGGGTTACGCGGGCTGATTGATATAATCAGGTCGTGAACACTCAAATCATTCCAACAACTGAACCTTTTTTTCTTCCTGGCGGGCGAACGGGGGTATTGCTGATCCACGGCTTTACAGGCGCGCCCAAGGAAATGCGCTGGATGGGGGAATATCTTAATGGGCAGGGATACACCTGTTTGGGGATTCGACTCCACGGTCATGCAACAACACCCGAAGATATGATCGCCTCCCGCTGGACCGATTGGACTGCTTCTGTTGAAGATGGTTTTCATCTACTCTCGGGCAGTGTCGACCGAATCTTCTTTGCAGGGCTTTCGATGGGGGGAGTATTGTCTCTGCTGATGTCCACCAAATTTGCGGATCGTGTTTCGGGGGTGGTGGCCATGTCTACGCCGTATTCGCTGCCCAATGACCCAAAGGACTATTCGCCCGCATACATCAGTCTGTACAGTCATTTTGTAAAATACATGCCCAAATCGGGTGAAGTGCCTGGCGCTTCATGGTTTGACAAGGAAGCCTTCAAAGACCACATTTCATATCCGCAGAATCCCATCCGTTCGATTGCGGAGTTGAAGCTGTTGCTCGGTGAAATGCAGGCGGCTCTTCCACGTTTGACCATGCCCGTTTTGCTGATTCATTCCAAAGATGATCCGTATGTGCTGCCTGAAAACGTGGAGAAAATTTATGCTGGGCTGGTCAATGCTTCAGACAAGACAAAGCTTCTCGTGACTGGGTCAGGCCATGTGGTTACGCGGGATGCGGCCCGTCATCAAGTGTTTGAAGCGGCGCGGGATTTTATCCGCAGAGTTGAAAATCAGTCGTAATTCCAAGAGGAAACTTTGAATCGAAATCTGACGTTTGTGGTGGTGTCCCTTTTGTTTTGGGGAATTGGCGAAGGGATGTTCTTGAATTTTGTCCCGATCTATCTGGGTAAGGAGTTTGCGTTGGGGGAGGAGCAGATCGGGCTGGCTCTTGGGATGTTTGGTTTTTTCAGTGCGATCACACACATGCCAAGCGGCTATCTTGCTGACCGCATCGGCAGGCGGCCTTTGCTGATCACAGCATGGATCCTGGGTCTTGCTTCCACATTTACCATGGGAATTTCAACCGCTCTGCCTTTTTATCTGGTGGGCTTGTTTGGCTATGGCCTGACTGCTTTTGTCTCTTCGCCGTTGAGCAGTTATGTCACTGCGGCACGCGGCGAGATGCCAGTGGGCACTGCGCTTTCGCTGGTGTCGGCTTCGTTCAATATCGGCATGGCGCTCGGCCCTGTGACAGGCGGTTGGATCGGTGACCATTACGGCATGCGCATGAGTTATCTGGTGGCGGCAGTGATTTTTCTGTTTTCTGTTGCGAGTATTTTTTTCATCAAGAATCAACCGCTTGATAAACATGACCCCGAGGCTCCACCCGTTACTTTGTGGAAGAACCGCGGCTTCATTTCGTTTTTAGGCATGGTTGGGTTTGCAGTATTTGCCATGTATCTGGCACAACCGCTCACGCCGAATTTTCTGGAAGGTGTGCGCAAATTCTCGCTGAGTGATACAGGGTGGATTTTTTCAGCAGGCGCGTTGGGAAATGCCTTGTTTGCCATCGGTTTCAGCCGCCTTGATCCGCGCAGGGGATTTTTGTTCGCGCAGGTTCTGGTGGTGCTTTTTGCATTGATCATGTGGAAGGGTTTCGGCCTGCCCCTGTTCATGCTGGGGTATTTTCTTCTGGGTGGTTTCCGTGCGGCTCGCCCAATGGCACAGGCGCAGGGGCGTGAACTTGTGCATCAGTCGCAGATGGGTTTGATGTATGGCACGCTTGAAACCGTCAATGCGACCATTTTTATTTTTACGCCGCCGTTGGCTGGTTATCTTTTTGTAATTGACCCGTTTTTGATCTATCCGCTGGCGATGGGTTTGATTACGCTGGCGATGATATCTACATTTATTTTTTCCTATCGAAAGGTGCAACATGCTTGAGATCGTTTCCTTTACCCTCGGCCCCGCACAAACCAATGCCTATCTGGTGGCTGACCCTGACACAAAAGAAGCCGTGGTGATCGATCCATCGTGGGATGGGCATATCATTCTGGCAGAGGCGCAAAAACGCGGCTGGCGTATCGGTCATCTTTGGTACACACATGCACATTTTGACCATATCGGCGGCGCGGCTGCGATTGCCGATGCCTTGAATCCGCTGCCGCATGTGGCCCTGCATCCCGACGACCATGTCCTCTGGCGGGCGGGGGGCGGCGGGGCAAAGTTCGGCTTGAATATTGACCCTGGCCCCGAGCCAACCATTGATTTTGTGCAAGGCATGCTCCTCAAACTCGGTTCGAACGAGTTCGAAGTGCGTTATACGCCCGGGCATACCAAAGGTCATTGCGTTTTATATGTTGCCAGCGAAAATATCTGCTTTTGCGGTGATGTGATCTTCAATGGCAGCATTGGCCGCACAGACCTGCCCGGCGGCGATTTTGCCACGCTGGAAAATAGCATCCATACTCAGATTTACACACTGCCCGATGAAACCCGCCTGCTTTCTGGTCATGGACCTGAAACGACAGTGGGGCACGAAAAAATGTACAATCCCTTTGTAAGAACTGGGTGATTCCCTTATAATTTGTCCAATCAACAGGAGGTAAAAATGAAAAATCCAAATGCTCAAAACCAAAAAACGAATTCTGCTCCATCAACACCACCTTCCAATCCCAATCCGAGGCCTTCATTCTTCTCTGTGATCCCTGGTTGGGTGGTCGGTTTGGTGGTGGCGGTTATTTTTGTTGCCTTGCTTGCCAGTGTGAGCAAGTCTTTCTGGTACTTTGAAGTGATCGAGAACGATCAAGTTGGCATTACGATCGAGGCGGGTGAAATTCAGAGCGTGCTGCAACCTGGCATTGCCTACGATTTCGGCCTGTTTGTGGATCTGGTCAAGATCACCACCAGCGCGGTTGCGATCACTGTGGATGACCCTGAATTGATCACGATCGACAAACAGCGCATTGGGCTGGAGGTCACCGCGGATGTGTTTCGTCCACGTGAAGCGGATATTGTCATCTCTAATTATTCGCGTTATCGCAACATCTATCTGAATGACGAATCGCTTCAACAGCGTATGACTGCTTTTACCCTGCAAGCAATGAAGGTTTGTGTGGGTGATAAGAAATTTGATGAAGCAGTCATTGGATCGGGGCGTGATGATCTGCGAGCCTGTATTGATGATGAATTGAGCGGGCTGGCCGAACCGCTGGGCCTTGAAGTGCGCAATGTGGCGGTGCCGCAAATAACGATTTCGCCCGAAGTACAGGCGGGTTTGGATGCCATCGTCCAAAGCCGTTTAGCCACTGAAAAAGCCAAGCAGGATGCCGAGAAAGCAAAACAGGAAGCCATTGCCCAACAGGCAGTTGAAGAAGGTCGCATTCGGGTGGATCAAGCCAAATTGCAGGAAGAGGCCAGACAGCAAGCCATTTTGCAGGATATCAAGCGGCAACAACTGGAAGCTGAACTTGCCGTAATCGAGCAGGAACAAATCAATGCACAAGCCAAATTGGAACTGACCGATCTTTTGCAACAGGTTGCCGATGAACAGGCTTTGGTGGATATTGCCAAGGAATTGGCTCTGGCTGCATTGTATGAAAAATATCCGTCGTTCGTAACTTTGCAGATCGCCCTTGCAAATGCCTCTGCCATCAAACCCACAGATAAATTCATCTTCACACAGGAAGGCGTCTTCCCGAATTTGATTTTCTCTAACGGCACCCTGCCTACATTCAACGTGAACCCATAATCGTTTGGGGTGGAGTTTCTCCACCCCAATATTTTTTCAGAGTAAAAAATGAAACGAGCTGTTGGCATCAGCCTTGGAAGTTCGAAACGTGACAAAAAGGTCACTGTCCGTCTCAATCAAGTTGAGATTCAAGTCGAGCGCATCGGCACCGATGGCGATGTGGAAAAGGCACGCCAGATGTATCTTGACCTCGATGGCAAAGTGGATGCCTTCGGTGTCGGTGGTGTGGATCTATATCTGCGGCTTGACCAAAAGGAGTATCCGCTTCATGCCGCGCTGAAACTTGTTTCTGGCGTCAAGCAGACTCCACTCTGTGACGGTCGCGGCCTCAAGCACACCCTTGAACGGCGCGTGTTTCAACTGGCGAGATCCACACTGGGAGAGATCCACTTTAAACAGGCGTTCGTCCCAGTGGCGGTGGATCGACTCGGGTTGGCTGAGGCTGTTGCCGAGGTCAGCGAAAGAACCGTGTTCGGTGATTTGATGGTTGCGCTCGGGGTCCCGATTCCCGTTTATGGGATTCCCGCCTTCAAACGAGTCGCAAGGGTCATGCTGCCCATGGTCAGTCACTTTCCGATGAGCATGATCTTTTACGGCAGTGACGGCGCGGAACATGAACCAAAGTACGTGAAATATTTTGAAGAATCGGACCTGATCGCGGGCGATTTTCTTTTCATGCGAAAATACATGCCGAAAAGCCTCGCAGGAAAAACCGTGGTGACGAATACCACCACCGAAGAGAATATTGCCCTGCTCAAAGAGCGCGGCGTGAAGACGGTCATCACAACAACGCCGCGTTATGACGGCCGATCCTTTGGCACGAACACCACCGAAGCCATGCTCACCGCCTATGCAGGCAAAGGACGCAGGCTGACCGACGATGAATTGAATGGTTTGATCGATGAATTGGGGTTGAAACCAAATGTGATTCAGTTTTAAACATGATTCCAAAAAAAACTTAAGGAATCAGTCGCGAATTTTGCAAAAGTCTGAAAGATCAACCACTGAGCCACGAAGACACAGAGAAACCTCAGTGGTTCAAAACAGCTTTTCAAAGACATTCCTTGCAACGTAACTTATGCAAGAGGTCAAATGAATTGCAAGACACAGACGAGATATAAAAAGCCGACCCTGTAAAATGGATCGGCTTTTTTGTGTTTCTAATTCATCGTGTCGAGATATTTCAACCCCGACCCTGTGTTGAACATGACGATCTTTTCATCGGGCTGAACCCATTTTTGCTTGACCAATTCCTCAAGGGCCGCCAGACATGCAGCACCTTCAGGGGCGGCGAAGATACCTTCCATGGCGGCGAGTTTTTTCTGGGCCCGCATCAAGGCTTCATCGCTGACGGCTACCGCTGTGCCGTTGCTTTCACGGATATTTGAGAGGATGATACGGTCGGCGAAGCTTTTTGGCACACGCAAGCCAGATGCCACAGTTTGGGCACCCAGCCAAAAGTCACAGAACGAAGCGCCAGCATGAAAGGCCTTGGGAATTGGGGCGCAGCCTTCCGCTTGCACCGAAACCATGCGCGGACGTTTTGTATTTTTCAGCCAGCCAAGGGCTTCCATTTCTGCGAAGGCTTTCCACATGCCCACCAGACCCGTGCCGCCGCCAGTGGGGTAGAGGATGACATCGGGCAGAGTCCAGTCAAAAACTTCGGCGAGCTCATAACCCATGATCTTTTTGCCTTCTGCGCGATACGGTTCCTTGAAAGTGGAAACATCAAACCAACCTTCTTCACGCGCTTTGACACCCGCCATACCAGCCGCGTCACTGATGAGGCCTTCCACAAGAATGACCTCGGCGCCTGCAATGCGGCTTTCCTGAATGTTTGCATTGGGTGTGTCTTTGGGCATGTAGATCATTGCCTGCAAGCCAGCACGCGCGGCATATGCGGCCATGGCTCCGCCTGCATTGCCTGCGGTGGGGATGATGACCTTTTTGACGCCGAGCTCTTTTGCGCGGGATACGGCGGCGCAAAGTCCACGGGCTTTGAATGAGCCTGTGGGGTTGCTGCTCTCGTCTTTGACGAAGAAATTGGAAAGCCCAAGTTCATTTCCAACGCGGGGGAGACGTAGCAAGGGCGTATCTCCCTCTCCGAGAGTTACGATATTTTCAGGATCCTGAATGGGGAGCATTTCATGCCAGCGCCACATCCCTTTTGAGCGCGTGTGAATCTCGTCACGGTCCACATTTGCGCGGGCGGCATTCAGATCGTAGTTTGAAATCAGTGTAGATTGGCAATCAGGGCAAAATGTAAGGACTTCATTGATGGAAAAGACTCTTCCACAATCCGAACAAGTCAGATCGGTAAGATAGGATGTTTTCACAATATTCAACCTGTAAGTAGTGATTTTGAATTGTTTATTTCGAATTGGGGGATGGAACAAATGCTTCGACACGTGCCCAAAGCTCGCGAATGTTGATGGGTTTGGACATGTACACATCGCAGCCTGCAGAGAGTGCCTTTTCTGCATCACCTTTGAGCGCATTGGCTGTTACGGCAATAATGGGCACATAAGCCAGGGCGTGTTTTTTGTCACTGCTGCGAATTCGACGGGCTACTTCGTACCCGTCAATATCGGGCAGGTTGATATCCAACAGGATTAAATCCACCTCTTCTGTTTCAGCCTTGTTGACTCCATCAAGACCCGTCAGGGCCTGCACCAGTCGGTATCCGCGTGATTCAAGGGCGCGCCTGACCAGCATCATGTTGTCTGGATTGTCTTCAATGTATAAAACGTTGTTTCCCATTCTCGTTTGCTCCTTTAGGCCCCGTTTTTATCTTCGATGACGTTGATGACCTTATCCACGAATTTACGGGTGGGTAGTGAACCCTTTTGATATAGCGCTTCAATGCGTCCATTGAGGCGCTGACGTTCTTCTGCAGTGATGTCTTTTGCGCTGACGACAACAACAGGAATTTCCTTCGTACGCGGGTCAAGTTTTAGTTCTTCCACAAAGCCAAACCCGTCAATACCGGGCATGGTCAGATCACTGATGATCAGGTCGGGCAGATGCTGCCGCGCCATGGCGAGCCCTTCCCAGCCATCCTTGGCGTGATAAACACGGTAGGATTTTTTACCCTCAAGCAAACGGCGGATGAGCAAAGCATCGTCGGAATTGTCATCCACAAGCAGAACCGTGGTTGCTTTTTCATCCAGATTTTCAAGCGCGGCTTGCAGGCCTTCCTGTGGAGCAGGGGATTGGTCCTTGCTGAGGTGGACATCCACAGCCCATTGATCGCCGAGGACATGTTTTTCAACGGGGAAGGTGTGGCCTGTGCAGTTGACGACCACCGTTTCATCTTTGGTGATGATTTTTTCACGCAGCATTTTCTCGAGTCCGGCGTAGGCGACGGCTGTTGCGGGTTCGACGGCCATTCCCTCACTTTTAGCGAGAGAACGCATGGCGTCGAAGGCTTCAGCGTCGGTCACAGATTCCATGGTGCCGCCGTGTTTTTTGAGAATGCCATACAAATAGGTATAGGTTTTGCCCGGGTCACCTGTAGAGAGGATGATGATGCGGGTATCAGGCACCACGGGGTCTGCCACTTCTTTATCGGCTTTGAAGGCTTTGACCATCGGTGAACAGCCTTCGGCTTGAATGATCGCGATCTTGGGAATGCGGTCGATCAGCCCCATATCGAGCATTTCCTTGAAGCCCTGATACACCCCCAACGGCCCCATCCCACCACTGACCGCTTGAATGTACCAATCAGGCGCGCGCCAGCCGAGTTGTTCCACAATCTCGTAGGAGATGGTCTTCATCGATTCGCGGGCGGCAATGGAACTTGCGCCACGGTCAAGATGCAGGTTGCGGCGCTGTGCAAATTGCGATGCGATCTGTTTGGTCTGGTCGTAATTGCCGCTGACGCGAATCACCTCCGCGCCAAAAAGGGCGGCCTCGCGCAATTTTTCCTGCGGTACCAGGCTGGTCATGAAAACCCAAAGTTTAATACCCGCCCGCGCACAAGCCGCAGCATAAGCCACTGCGGCATTTCCCGTGGAGGCGATGACCGCTTCACGGATGTTGTTTTCATTCATTGCCGCGACTGCAACGGCTGCCTGGCGGTCTTTGAAGGAACTTGTCGGGCCGTAGCGTTCATCCTTGAAATACACCCGATCATGCCCCAGCTTGGTTGCGAAGCGCTGTGAAAGCCAGAGCGGTGTGCCGCCTGCGGGGTAGAGGTCTAAAGCGGAGGGATTCTCAAGCGGCAGGACATCCTGAAACCGCCAGAGATTTCTGGGGCGGTCTGGTAATCCGCGCAGGATGTTGCGTTTGAAAACCGCGTAGTCGTATTTTGCTTCAAGCCATTGCGACCCGCAGGATTTGCAAACAGCAGGGACAAAAGGTTCATAAGGTTGTTGGTTGCCACAAATGGCACATTGCAGGAATTGAGGTTTGGCCATGCCGTTATTTTACCTTCAATTCTTCCTCGGTTCTGAGCCTTGCTTCAATGGGCAGGAACACATAGAAAATGGAGCCTTCACCATTGATGCCGCTGCTTTCAGCCCATAATTTTCCGCCGTGCATTTCGATCAGGCGACGGCTGATGGGCAGCCCCAACCCCGTGCCCCCTGCTTTGCGGGTGGTGGAAGTGTCGACTTGTGTAAATTCCTGGAAGACGCTATCGAGGTGATCGTGCGGAATGCCGATGCCTGTATCTTTGACGCTGATAAGCACGTGGTTATCTTCACACGCGGCACGGATGGAGATTTTGCCGCGTTCGGTGAACTTGATGGCATTGTTGACAAGGTTGATCATCACCTGACGGATGCGGATCTTGTCGGCGCTGATCTGCACTTCGTTGTCTGAATCCTGTTCGAGGAAGAGCGATAGATTCTTTTCGCTGGCGAACGGGGCGGTGATGCTGGTCACTTCTTCGATGACTTCCTGCAGGTTGAATTTTTCGATGTTGAGGTTCAACTTGCCTGATTCGATCTTTGCCATGTCGAGCACGTCGTTGATGAGGTGGAGCAGATGTTGGCCGTTCTTTTGAATGAGGCCCAGATCGTTGCGCATGTTCTCTGTGAGCGGACCATCGAGTTCTTCGAGCATCACATCTGAAAAACCGAGGATGGAGTTGAGCGGGGTGCGCAATTCGTGCGACATATTGGCAAGGAAGGATGATTTCAAGCGGTCCAATTCGCGCAATTGCGCCACGGTTGCGGCCTGTTCCGCATACAACCGCGCATTTTGCAGTGACACTGCCACTTGTGAAGCCAGTGTGGTGTAGATGTTGGCATCTTCTTCTGTAAAGTGATTGAGGTTTACAGAATGGACGTTGAACACTCCCAGCACCTTATCGCCTGCGATCATCGGGATCGCCATTTCGGAGCGGGTATCGGGCAGCAGGGGATTGAGTTGGAAACTTTCCTCCCTGCGCACATCGTTCGAGATCAGGGCTTTGCGTTCACGTGTGGCACGGGAGACAAGCAGTTCATTCTTTTCCATCGGAATGGTGTTGCCAGACATCACCATCTGTTTTCCGATATCTCCTGAACCTGCAGCCAGCAACAGGGTGTTCCAGGCTTCGTCAGCAAGGAAGACCTGTGCATGGTACAAGCCGAAACGTTCTTTGGTCAGGTCTACGACTTGCTGCAGGAGTTCATCTGGATTCAACACAGTGGATGCTGCGGTGGATACTGTGGCCACCGTGGCAAGCTCTGCGGCGCGTTTTTGAATTTCCTCTGTCAGGCGCAGGCGTTCCAGTTGTTCACTGACACGCTCGGCAATTTGAGCGGCAAGCCCTTCCGCTTCAGGTGTGATGCGGTTTGGCGTCGCTCCGCCTGCATGGGTCTGTGGAGCGAGTGTTACAAGCCGACCTATGGTTTCGCCGCGCACCGTCAACGGCTGTACAAGGCTGATGTTTTCAGCATTGGAGAATTCATCTGTCAGCGGGCTGACCTGGATCGAATCATATACATAACCGAGGGAAGATTGATTGCGCTGGGTGTACGATTGCCAGCTTTCACGGCTTAAGCGGCGGGTGGCATCTTCGGCATCGGCGCGGGCGCGGGAGGCATCTGCCAGCAGGCGCAGGTTTTCAACCTGTTGCGAAACCTGGCGCGCGATCGCGGCGACCATTTCCTTATCTTCCTCGCTCAATGGGCGGGCGGGGTCTGATTTGATGAACAGGTTTCCGATCTGTTCATCAAGCACTTTCACGGTTTCCCTGTGGTCATGCTCGGGAATATCACGAACAGGCTCCACTGCAGATTGATCGTACAGATATCCAATGCGTTCGCTGTTGCGAATGCCATCCAAAAACGATTCCCAACTTTCATGGGTAAAACGACGGGTGGCAGCCTGTGCTTCGGTGCGTGCGCGTTCTGTCGCTGAAAGCAGGCGGAGGTTTTGGATCTGGAGTGATGCCTGCTGGGCAACGGCACTGGCGAGGCGTTCTTCCTCTTCCGTCCACGGGCGGTCACTGGGCGGCTCGATCTTGATATCGCCAATCACATCTCCGCCCATGATCAACGGGGCATCCACTGCGTCTTCAAGTTCTTTCGCTGCGATCTGTGCATCTCGAAGCGGCAGGATGTTCTCATCCTTGAAGGCATACCCAACTTTTTCTTTTTCATACACAATGGCAGGGATGCGGGCCGTTTCTGTTTTCTCTGTGGCAAGCATGGCCTCAGCCATGGCAATGCGCAGATTGCTCTCTTCGAGTTTTGCTTCCAACTCATGGATGCGTGCAGTCAATGCGGTTACCACAGGATCAACGGGCGGCGCTTCCTGTCGGACGGGGAAACTGGTCGGGCGTGCTGCGGCAGAATCCCCGCTGGAAGGGACTGCCTGCCCCGCGATCTGTTCCAGATCCGAGAAGAGCTTTTCCACCCGCTTTTGTGATTTATCTTCAGGGTGCATACTCGACTCCTGTGCTGGGGCCATTTACTTTTCTTTATCCTTCATGCTCAGTTGAGCAATGGTCATGGGGGCGCCGAGGGCGTGCCCCAATTCACGGGCGGCGATCTGAAGCACGGCATCCACTGTGGTTGCGCTTTGGATCTTCTGGCTGATGAGGTTCAAGGTACTTTCACGTTCAGCCTGTTGTTGTGCGCGGTCGAATTGGCGTCTGTTTTCCAACACGGTGGCAATTTGCGGCGCCAGCGAGGAGAACAGACGGATTTCATCCTGACTGAAATGGTAGGGCTGTTCTGCTTCAAGCATGAGTACACCCACCTGACGGGTACCGATGTAAAGCGGCAGAACCGCCACCGCACGCAGATTCAATTGTTTGGCAAGCTGCAATGTGGCTGCATCGGCACGTTCATCATTGAATGCATCTGCAAAAAAGAGCGGTACCGGGCTGGCAAAGAGTGAAACCGTGCGGAAGACTGCCACAGGATAACGCACACCAATGGCAGTGACATTGTGGCCTGTACCATTCCACCAATTTGCTTCGATGGACATGCTCTCCAGTTTATCGTCTGCTCCGTAGTTGAAGATTCCCAATACAGCGCGGTTGACAACTGGAATATCAAGCGATTCTACCGTGGCGGCTACCAGGTCTTGCAGGCTGGTCGCCTGGGTCAGGCGGCGGCTGGCATCAAACAGTTTTTCTGATTGTTCGAGCGCCGATTGTGCCTGATCGTATTGCCTCAAAGTTTCAATATGGGAGCTGAGACGATCCGCAACAGCGGCGGCAAGGCTGGCTGAGTCTCCATCTTCCAGATTCATTCCCTGAATGGCCAGTTCGCCGATCAACTCATCACGGACTTTAAGCGGAATGGAAAGTGCAGGTTCTGATGTGCTGTCTCCATTCAGCGGGCGTACTTCCTTGAGGTCGTATAGATAGCTCAGGTTGTTTTTCGCACCCTCTTTATAGGTTTTCCAACCTTCGCGGATCAGGCGGCGGGAGGCTTCTTCAGCCTCAACGCGGTAGCGTTCGGCATTTTCGAGCAGGCGCAGGTTTTCAATTTGTTGGGCAACCTGGCGTGCCACAATGTTGATCAATTCATTTGGACGGGTAAGCGGAGACTGGCCTTCCAATTCCACCACCAGGTTTCCAATGGTTTCTCCAGTTATGGCGATCGGGGCAGTGAGTGCATCATCGTTCACTGTTTGATCCTCTGCCTCAACCATTGGCATGACCTTGTTCTGTTCAAATACATAACCAGACTCTTCGGGCTTGTGGATGGCATCCAGATAACTTGCCCAATTTGTGCGGGTGAGGCGCTGGGCCTGCGCTTCCACTTCGGCACGTGCCTGCTCGGCTTCTGCCAGCAGGTTTGCATTTTGAATGGCGATGGCCAATTGACCAGCCAATGCTTCAAATGCGGATAACATTTCGTGATTCAATGCACCTGCTGTTTCGCTCTGCATATCCAACACGCCCACCACTGTTTCACCAAGGATCAAGGGGACGGCCATTTCAGAGCGGGTGTTCGGTAGAAGGGGATTGGGGCGGAAGGTAGTGCTGGTGGATGTATCAGCGATGATCACCGATCTCTTTTCGACCGCTGCGCGACCGTTGATCGAGCCTGTGTTGATGGGCAGGCGGTGATTGCGAGCCAGCAATTCCTCTCCCACGTGGCCAGTACCAGCCTGCAGGTTGAGGTAGGTTTTGCTGGGGTTTGTCAGATATACCTGAACATAGTAAAGATCAAACCTGGAGCGGATGATCTCAGCCGCATCCTTTAACATCACATCCAGCTTTCGAAGCTGCGATACAGAGCGACCGACTTGTGAGGCCAGTTCCAGGTTTTGTGTACGTTCTGCCACGCGTTCTTCCAGCGTGACGAATGATTCGCGCAATTGGGTGATCATCAAGTTGATGGTGCTGGCGAGCAGACCTGTTTCATCGGCGGCCTGCACTCTTGCAGTGACGTTCAGGTTACCCTGCGAAATTGCATTTGCAACGGTTGTGAGTTCGCGTACTGGGCGTACGATCTGACCGCTTAAGAACCACAGAATTGCAAGGGCGGTTGAAATGAGCACAAGACCGATCACACCCTGACGAATGGCGGCTGTGTTGGCTGGGGCTATGATCTCTGAAAATGGAACAAGCAGCACAAACGACCAGTGATCGCCCGTTTGGCCGAGGTCAACCGCCGCGAATGCGCGTAAAGAATCCCCGTCCGGGCTCAGGCTGATGAAGGATTCACCTGCTTGAATGCGTGACTGTAACTCCAGGAAATCGGGAAATATTTCTGCGGCGGGTTGGTTCACCAATTCAGGCTGGTTGCGGACGCTGATCAGGGTGCCGTCTGATGTCATTAAGACTGCACCAGCTTTCCCGTTGTAAAGATCGACCTGGTCCACCAGATTTTGTACAAAGGCGATCGGGGCATCCACACCTGCGATGCCGTAGAATTTATCAGCATAAATAATTGGTACGACAAAAGATGCCATTACCGTATCCACGCCTTGAATTGGGTAGATGAGCGGGGCAATGGTCACTTCTTTTTGGGTTTGGCGGGGTATCAGGTACCAATCACCCAAGCCTGGGGTTTCGTAATCCAACAGAGCCGTTACGGTCAGGCTTCCATCATCGCCGCGGACCCAGTAGGGGATGAAGCGGCCTGTGTTGTCATGGGCTGCGGTGCCTTTGAAGGTTTGATCGAGTCCGTCAAATGCGTTTGGTTCCCAGAGGGTGTAGGTTCCCAAAAAGTTTGGATTCTCAAGAAGGACCTGGCGCAGCATGGCGTTGACTTGAGTGCGGCTTAGAACTTCATCATTGGATGGTTCCTTGGTGGAGGTCAGCGCATGTGCGAGCGCACGTGCTGTGTCCAAGGGAATTTCAACATCTGCACGCACTGAACGTGCTTGTGATTCAGCGAAGGACAACGCTTCTTTTTCTGCCGCATCAACGGCAGCCTGACGGGCAATGATTTGAGAGTAAACGATCAGGATGATGGAAATACCTGTCAGGATCAGGCCTGTCCAGATGGTGATCTTGAGGCGAAGATTGGAGGAAATGACATTCTGTGATTCTCTAAATATGTAGATCGCAAAGAGAATGACAAAAATACCTGCCCCTGCCGGGCCAACCTGGGCCATGTTCATGGCCAGACGCCAGGCCGGGTTTAGCAATTCAGTCACCCAGATTGCCACAAGTGAAACGATCATGATGGTTGCATATTCACGGCGGGTATGCTGCGGGAATAGCCAGATGAAACCGACGGTTGAAATGCTCAGAATGGAAAAAGTAATGGAGGTTGTGCGGCCTTGAAATAAGACAACTGCAGCAACACATAATGCGATCAACGAGTAATAGGTCAGCTTCAGACCCAGTTCTGTGCGCTGACGAATGGAAAGGACCAGACCCATCACAGTAGATGTTGAGACCAGCAGGAGGACCGCCATGGCAATGTAACTTTGGGTGGTCTTTTCTCCAATAAATATTTGTGTCAGGACATAGGCGTACACCAACACCAATATGGTTGACAGGAGAATTGTGCCCCAACGTGTGTGTTGGCGGCTTTCATCGTCCAGATGGAGCGGATATGTTTTTTTGTTATCCATTTTTGTTTCTCCTTCATCGGGTAGTTCAGGTCTTCTTCCCGATGCGGTTCCTTGTTGGCAAATATCAAAAGGAGGCTTTTTTAATTTTTGTTATCGCTGTTATTACGGGCGGAGATCGCTGCTTTGACGCGGGTTGCACCCAATGCAAGCCCAAGTTCGCGGATGGCGGTTTG
>DAOQID010000096.1:0-16682 GCA_035339375.1 Anaerolineales bacterium | reverse complement strand
TAAGTATGCAAACGAAAAACGTACGATTCCCCTACGCGCGGAACATTTTCCTTTTTTCGTCCGTTTAATATGGTGTACAATACTTAAGATTAAATGGGTACCCGTTTTAATTTAACGGGCCCGCTGGCTGGTTTAACAGGTTGCTCAAATCATCATAACTGCTCTGATGACCCGAAAGCCCAGCCGAAGCACCAAAAACAAGGAGATAAAAATGTCCGTAGTCTTCAAGAAAATGTTTTTTGCCTGTGTTGTGGTCGTAATGGTTTTGACCACTGGCGCATGGCAGAACTCACAGGACGTGCTTGCTGCATCCCCCCGCCAGAGCGCGCCTGAAGCTCCACTATTTTCCAGCCTCACTTGGGCCGATCTCGGCTCTGTCAGTCGCAGCATTACCACCAGCGTCAGAGGCGATGCGATCACCCTCTCTGGTAAGGGCTATGCCGCAGCAGAACGATTCCAGGGCGGCGTTTCGCAGGATGTAGCTGATTACTATTCCAATGCCCAACTTGCCGCTTCTGGCTGGACCTCCTACGATGCCTATGACACCGCAGAAGGCACCCACAAGGTCTTCTACCACGATGCAGGCTACTATTTCGCCGTCGATTTCCTCACCTGTGCCGATGACTCCTCCAGTACTTGTGTCACCGTGTGGATGAGCGAAAAAACGGCTCCTTCTCCCGCTGCCCAATTCACTGGTTTTGCCCCCGATCCATTTGCCACCACCTTCAGCAAAACCTCTCCCGCCAGCGGCACCATCAACCTCGACCCCAAGAACCTCACCCTCACATGGGGCACCTACAGCCCCACCCCCGATAAATACAGTTACTGTGTCAAGATCGGCTCGGCTTGTGACGATAACGACCCGAACTGGACCGGTACCTACCTCAACACCAGCGTAAAACTCACCAACCTCGAATACGACAAGATCTACTACTGGCAGATCAAGGCCATTACCTGCGCCACCTGTATTCCGAAGAAATTCGTCTACGCTAACGACGCCAAATGGTGGACCTTTACCACCAAACCGCAGAGCGCCGCAGGCGTGGTCATTTTGGGTAACGTTGGCACCCCCAGCGCCACCCTCACCTATGTAGTCAGCGGCACCACCAAGACCGTCTCATCCGATGGCAGCGGCGGATACTCGATCACCGTCCCAAGTGGATGGACCGGCACGATCACACCCTCCAAAGTCGGATTTTATTTCACCCCGATCAACGCTTCTTTCAGCAACCTGACAGCTGCTCAAACGATCCAAAACTTTACCGCCACCCCAACAGGGTCCGGTACACCTGAGATCAGCGGCAATGCAGGTGTGGCAGGCGCCATCTTAAGCTACTCCGACGGCGGACAAGCCAAGACCGCCATTGCCGATAGTACCGGTGCCTACAAATTCACCGTCTCCGCAAACTGGACCGGTACCGTCACACCCTCCAAAGATAATTTCTATTTCAACCCGGCCTATCGCAGTTATACGAACGTCACTGCCCATCAAACCGGCCAGAACTACACCATCTCGATCTTCTATGATGTGCCCAGCACCTATTGGGCGTTCAACTACATCGAACGTCTGTACGCGGCTGGCATCACCGGCGGCTGTTCCTCCAGCCCGTTGATGTACTGCCCCGAAGGCACCGTCACCCGCGCTGAAATGTCGGTCTTCCTGCTGCGCGGTATTCATGGCTCGGCCTATGTTCCTCCTGCGGTTGGCAGCAGCACAGGCTTCAACGATGTTCCCGCTTCACATTGGGCCGCCGCATGGATCAAGCAATTCGCCACCGAAGGCATTACCGGCGGATGCGGTACCAGCCTGTACTGTCCTGAAGGCAAAGCCTCCAATGCTGAAATGGCCGTCTTCCTTCTGCGTTCCAAGCATGGTGCCGCTTACACCCCGCCCGCGGTGGGTGGCAGCACCGGGTTTAGCGATGTCCCAACTTCTTATTGGGCCGCCGCATGGATCAAGCAGTTGGCTGCCGAAGGCATCTCCACTGGTTGTGGCAATGGAAAATTCTGCCCCGATGATGCCGTAACCCGTGCCAGCATGGCGGTCTTGATGGTGAAGACCTTCAGCCTGCCGAAACAATAAGCTTTCTGAGTTTTGAATCCAAAACCCTCGCGAAAATCTTCGCGGGGGTTTTTTGTACCCGTACCGCAGACTTTAGTCTGCCATTTACCATTCAAAGCGGACTGAAGCCCACATTACGAGCCTTACAAAAGAGGAAGAAAATCACCTCGGTTTTTATTGCCTAATCATAAAAAAAATTGTATAGTGTGGGAGTAATGATTCCAACCAATGTGATTGGAAATATCATCCATGCCTCGTTTGAAAAAATATCTTATCATCGCCTGTTTATTGATTGTGACCCTTTTCAATCAGTCGTGTGCCACCCCTGCCACGCCAACAGCCGCTTTCACTCCAGTCATTGTGATGACGGAGGAACCCTCCTTGGAAATGCCCACCACAACTCCATCTGCTCCAAGCCTGACGATTGACCCTGCCTTCCAACGCGGACAGGTGATTCCGCTTTCGGTGGGGGATGTGTTTGCAATTTCCGTGCCGCCAGGTTCCTCGATTTGGAAAGTGGCATATGCAGCCGAGGTGGTTGAGCCTCTGACACCCGCAGATAAAATGACGGAGCCTGGTTCGCAAGGGTGGTTGTTTCGTGCAGTGGCCGCCGGGCAAACTGATATCCGTTTGACTGCACCTGCGCCTGCCTGTGCCAAGCCGCCTTGTCCACCGGCTGCCCCGATGGTTTTCGTTTTCACCGTCGATGTGAAGTAGGGAGTCTGTTTTTAGGGTGGCGAAATGCAGATTGGACAGAATCAGGTTTGAGGTCGGTTGGAGGCGCAGTTTGGTTTCAAGATTCTTTTTCAGGGAAGACATCCGATTAAATTGATCTTCTTCTTTCTAAAAAATCCCGTCGTTGAAACAGGAGAAAATATGCGAAGTCGGTTGGCGCTTTTGTTTTTATTGGTGATCTTTCTTTTTACAACCGCATGTGGGCAGCAGGGACCTCGCCCCGTCAGTTTTATGGTGTTCGGTGAACCTGCCGAGTTGAAAGCGTACCAGGATTTGGTGGCGGCTTTTGAAAAGCAGCACCCCGAAATTAAAGTTGAATTGATCCACATTCCCAGCCAGGGTGATTACCGCAAACGGCTGGCGGCGGATCTGGTAGGCGGTGAGCCCGCCGATGTGGTCTTGATCAATTATCGGCGTTTCAGCGGGCTGGCGCTCAAGAATGCTTTTGAGCCGCTGGGACCGTACCTCGAAAAATCAGAGTCGATCGCGTATGATGATTTTTATGCGCTTTCGATGCGTGCGTTTTCGCTGAACGATCAGGTGGTTTGCATTCCGCAAAATATTTCAAGCCTGGTGGCGTATTACAACAAGGATTTGTTTGATGCAGCGGGGATTCCCCACCCCGATGCAGGCTGGACTTGGGATGAATTTATTTCCGCTTCAAAAGCGTTGACTTTGGATGTTGATTCGGATGGCCGCGTGGATCAATACGGCGCAGGTGTGGAGCCGACCTTGATTCGTGTGGCTCCTTTTGTTTGGCAGAATGGCGGCAAGGTCAGCATCAACAATGCGCTCACACTTGCCGAGCCGCTTGATCTGGAAGCCGTGCAATGGTTCGTAGATTGGCAGGTGACGCATCACATTGTGCCGAATGCCGAGGAGGAAAAAGCGGAGAGCAGTGAGAGTCGTTTTATCAACGGGCGTGTTGCCATCTATTTCAACAGCCGCCGTTTGGTGCCGACCTTCCGCGAGATCACGGCTTTTGATTGGGATGTGGCTCCCCTGCCTGTTGGAAGAAGCGATGCCACCATTCTTCATTCTGATGCCTACTGCCTGACTGCGGCCAGCCAGCACAAGGAAGATGCGTGGACCTTCATCGAATTTGCCAACTCCGCCGCTGGACAATCGCTGATCGCGCAAAGCGGGCGCACCGTACCTTCGTTGATCCAGGTGGCTGAGTCGGATGCTTTTCTCGACCCGAATGCAAAACCCGAACACAGCCGTGTGTTTTTGGATGTGATTCCCTTTACCCTGCGTTTGCCGCAACAAGCCAATTGGGCCGATATCGAAGAAATTTGCGATGAGGAGTTACAACGCGCATTCTTTGGAGAGGTCACAGCCTTGGAGGCCATGCAATCGGCGGTGGAGCGTACACTGTCCTTATTCACGGAAAATGAATAGAACTTATACCGCTTCATCCCGCACGCAATTGCTTTTGATGCTGACGCCCTACTTATTGGGGGCGGTGGTGTTGGTCGGCTTGCCCGCCTTGCTTTCATTACTGCTGGCGTTCCTGCGTTACGATGGAATTTCCGCGCCTGTGTGGGTGGGTGGTTTTAATTTTCAATTGGTGCTGGCAAATCCTGTTGATTTGCTTTTTCCCATTTCGCTGTACAACACTTTGTATTATGTGATCCTGGCTGTGCCTGTGAGAGTGTTGAGCGCCCTGGCATTGGCCTTATTGCTCAATCGCCGCGGCAAAGGTGTGGGGTTGTATCGGGCGGTGGTGTACCTGCCCACCATTATTCCCGATGTGGCCTATGCCTTGATCTGGATGTGGATATTCAACCCGTTGTATGGTCCGTTGAACTTGATCCTTGAAGGGTTGGGCCTGCCCACACCCGGGTGGCTGGCCGATGCCCAATATGCAAAAATGGTTTTTGTGGTGATGACCGCATTTCAGATCGGCGAAGGCTTTGTGGTGTTGCTGGCAGGGTTGCAAAATATTCCGCCTGAATATTATGCCGCCGCCGCCGTGGATGGCGGTAATTTCTGGCAGCAATTCCGCTACATCACCCTGCCGCTGCTGGCACCGTGGCTGCTTTTGCTCACCTTGCGCGATGTCATTTTGAGCAGCCAGAATATTTTTACCGCCAATTTCATCATGACCAATGGCGACCCGTATTACTCCACTTTGTTTTTGCCGCTGCTGATCTATGAAGAAGCCTTTGACCGAATGCACTTTGGCCCGGGCTCCGCCATGACCGTGCTGTTGGGCTTGGTCACCGCCGCATTGATCGGGTTCATTCTTTCCATTGTGGGTAGTTGGGGAGAGACCGATGCAATTTAATTCCCAACGCAGGATGTTTCACTCGATCGCATTTCATGCCGTCTCGATCTTGATCTCGGCCCTGTTCATTCTGCCGCTCGTTTGGATGGCTTCCGCTTCGCTTCGTCAACCGGGCCTGCCTCCGCCACGAACAGTGGAGTGGTGGCCCGAGCCTTTTGCATGGTCGAATTACACGCGTATTTTCGAGATGCTCCCAATGGGGCGGTATGTTCTTAATTCCCTGCTCGTTGCAGGCCTTGCCGTGCCGATCACACTGGTCACTGCTTCGCTGGCTGGCTTTGCAATGTCTCAGGTGAATCGCCGCTGGCGGGAAAATCTTCTCGGGTTGTCTGTTGTCCTTTTGGTTGTACCCACTGTCGCTGTGTGGGTGGCGCGCTTTATTTTGTTCCGCACTGTGGGGTTGTTTAATTCATATCTGGCTTTGCTGGCTCCGTCGGTCATGGGATCGAGTCCGCTGTTTGTGCTGTTGTTCTTTTGGAGTTTTCGGCGCATTCCCCGTGAACTGTACGATGCCGCCCGGATGGATGGCGCCGGTCCGCTGGAAATTTGGTGGCGGGTGGCTTTGCCGCTTTCAAATGCCACAATGATCGTAGTGGGCATTCTGACCTTTTTGTTGTATTGGGGCGATTTCACCACGCCCTTGTTCTATTTGAAATCGCAGACTCTTTACACCCTGCCAGTGGGTCTGCGTCAGTTGCAGGAATTGGACCGCACGAACTGGCCGTTGCTTTTGGCAGGTTCAATGGTGATGACCCTGCCCTCTGTGTTGTTGTTTGGAATCGTCCAGCGGTTCTTTTTGCCAGAAAACCGCCTTGCCGGTATTTATGGACAGTGAGTTTGAAAAAGGAGGTGCCTTGTACCTGAGTAACTGAACTTGCGTTTTGAGGAATAGTTTTTTCATTGAACCCAATTATTACAAGGAGAATGATCATGACGAAAAGAAATCGAATGTTCCTTTCCATCGCTTCAAGCCTCATGCTTTTGGCCGTTGCGCTTGGTCTGTGGGGCAGGCTTGGCCCAATGAGCACTCAGGTGACCCAGGCATTGTCTTCGAACGTGCAACATGTGGAGACCGATGAGAAGGAAGCGGACCATCCTGAAGAGGCCCGCGAGTATCGTGCTTTGGCCTGGCGCGACGAGAACGGCAATATCCCTGCGGATGGCTTGTTTACGGCTGCCCAGCAAATCAATGAAATGCGCGCCCAGCAGGGAAACAATCCGCAGGCGATCACCAGCGCAGGCTGGACGTGGATCGGCCCGGGCAACATCGGCGGACGTGTGCGCTCCATCATTATCCACCCCACCGATACGAATATCATGTGGGCTGGCAGTGTGACGGGCGGCATTTGGAAATCCACCGATGGCGGCGCCTCATGGAACATCCTGACTGATTTTATGTCCAACATGGCTGTGACGACCATGGTCATTGACCCGTCCAACCCGAATATTTTGTACGCTGGTACAGGTGAAGGTTTCACAGGCAACCGTGAAATTTCCGAGCCTCTCGGCGGCGGGGTGTTCAAAACCACGGATGGCGGCAGCACATGGACACAACTGTCCTCCACCAATAATTCAAACTGGTATTTTGTGAATCGGTTGGCAATTCATCCGTCCAACCCGCAGATTCTGTTGGCGGCCACCTATACCGGTTTGTGGCGTAGCACCGATGGCGGCTCCTCCTGGTCTTCGGTTCTTACCGGGTACATGGCCGATGTGAACTTCAACCCAAGTGACGGAAACAAGGCAATTGCAGGGAATCAATTCTCCGGGCAGGCTTACTATTCCACAACGGGTGGCGCTTCCTGGGGCTCAACCAACACCGGTGGCAATGGCCGCGTAGAAGTGGCCTATGCCCCGAGCAGCCCCTCAACCGTGTATGCTTCTGTGGATAACCTCGGCGGGCAGCTTTGGAAGAGCGTGGATGGCGGCGTTTCCTATGCACTCGTCAACTCCGGCAATGACTTCCTCTCCGGGCAGGGTTGGTACGACAATGCCCTTTGGGTGGATCCGACCAATCCCAACACTCTTGTTGTGGGCGGCGTGGACCTTTACCGAAGTACGAACGGCGGCTCGACCCTGACCCAGATCAGTGAATGGTGGAATTCACCGCAATCGGCCCATGCCGACCATCATGTCATTGTGGAAAAGCCTGGTTTCAATGGCACAAGCAACACAACCGTTTACTTTGGTAACGATGGCGGCGTGTACCGCGCCAATAATGTGTACACAGTCGTCGGCACCACTGGCTGGACGGAACTGAATAACAACCTCGGCATCACCCAATTCTACGGCGCGGCAGGCAATGCCACGACGGGCAAGATCATCGGTGGTACGCAGGATAACGGCACCCTGATCTACACTCCCGCAGGCGGCACAGAAGGTTGGACCACAACCTTTGGCGGTGATGGCGGCTGGTCGGCGGCCGACCCGACAGATGATAACTATCTGTATGGCGAATATATCTATGCACAGATCCATCGCAGTGTGAATGGCGGCGTGTACTCAGACCCGATCTGGGGTGAATATTGGGATGGCTCTTCCTACCAATACAAGAATCCGCCCTACATCATCACCGATACCTATAACTCGAATGCCAATTTCATTTCGCCCTTCATCCTCGACCCGAACGATTCGAACCGCATGCTGGTTGGTGCAGCTTCGTTGTGGCGTTCCAATGATGTCAAGGCGCCGAACACCACCACAACAGGCCCATCCTGGTATGTGATCAAATCATCCACGGGCTACAATATCACTGCCATTGCGGTTGCTCCGGGTAATTCTGATATCGTCTGGGTAGGGCATGAAAATGGCGATGTGTTCAAGACCACCAACGGCACTGCCACCAATCCCACATGGACTCGTGCGGATACAGGTTCTCCTGCCCTGCCGAACCGTTATGTCACCCGCATTACCATTGATAAGAACGACAATAACAAGGCCTACGTCACGTTTGGTGGTTTCTCCACTGATAATGTGTGGGCCACGACCAATGGCGGCTCCACCTGGGCTGATATCACTGGCAGCGGCGCGACGGGTTTGCCCAGTTTGCCGGTCCGCAGCCTTGTGATCCACCCGAATGATTCCAACTGGCTGTATATCGGCACAGAACTCGGTCTTTTCGCCAGTTCAGATGGCGGCGCCACTTGGGGTCTCCCGCATGATGGCCCGACCAACACCCCCGTGGACGAACTGTTCTGGATGGGAACAAAACTGGTTGCAGCGACATACGGACGCGGCTTGTTCACACAGGAAGCCTCCAACACGCTCTTTGCCGATGTTCCCGCGGATTATTGGGCCTTGTCGTTCATTGAGCGGTTGTACAATGCCGGCATTACCGGTGGCTGTGGTACCAATCCGCTGATCTATTGCCCGGAAGCGCCTGTCACCCGCGCTCAAATGGCCATCTTCATTTTGCGTGGTATTCATGGCAGCGCCTATGTTCCACCAGCAGCGACCGGTACGGTCTTTACCGATGTCCCTGCCGGGTCCTTTGCAGCAGACTGGATCGAACAGCTTGCGGCTGAAGGCATCACGGGTGGTTGTGGCAATGGAAGCTACTGTCCCGATGCCTACATCACCCGCGCCCAAATGGCGATCTTCCTGTTGAGAGGCGAGCATGGCAGTGCCTACACTCCGCCAGCGGCTACGGGTACGGTCTTTGGTGATGTCCCCGTCGGCGCATTTGCTGCAGATTGGATCGAGCAGCTTGCGGCTGAAGGTGTGACGAGCGGCTGTGGCGGCGGTAACTACTGCCCCGATGCCAATGTCACCCGCGCTGAAATGGCCGTCTTCCTGGTACGGACGTTCAGTTTGCCATAATCAATACCCCATATTCCAGTAAGCAGACGCACCCCGAAAACAATTTCGGGGTGCGTTTTCTATTACTTAAGCCGTTGCCTCGATGGTACCGATGTATGTTTCAAAATTTTAAGTGGAGGGGTACACTATATCTGTCAAATCCCTTCCCAGAAAAAGTGCATAGGAGACTCGAATGAAAAGTTTCTCAATCCTATTTCGTTATTTATTGATTTTTATGCTGGTGGCGGGCACGTTTACCAATGTGCCTGTTGCTTCGGCAATTCCCTCAGCGGCCTCAGGCCCGGCATTGAGTGTGAATGCTGCGGCTGATGTACACCCCATCAGCCCATATATCTATGGAATGAATTTTGCCACGGAAGCCATTGCCGCTGACTTGAATCTGCCAGTCCGCCGTTGGGGTGGGAATTCGACCACACGTTACAACTGGCAATTGGATGTCCACAACACTGGCGCGGATTGGTATTACGAGAACATTCCCGAAGATAATGCTCACCCGGAGTTGCTGCCCAATGGTTCTGAATCAGACGAGTTCGTTGAACAGGATCGCCGCACCAACACAGAGACGATCATGACCGTTCCCCTCATCGGCTGGACGCCCAAAGCCCGCAGGGAAGATCATCCGTATGATTGCGCATTCAAAGTCAGTAAATATGGTCCGCAGGACAGCACAGATTATTGGGACCCTGATTGCGGCAATGGCTGGCACAACGGTGTTCAACTCACAGGCAATAACCCCACCGATACCAGTGTAGCGATCACTTCTTCTTTCGTCACTGCATGGATCAATCATTTGAAGGGGAATTATGGCACGGCTGCCAATGGCGGCGTGATGTTCTACAATCTGGATAACGAGCCGATGCTGTGGAACAGCACTCATTATGACGTGCATCCCAACCCGGTCACCTACGATGAAATGCGCGATAAAACTTATGCGTATGCTGCTGCGATCAAAGCCGCTGATTCATCCGCGCAAACGCTTGGACCAGTGGAGTGGGGCTGGTGCGCTTATTTTTATTCCGCCGCTGATGGTTGTTCCCCCGGTGCAGACCGCGCCGCGCACGGCAATGTGGATTTTGTGCCTTGGTACCTCCAGCAGATGAAAGCCTATGAACAAGCCCATGGCGTGCGCATCCTTGATTATCTTGACCTGCATGTGTATCCGCAGGTGGATGGTGTTTATTCCGATGCGTTGGGCAGTGCCGCTGTGCAATCTGCGCGTTTGCGTTCCACCCGCCAACTTTGGGACCCAGGTTATGTGCATGAAGGCTGGATCGGCCAGCCTGTGTATTTAATTCCGCGCATGGAAGATTGGGTGGCGAACAATTACCCCGGCACGAAACTTGCCATCACTGAATACAACTGGGGTGCGCTCGGATACATGAACGGCGCACTGGCTCAGGCTGATATCCTCGGCATCTTTGGCCGCGAAGGCGTGGATCTGGCAACTTTGTGGGGCACGCCCGATGATTTCAATGCACCCGGTATTTTTGCATTTCGCATGTATCGTAATTACGATGGCGCGGGCGGCACGTTTGGAGATACCAGCGTGCAATCTTCCAGTGCCGACCAATCGCAACTGGCGATCTACGCGGCGAAGCGCAGCACGAGCGGCACATTGACCCTGATGGTCATTAACAAGACCGCCTCAACCATCACCAGTGACCTGACCTTGTCAGGGTTTCAACCCGTGGATACTGCACAGGTCTATCGCTATAGTTCTGCCAATTTAGGAGCCATTGTCAAACAAGCGGATCAGGCGGTCACCTCCAGCGGATTCACAGCCAGCTACCCTGCGAATTCGATCACGTTGATCGTGATCCCTTCCTCTGTTTCACAAACCACTTTTGTGGATGTCCCCGCGGATCATCCTTTGTATGCCTACATTCAGGCGCTGTACGATGCAGGCTACACCGCAGGCTGCTCCACCGACCCGATGATGTACTGCCCCGATACGATCCTGGATCGCGCGCAATCTGCCGTGTTCATGCTGCGCGGACAAATGGGCTCAGGCTACACTCCGCCTGCCGCGCCGTGGAACACCTTTGGTGATGATTGGACGGGGTTCGAATGGGCCGAGCCATGGGCGGAAGGCATGTATCAGGAAGGATTGACCACAGGCTGCCAAACAAGCCCATTATTGTATTGCCCCGCCAACCAACTTCCGCGTGTGGAGGCCAGCATCTTTGGTCTGCGCATGAAGTATGGCGTGAATTACACTCCGCCCGCTGCAAGTGGAGCTTTGTTCGCAGACTTCCCGCCCAGTGACCCGAGCTACTGGGGTATTGATTGGGCTGAACAAGCCTATCTGGATGGATTGCTGCCCGCCTGCGGCACAGATTCTGCAACAGGCAAGCCGATGTTCTGCCCAAGTCAATTGGTGGATCGCGGTTGGGGCGCGTATTTGATCGTCAAAGCCAAGAACCTGCCGTTGCCGTAAGCCATGAGGTGACAGTCACTTTACAAGTGACTGTCACCTGTTTTTGCATATAGGGAGCGAAGTATAATTTCCAGCCATGAACCAACGTCAACTTACCTTGCTGCTTGTGGATGATGATGCCATGATCGTTGAAAGTTTGGGGCCATTGCTTGAACGTTCGGGGTTTCATGTGATAACCGCCTCAACAGGTGAAGAAGCGCTTACCAAGGTGCAGGCTCACCATCCCGATGTGATCGTGATGGATGTGCTCATGCCGCGCATGAACGGGCGCGAAGCCCTACGGCGGATGCGCAAATCCAATATTTGGATTCCGACCATTTTGCTTACGCAAGTGGGAGAGGCTTCTGAACGCGCGGTGGCTTTGGAAGAAGGCGCAGATGATTACCTCAACAAGCCATTTCATTCGCAGGAATTGCTTGCGCGGATCCATGCCGTGCTGCGACGTGCCCGCCCTGCCGGGCAGTCACTTTCCTCTGCGCATCGCCTCGTTTCACTTGACCTGTTGCTGGATCGCCAATCTCGACGCGCCTTTCTCGCCGACGAATCCCTCAACCTCACACCGAAAGCGTTTGCTGTTCTCGAATATTTGATGACCCACCCCGATGAAGCGGTCAGCCGTGAGCATTTGCTGCACTCGGTCTGGGGCTGGGAATACCCAACCGGTACACGCACCGTGGATACCCGCGTCAACGAATTGCGCCGGGCTTTGAAAGATGAAGCTGGCGCGCCTCGTTTCATCCAGACCCTGACGGGTGAGGGGTACATTTTCATAGCACCTGTGAAGCCTGAGTCATGAGCCGTTATAAATTCATACTTCCCTTTTTCCCTCTCCTGCTTGGAATCCTTTCCTTAATCTTTTTACCCTCCCTGATCAAACCCGAGGTTGTTCTCTCGTTTCGGCTGGGGTTGGGTGCGGTTCTGTTTGGGTTTGGCCTGCTCATCACGTTGTGGATGCAGTCTTTGGGTGTGGTCGATTCGCTGCGTGAAAAGAAGATGCGCACCGAAATGGAAGCACTGACCCGCAGTTATGAAGACAGTCACCGCCGCTTCATTCGCCGCCTCGACCACGAGTTGAAAAATCCGCTGATGGGTTTGCAGGCTTCGCTGGAAAATCTGCAAGCCGTGACCGAATTGGAAGAACGCCGCAAGGCGGAGGGCAATATTCAAAAAGCCCTTGAGCGGCTTGTCCGTCTGTTGCGCGACCTGCGGAAACTCTCTGACCTGGATGAAAGTAAATTGGAACGCGAATCGGTGGATATCCCCGAATTGGTGGAGGAGATCATCGAGGTGTTGCGGTCCACGCCGGGGCGCGAACATCGCCGCATCAATTTGATGGTGACCAGAGTGCCCACACCGCCTCCGCCGGTGAGCGGTGACCGCGACCTGCTTGGCATCAGCTTGTACAATCTCCTTGATAACGCGCTTAAGTTCACGGTCCAGAATGAAGCGGTTGAAGTTCGGGTGCGTGATGACGAACGGGTGGTCTTTGTTGAAGTGGCAGATGGTGGTTCGGGGATTCGTCCAGATGAACAGCATAAGGTTTTTGAGGAACTGTATCGTGGCGAAAATGCCCATGCCGTGGAAGGGAGCGGGTTGGGGTTGTCTTTCGTCAAACGCATCGTTGCACTGCATCACGGGGAGTTGACCTTGCGAAGCCAGCGCGATGAGCAGCACGGTTCCATTTTTACCATTCGCCTCCCTGTTACCAAACTGTGACATCGCTGTGTCATGCCTGTAACATTCATTCGATATAACTGGGTCATTCAGTAACTTACCGACAGTGGCCTGCGGTCCACTGTCAACGGTCTTTATTGATGCAACTATGAACAACGTAACAGTAAAACATATCCTGTATTCGCTTCTGCTTGCCGGGGTGGCATTGCTGGGCGTTTATTTTCTTCCCACTGGCAACACATTTCAAATTACCGTGGAAACCCCCACGCCGATCGTCTCCAGCCCGATGATTACCGGAGTCAGCGGCGATTTTCTCTGGGCAAAACGCATGGGCGGAAGCGGTACCGGCGATTTCGGGCAGGGGTACGATATCGCAACGGATTTGGACGGAAACATCTATTTCACCGGCGGATTTACCGGCGAACTGGATTTTGACCCCGGTGAGGGCACCTTTACCCTGGCCAGTGCCAGCCTTGATTACAGCGATATCTTCGCCGCCAAGTTGGATTCTGAAGGGAATTTTCTCTGGGCAAGACATATCGGCGGGCAGGCTTGGGATTATGCCTACGATATCGCCGTGGATTCAAACAGGGATGTATATGTGATGGGCAGCTTTGAAGGCACCGCCGATTTCGACCCGGGCCCGGATATTTTGAACTTGAGCAGCGCAGGCCTGCGTGATATTTTCGTGGTCCGTCTCGATGAAAATGGAAATTTGATCTGGGCCAAACGCATGGGCGGCGCAAGTGATGACGGCGGTTCTGCTGTGGCTGTTGATCACGATGGAAATGTATATCTAACGGGTTATTTTCAAGGCACCGCCGATTTTGACCCCGGGGAAAATACTGCAAACCTGAAAAGCGCCGGTAAGAACGATATTGTTGTTACAAAACTGGATGCCGATGGAAACTTGATCTGGGCAAAACGCATGGGTGGAATTCAAAACGACCTTGGCTTTGGCCTTGCTCTTGGTGCCGATTCCGTCGTGTACACCACTGGCCGTTTCGAAGGCGCTGTTGATTTTGACCCCGGCGCTGAAACGACTAACTTTGTCAGCATAGGAGGGAGCGATGCCTTCCTTTCAAAGCTGGATGCCGATGGAAATTTTGTTTGGGCGGGTGTGGTTGGTGGAAATGGCGAGGCGCAAGGCTTTGGCCTGGTTGTGGATTCAGGCGGCAGCGTGTATTTGACCGGCGATTTTTGGCGCAAGGTCGATTTTGATCCCGGCGAAAAATCATTCGACCTGACCAGTTTCGGCGATTCGGATGTCTTTCTGTGTAAATTGGATGAAAACGGAAATTTCGTATGGGCCAAACAAATGGGCGGCCCGGGGGCTGGGCATGGATACGACCTCGCGCTTGACCCCTCGGGCAATATCTACACCGTGGGCAGTTTCTCAGATACCGCCGATTTTGACCCCGGCGCGGGTGAGTTTCATCTTGCGGGCAATGGCCGCTACGAAGATATTTTCATCGCCCAACTGGATGCCGATGGAAATTTTATCTGGGCCAAGAGCGCAGGCGGCGCGGGGGATGACCTTGGTGTGGGCATCGCTGTAGACCCGCGCGGCGATGTGGTTGCCACCGGTAACTTTGCAGGCAAGGTTGATTTCGACCCCGGCCCGGAGCCGTTTTACCTTGCCAGTCAGGGCTACTATGATGTTTTTGTTTCA
The DNA here is from genome assembly GCA_035339375.1 of Anaerolineales bacterium. Lineage (GTDB taxonomy): Bacteria > Chloroflexota > Anaerolineae > Anaerolineales > Villigracilaceae > Villigracilis. The sequence goes on along the minus strand of DAOQID010000096.1, from coordinate 1,993 downwards.
AAACTTAATGGGAATGGAATACCGATCTTTGCAGATGTGGGTGACGACCATCCACAGTTCAAATACATTCAAGCCTTATACGCTTCCGGACTCACCTCGGGTTGCGAGGTCAACCCATTAAAGTTCTGCCCCGATGCCGTGTTAAACCGCGCCCAAACGGCCGTTTTCATGCTGCGTGGACAGTTTGGCCCCGCCTACACTCCGCCTCCTGCCCCGTGGGATGTCTTTTCAACAGAAGATTGGAGCGGGTTCGAATGGGCACGTCCGTGGGCCGAAGGAATGTATGCCGCCGAATTGACCAAGGGGTGTCAGGCTGACCCGTTGAAATTTTGTCCCACGGCACAACTCACCCGCATGGAGGCTTCGATATTTGGGTTGAAAATGAAATATGGGCAGAGTTACCTCCCTCCGCCTGCCACTGGAGATCTATTTGCCGACCTGCCTGCCATCGGCCCGAATGCCTGGGGCATTGCCTGGGCTGAACAAGCCTATCGAAGCGGTCTGTTGCCTTCCTGCGGAATCCAAAATGGCAAGCCCATGTTTTGCCCGGATGAGCCTGTCCACCGTGCCTTGGCGGCGTATATCATCGTCAAGGCCAGAAATCTGCCTATACCATAAACCTGTAGCGCGAGATAAAATCTCGCGCTATTTTTTTGCATGTTACCAAACTGTGACAGGTCTGTGTCATGCCTGTAACAACCTTTCGGTATAACTAAGGTGTCAGAATTTTGGAGAGAAATTTTCAAATCAATAAGGAGAATGTAGTATGAAAACAAGTTCAAAGTTCGTTTTTAGTATGCTGGCGGTGCTGATGCTGCTGGCCATGTTGTTTGGGGCGGCGCCAGTACAGAGCGTGCGGGCGGAGGCGGCGGAAAGTCCGCTGGCGGCGGGTAGTGTCTGGACAAAGAGTATGGGCGGAACCGCAATCGATCAAGGTTATAGTATCGCAGCAGATTCGATTGGAAACTTATATGCGACAGGAGCATTCATGGGGACGGTTGATTTTGACCCTGGGGTAAACACATTCAACCTGATTGCTGTTTACGAAGATATCTTCGTTGTTAAATTTGATGCCGATGGAAATTTTCTTTGGGCAAAGAGCATGGGTGGTGTGGATGCTTATACTCGTAGTTCGAAAATTTCGATAGACTCATATGGCAATGTTTATACAACGGGATACTTTGGTGGCACGGTGGATTTTGACCCCGGCGCAGGTGTGTATAACCTCACCAGCAGCGGAGATATTGCCTTGGGCTACGGTGATGGCTTTATATCCAAGCTCGATGAAAATGGCAACTTTGTCTGGGCCAGGAATGTGGGTGGCTTGAATGATGATTCGATAACTGGAAGCGCTTTGGATGCAAACGGGAACATATATACATCAGGATCATTTGTTGAGACGGCTGATTTTGACCCAGGAGTTGGAACATACAACCTGACCAGCGAGGGAGGTTCCGATATTTTTGTTTCCAAATTGGATGCAAATGGTGATCTTGTCTGGGCGAAACGTATCGGCGGTTCGTTGTATGATTATGGCGGAGGTGTTGCCATAGACTTAATTGGCAATGTCTTTTTGACGGGTTCTTTCATTGACACAGTTGATTTTGATCCGAATGCGGGAGCCTATATATTGACCAGCACAGGCGCGTACGATCCCTTTGTAGTCAATTTGAGTAATGATGGTAACTTTGTGTGGGCCGTGAGTATGGGCGGAGCGGGCTGGGATTACGGCGGTGACATTGCCATAGATTCAAACAACAACGTTTATACGACAGGGGTTTTTGAAGATATAGCCGATTTTGACCCTGGCGCAGGCATATTTAATCTAACTAGCATGGGAGGGCGTGATATCTACATCTCCAAATTGGATGATATAGGCAATTTTGTTTGGGCAAAGAGTATTGGCGGAGTAGGGTTTGAATTTATAAGTGACATTGCTCTGGACCAAAATGGGAATGTTTACACAACGGGGGCCATTACCCAGTCTGCTGAT
>DAOQID010000095.1:14534-16761 GCA_035339375.1 Anaerolineales bacterium | reverse complement strand
AAATGTTAACTGGCTCTTAAGTCGAAAATAAAGGCTTTGAAGTATGATTTCAGTATAGGAACAGAAACATATGGAAACCATTTTATCTTCTGTTATTTTTGTATCCATGGTCCTCGTCTTTGGGGTGGATGCGACCCGCAAGCGCCGCGACTACCTGAAGAAACGCAGCCGTAACTGACATTGGTTTTCTCCTCACCTTGCCTCCACGAGGCAGGCCGCCCGCCATCCTGCATGATGGCGGGCGGCTTTTGTTAACACAACCCATACAATTTCTTAAAACGATCTTCACAGCAGCTTAATGGTCCACAGATACACTGTGGAAATGAAAAGACATGTGACATGGACTTCAATGTCCATTTTTAGGAGAAATTGAATGGGACTCGCAGATTTGCATTTACACACGATCTACAGCTACGATGGCACTGCCCCCCTGCCCGCTGTCTTGACCCGTGCGAAACAACTGGGGTTGGATGTCATCGCCATTACCGACCATGACGAGATTGCAGGTGCCTTGAAAGCCCTGGAAATTGCACCCCTGTACGGGGTGGAAGTGATCCCGGGCGTCGAAATCACCACGGCTGAAGGCGACTTGCTGGCCCTCTTCATCAAAGAAAAAGTAGCCGCTGGCCTTTCACTTGTGGAAACGGTTTTGAAGGTGCGTGAACTCGGCGGGGTATGCATTGCGCCGCACCCCATGGCAGGCGGAATGGGGATGAAGAGTTTGAACGCCATGTCCATTTTGAAAGCCCTGCGTAATCGAAAGGTGGCTGAAACCCTGATCGGAATTGAAACCTACAACGGCACCTCCATTGACAGGGTCAGCAATCACTCGGCCAGCCTGCTTTCGAACCGCCTCAAACTCGCGCGGACAGGCAGCAGCGACGCTCACATCCTCGAAACCATCGGTTTCGGAGCAACTGAATTCGAAGGCAAAACAGCCGCCGACCTGCTGGCCGCTTTGAAGAACCGAACCACAAAGGTCCGCAAGCAGAATGAGTGGGGCATGTTCAAAATACTGGGCAGTTGGGCATTGAACTACCTTGGCAGCCTCTTTGCACGACGAGCGATAACGACAAATTGAAGGGTAGGTTGAGATGTTGATTTTTTGCATTGCGCTGTATTTGGTTGTGATCGTACCCCTGCTTGCATTGCTATGGGCTTCATTGGTCGTTGCCAAATGGGACGATAAAGACCGTGGCTATGAGATTTTGGATGAGCAGGAATTTTTGGAATTGGCTCTTTAAGAAGAATGGATAGAATGACAAAGAACATACTGGTTACAAATGATGATGGTGTGCTTGCGCCCGGACTCCTGGCTCTGGCACAGGAAATGCGTAAACTTGGCGCAGTGACGATCCTTGCCCCCGACCGAAACTGGTCTGGCGGCGGTCATGTAAAAACACTGGACCGTGCCTTGCGTGTGCGCGAGTTTCATCTCAGCGATGGTACGCAGGCTTTTGGTAGTGACGGCGCCCCTTCCGATTGCGTGGCGCTGGCAACCCTGGGATATTTCAAGGAGAAATTTGACCTGGTTGTTTCGGGCATTAATGTCGGTGCGAACCTGGGCCACGATGTGACCTACTCCGGAACCGTAACCGCTGCAATGGAAGCCGTGATCGCAGGGCTGCCCGGTGTTGCTGTTTCTTTGGAAATACCCGAAGGGCATGTCGGCCCGATCGATTTTGGACCTTCCGCTCTTGCCGCAGGGATGGCTGTTCGGAACGTCCTGCAGCATGGGTTGCCCGCTGACACATTGTTGAACGTCAATGTACCGTTCCTCAAACAGGAAGAGATTCAAGGTTTTCGTATGACACGACAAGGCTTGCGCGTGTATCACAGCCGACTCGATGAACGTGTGGACCCGCGCGGCCGTCCCTATTACTGGATCGGCGGGGAAGCCCCAACAGGTGTCCCTGAGTCGGGAACCGATGTCGGCGCTTTATCCGATGGATTTGTTTCGGTCACCCCGTTGCAGCTTGATCTCACCGCCTATCGCGCCGTCTCAGAGATCAACACATGGAATTGGCACGACCCCATTCTTTCTGAAGTCTCGTTGCTGGGACCTTCTTCTGTTGTTGCGGCAGAGAATCAATAGCAGCGTTCTTCTCCTCCTTCGTGTCTCCAGATCGGAGACGGTGTCCACCAGAAATGGTGGACATTTTGTTTAACGCCCTCGTCCCAAGCCTTAACAAGACGTTAACCCATTCTTCCATTGACCTTAAGAGCC
>DAOQID010000095.1:0-14434 GCA_035339375.1 Anaerolineales bacterium | reverse complement strand
GACGCCGTGGAAGGTGACATCATCACTGCTGGTTCTTCCACAGTGTTCCCACTTTCGGAACGCATGTCTGAGCTCTTCCAACAGGAAGGCTATACCGGCAACATCACCGTGGATAGCATCGGTTCTGGCGCTGGTTTCGAGCGTTTCTGCAAGACCGGTGAAACCGACATTGCGAATGCCTCCCGCCCGATCAAAGACAGCGAAGTTGAAGCCTGTGCAGCAATTGGCCGCGAACCAGTCGAATTCCGTGTGGGAACCGATGCCCTTGCCGTTGTTGTGAGTGCCGAAAATGATTTTGTTGAATCTCTCACCAAGGAACAGCTTGGCAAGATCTACACAGGCGAGTTCAAGACCTGGGATCAGGTGGATGCAGGCTACCCCGCTGAAGCCATCCTTGTGTACAGCCCCGGCGCAGACAGTGGTACGTTTGATTATTTTGTGGAAGCCGTGGTTGCCCCGTTGACCCCGAATGCCGAAGGCAAAGCCGATGTGAAACTTGGTGAAGAAGCCGTCCTTGGTCTCGAGGGTGCGCAGTTCTCGGAAGATGACAATGTCCTTGTTCAAGGTGTGGAAGGCAGCCCCTATGCGATTGGTTACTTTGGTTTCGCCTACTACTCTGAGAACTCCGGTGCTTTGAAGGCCATCAATATCGAAGGTGTTGCACCGAATCAGGAAGATGTGGATAACGGAACCTATCCGCTGGCCCGCCCGCTCTTCATCTACTCGGATGCGAAGATCATGGCCGAGAAACCCCAGGTGGCCGCGTTCATCTACTTTTACCTGAACAACGTCAACGACAACATTCTCGATGTGGGTTACTTCCCCGCCCCTGCCGATGCCCTTCAGGTTTCGATGGACGCCTGGATGACTGCCACCGGGAACTAAAAGAAAAATATGCCGACGGGCTGGTCTCTGAATTGAGGCCAGCCCATTTATGCTGTAATCACAGATCCACACATTGCTCCGTTAAGTGGATCTGGACTGGAAACCATAGAGCGAACATGAAACAGGAAAATATGACCGCGGAAAATAAAAACTTCCGCCCGCTCAATTTACAAAAGAAACTCCGCCCCGCTGAAAGCGCCATTCAAGTGTTGCTTTTTCTTGCGGGAGTTTTGTCTATTTTTGTGACCATTGCCATTGTGTATGAATTGGGCAAGGAAGCCATGCTATTTTTCACCGACCCCGATGTAACGCTGGCAAAATTCCTGGGCACGACAAAATGGCAGCCGGGCATCGGACAATACGGTATTTGGGCCCTGGTCTCAGCCACCCTGGTGACAAGTTTTATCGCCATCTCCATCTCCCTCCCGCTTGGGCTGGCTGCCGCCATCTACCTCAGTGAGTATGCCTCCTTTAAGTCACGTTCCATTCTGAAACCAATTCTTGAAGTGCTTGCCGGTATCCCAACGGTTGTTTACGGGTATTTTGCCTTGTTGTTCGTCACCCCGGTATTGAAATCCATGATCGGCGATCAGCTTCAAGTTTATAACATGCTGTCGGCGGGGATCGTGATGGGCATCATGATCCTGCCGCTGATCTCTTCGATGAGTGAGGATGCCTTGAGCGCCGTGCCTCGTTCACTGCGCGAAGCCGCTTATGCAATGGGTGCCACCAAAGTGGAGACCAGCCTGCAGGTGGTTGTGCCTGCGGCGCTTTCGGGGATCGGCGCCGCGCTGATCGTGGGCATTTCACGCGCTGTCGGGGAGACGATGATCGTTGCTGTGGCATCAGGCTCAGGCCCGAATTTTTCGTTCAATCCACTGGATGCGGCTGAAACCATGACCGGTCATATCGCCCGCATCAGCGGCGGTGACCTTTCCTATAACAGCATTGATTACACCAGCCTCTTTGCCATTGCGATGATGTTGTTTCTGTTGACCCTTGTGTTGAATCTGATCAGTCAATGGGTGGTGAGCCGCTTCAGGGAAAGATATGAGTAATCACATGAATATGAATCAACATTACCCGCAAGACCGGGAATTTCGGCGCATGCTCGATGCGCGTTATCGTGTGGCGACCCTTTGGCAGGCCCTGTTCCTCTCGGCGTTGTTGATCGCGATCGTCAGTTTGATGGCGTTGATTTACAACGTGGTGGATGGCGCCTTCGGCTACATTGCCTACGAATATAAAAAGGATCCCGCTCAATTCACCTCCACCCCGATCGCGAATCTGACTCAGGAGGAACTGGCCGCCATTCTCAAAGAGAATCTTTCTTCGGGTGCATACAAGAAATTAAACAATGAACAGCCTGTGGCCGAGCGTTCACAAGCGGATCTGTTCAACCTGTTCATGGAACGTCTTGTGCAGTTGGATACCAAAGCCACCTGGAGTATGACCGATTCGTTGATGAATGGCGAGGATATCCGTGCAGAGGTTGCAGAGAAATACCCCAAGGCACAGCTTGAATTCCGCTCATGGCTCACCCCGCAGTTTTTGGTCACTCCCATGTCATCGAAGGCTGAATTCGCAGGGGTGCGGACCGCTGTGTTGGGGTCGTTGTGGCTGGTGGGAATTGCGATCCTGTTCGCACTGCCGATCGGCACCGGCGCGGCGATCTATTTGCAGGAATATGCGCCGAAGAATTGGTTCACCGCCATTATTCAGACCAACATCAATAACCTGGCGGGTGTGCCCAGCATCGTCTATGGCATGTTGGGGCTGGCCATCTTTGTCCGTGTGCTGGAGCCTTTGACCAGTGGAGCCTTGTTCGGCATCACCGATTCGAATGGACGCACGATCCTTTCGGCGGGGCTGACGATGGGCGTGCTTGTTCTTCCGTTGATCATCATCAACGCACAGGAGGCGATCAAGGCAGTGCCGGATTCGCTCAGGCAGGCGGCGTATGGCGTGGGTGCCACCCGCTGGCAGACCGTTTGGTACCATGTGCTGCCGAATTCGTTGCCCGGTATTCTGACTGGCAGCATTCTTGCGCTTTCGCGTGCGCTCGGCGAGACCGCACCGTTGATCGTGGTGGGGGCCTCCACTTTTATCAGCCTCGACCCATCCGGGCCATTTTCAAAATTCACGGCCCTGCCCATTCAAATCTATCAATGGACCACCCGCGCCCAGTCTGAATTCCATGCCATTGCGGCGGGTGCGATCATTGTCCTGCTCGTTCTTCTTTTGTCGCTGAATGCAACCGCGGTTTTGCTGCGTAATCGCTTTCAGAGACGCTGGTAATCTGGAATTTGTGGATATAAACCCATGGAAAAAAATTACGCAATCGAATCCAACAAGCTCTCCATTCACTACGGCAATTTCACCGCAGTAAGGGATGTAAGCATTAAAATCGAGCCGCAGAAGATCACTGCGATCATCGGGCCTTCAGGGTGTGGAAAATCCACGCTGCTGCGTTCGTTGAACCGCATGAACGATTTTGTGCAGGGCTGTCATGTCACCGGCGAATTGTTGCTGCAGGGACAAAACCTCTATGGTAAAAATATTGACCCCGTGGAAGTGCGCCGCAAGATCGGCATGGTCTTTCAAAAGCCAAACCCGTTCCCGAAATCCATTTATGAAAACATTGCCTGGGGCGCACGCATTAATAACTTCAAGGGAAAAATGGATGACCTTGTGGAACAGTCCCTGCGCAGTGCCGCCTTGTGGGATGAGGTGAAGGATAAACTTCAACAAAGCGCATATGCCCTCTCCGGCGGTCAGCAGCAGCGGTTATGCATTGCCCGCACCATCGCCATTCAGCCTGAGATCATTCTCATGGATGAACCTGCTTCCGCGCTCGACCCCATCTCCACGCTCCGCATCGAAGAACTGATGCAGGAGTTGAAGAAGAACTACACCATCATCATCGTTACCCACAACATGCAGCAGGCGGCACGTGCTTCTGATTTCACCGCCATGATGATGATCGATGAACAGCGCGCAGGCGGTGTGATCGAATTTGATGAAACCAAAAAGATATTCACCCGTCCGCAGGATAAACGCACCGAAGATTATGTGACGGGACGCTTTGGGTAACACACCCTCGCAATGAAATCATGGAGAAAACGATGAACAAACCAAAGGTCATTTTTCTTTGCACTGGCAACTCCGCACGCAGCCAGATGGCTGAAGGGTTGCTGCGTGCCCTGGCAGGGGAGCACTTCGAAGTGTTCAGCGCAGGCACCGAGCCAAAGGGCAGGATCCTGCCCGAGGTCCAGGCGGTGATGCGCGAGGTGGGCATCCATATGGAGGGGCAATTTTCCAAATCGGTCATGGAATATCTTGGACGGGCTGTTTTTGCGCACGTCGTCACAGTGTGTGCCGATGCCGAAGAGAATTGTCCTGCTGTCTTCCTCAACATGGGGACACATGAACACTGGCCTTTTGATGATCCTGCCAAATTCGCCGGGGATGACGAACAGCGCATCACCCATACCCGACGCGTGCGCGACCAAATTGAGGAGCGTCTGCGCCTTTGGCTGACCGGGCAGGGCATTACCCCAGCGGACTATCGTCACACGTAGTTGATGGTAGTAAAATAAGAAAAACCATCAGAGGTCTTATGATCAGAAAAACATTTGAGAGTGAAATTCAACTGGTGAAAGATGAAGTGCTTTTGCTGGGCAGCATGGTGGAACATGCCATCATCGGCTCGGTGGAAGCGTTGAAGAAGCGCGACATCAAGGCTTCTGAGAAATTAATCGCCGAAGACAAGGAAATCAACAAAAAGCGGTTTGCGATCGAAAATCAGTTGATGATCCTCATTGCGACCCAGCAGCCAATGGCACATGACCTGCGCCTGCTGGCCTCCACCATGGAAATCATTTCAGAGTTGGAGCGCATGGGCGATTACGCCAAAGGCATCGCCAACATCAACATTCGCATGGGTGAGGAAACCCTGCTCAAGCCGTTGATCGATATTCCGCGCATGGCTCAAAAAGGCGCCGATATGCTCCATCGTGCGTTGACCGCTTTTGTCAACGAAGATGTGCAGGCTGCCAATGCCATCCCTGTGGAAGATGATGAGGTGGATGCGCTCTACAACCAGATCTATCGCGAGTTGATGATGTTCGTGATCCAGGATCCAAAGACCATTGAGCGCGCGAATTGGTTGTTGTGGGTGGCCCATAATCTGGAACGTGTGGCCGACCGTGTAACCAATATCTGCGAGCGTACCGTATTTATCGCCACAGGTGAATTTGGCGAGATCAAATCCAGTGATGATGAATTCTGGAAAGGTCAGAAGGGTTCGTAAAAAGAATTGGCAAAACAAACCCGCCCCGAAATACTCGGGGCGGGTTTTTATTTTCATTGTTAATTTCTATCCCATCCTGCCTGTGATGTAGGCTTCGGTCAGTTCCTCTTTTGGAACGGTGAACATCTGATTGGTCGGTGCGAACTCGACCAATTCTCCCAGCCAGAAGAAGCCGGTGTGGTCTGAAACGCGGGCGGCTTGCTGCATGTTGTGGGTGACGATGACGATGGTGTAGTCTTTTTTCAAATCGGCGATCAGTTCTTCCACGCGCAGGGTGGCGATGGGGTCAAGCGCAGAAGTGGACTCATCCATGAGGATGACTTCAGGTTGAACGGCGATCACGCGGGCAATGCACAAACGCTGCTGCTGGCCGAGGGATAGGCTCATGGCGTCGGATTTCAAATTGTCTTTCACTTCATCCCACAGTGCGGCGGCGGTGAGGCTTTTTTCCACCACTTCGTTCAGGTTTACATCCATGCCCATCACACGTGGACCAAAAGCCACGTTATCGAAAATGGACTGTGGAAATGGATTCGGTTTTTGAAAGACCATGCCCACCCGCTGGCGCAGGGTGACCACATCCATGGCGGGGGCGTAGATATCCTCGCCTTTGAGCAGGATCTTCCCGTCCACATGTGTGCCGGGGATGGTGTCGTTCATGCGATTGAGGCAGCGTAAAAACGTTGATTTGCCGCATCCTGACGGGCCGATGAGTGCGGTCACTTTTTGCGGCTGAATCTCAAGGTTGATATTCGACAGCGTCTTTTTGGCGCCGCTGTAGTAAAAATCCATGTTTTGGATGGTGAAGGCGGGTTGGGTTGCGTCCATGAAATGATTTTATCAAAGAAAGGGATGAAGGATGAGGGCGAATGATAAAGGGAGATTTGATTTTTTGGATCAGGGTCAGTTTTCGGCGCGTTTGTTTCGATTTGTCTACTTGTTTCTGAGCCTGCCAACGACTATAATCCATCCCAATGAAACGCGCTGCTTTTTTCTTTTTACTTGTCTCTTTCCTGCTTGTTTCCTGCGGAGGGACATCTTCTTCCAATGCTGTTTCTGATACAGCGGCTCAATACATTGAAAACAAGGGTTCCGATACCATCGTCAATCTGGCGTTGGCCTGGGCTGAGAAATATCAGGCGGACCATGTTGATGTGCGCATTTCGGTGACGGGCGGCGGTTCAGGGACGGGAATTGCGGCTCTCATCAACAACACAGTGGGGATCGCCAATGCTTCACGCAAGATCAAGGATGAGGAGATCGCCGAGGCACAAGCGAAAGGTGTGACGCCTGTTGAACATATCATCGCGCGCGATGCCATTGCTGTGATCGTGAATCCTGAAAACCCTGTCAACGAGTTGACCTTGCAACAGATATCCGATATTTATAGCGGCAAGATCACCAATTGGAGCGAGGTGGGCGGTGATGATCGTCCGATCGTAAAACTTTCGCGTGAAACCAATTCGGGTACGCATGTATATTTTTTGGAGACCGTGCTGCGTTTGGGAAACAAGGAAGATAAGACCCTGTTTTCCACAGATACGTTGCTGCTGCCGTCTTCGGAGGGCATCATCTCTGAAGTGCGTGATAACCCGAATGCCATCGGCTATGATGGGTTGGGGTATGTGCCCGATGATCTGAAAATGATCGCCATTGCAAAAGAAGCGGGCGCACCCTATGTGCTGCCTTCGATCGAAACTGTGAACGACAAAAGTTATGCGATCGCGCGCGATCTTTACATGTATACCAATGGTGAACCCAGCGGCGTCATCAAAGAGTATCTTGAGTGGATCCTTTCCGCCGAGGCTCAGCAGATTGTGGCCGATCTTGGGTTTGTGCCTGTGAAATAGAGACCGCCATGGAAAAATCCCTGTCCCTTCGTGAGTTCATCATCACCCGCCTGATCCAGGCTTCGGGTTATTCTGCCATTCTGTTCGTGGCGTTGATCTTCTTCTTCCTTTTGCGCGAAGGATTGCCCACCTTGAGCGAAGTGGAATCTTCAGCCCTGCTCAATGTGCGCTGGTACCCGATCGAAAATTATTTCGGCATTCTTCCGTTGATCAGCGGTTCGCTCATCGTTACACTGGGCGCGGCATTGATCGCCGTTCCGTTTGGAATTGGTACCGCCGTGTATATTTCCGAGATCGCTCCGCGCTGGGTGCGTGAAATTCTCAAACCCTTGGTGGAGTTGCTGGGCGGACTTCCTTCTGTGGTGTTGGGCTTTCTTGGAATTTTGATCGTCTCTCCATTTCTGCGTGTCTTTCTGGACCTGCCAACGGGTCTGACCGCTTTTACAGGATCCCTGCTGTTGGGTGGCATCGCCGTGCCGACAGTAGTCTCTGTAGCCGAAGATGCGCTGGACGCAGTTCCGCGTGCGTATCGTGAAGGTGCCTGGGCTTTGGGTGCCACCAAATGGCAGACCATCTGGCGGGTGACCCTGCCTGCCGCCCGTTCGGGTGTACTCACTGCCATCATGCTCGGGGTTGGGCGCGCCATCGGCGAAACCATGACCGTGATGATGGTGACAGGGAATGCGCCTGTGCTGGCTTCCAGTTTGGGCAGCCTCTTTTCCCCGGTCCGCACCATGACCGCGACCATTGCCGCTGAAATGGGTGAGGTGGCAAATGGCAGCACACATTATCATGTGCTGTTCTTCATTGGCATGGTGCTCTTCCTGATCTCACTGGTCGTCAATGTCATCGCTTCGGCGGTGGTCTTCCGTGCCAAGAAAAGAGCGGAGAGAATCCTTTCGTAGAGTTTTTGCTCCCTTTCTTTTTTATCGAATGGCGTAAAGGAAAGAGAGAAGAAGAAAGAAGCCCTGTTTTCAATTATGATGAAATTACTTGCACGCAATCGTCATACGGTTCAAAAGCTCGGTTTCGGCCTCATCACTTTGATGGCGGTCGTCACGGTCATTCCCATTGTCGGTACGATCGTTTTCATCCTTTTCAAGGGCGGTTCGGCCATTTCGCTCGAATTCCTTTCGGGTTTCCCCCGCGATGGAATGCGCGAAGGCGGAATCCTTCCCGCGATCATCGGTACGTTGTACCTGACGGTGGGCACCGCTGTTTTCTCCGTGCCCTTGGGCATTGCCGCGGCCATTTACCTGGCAGAATATGCCAAAGATACGGCGTTGACTCGCATGATCCGTCTCGCGATCATTAATCTGGCTGGGATTCCTTCCGTGGTGTATGGCTTGTTTGGCCTGGGTCTGTTCGTGCTTTTTCTGAAATTCGGCACATCCATCCTCGCCGCTTCCCTGACCCTTTCCATTATGACCCTGCCTGTCATCATCAGCACCGCAGAAGAGTCGCTGCGTTCCGTGCCGCAGGCTTTCCGCACGGTGAGCATTTCTCTTGGAGCCACCCGTTGGCAGACCATCCGCCGAATTGTGTTAAAGGAGGCCCTGCCCGGTATTCTCACTGGGGTCATCCTGGGGTTGGAACGGGCTGCCGGTGAAACGGCGCCGATCCTTTTTACGGGTGCAGCCTTCTTTTTGCCGCGTTTGCCCGGTTCCCCATTCGATGCGACCATGGCATTGCCGTATCATCTATTTGTGATTTCCACACAGGTCCCTGAAATGCCGATCCAGATCCAGTATGGTACGGCGCTCGTCCTGCTGGTTTTTGTGCTGACCATGAATGTCATCGCCACGGTGATCCGTTCACGGGCACGTGCGAAACGCCAGTGGTAACCATCCATTGCAAGTTGAATATCGCAAATGAACAATAAAATCCTTATCGAAAATCTTTCCCTGCAATATTCCGACGGCACCGAGTCACTGCGCGGTGTGAACATGGAAATTCGCCAGAATGCGGTGACCGTTTTGTTCGGCCCGGCAGGTGGCGGAAAATCCACGCTGCTGCGCTGTCTCAACCGCTTAAATGACCTGACCGAAGTGCGCGCCAGTTCAGGTCAGATTTTGATCGATGGTGAAAACATCCTTGACCCGAAGGTTGATGTTGTGGCCCTGCGCCGCAAGGTGGGGATGGTGTTTGCCCGTCCCGTACCACTGCCAATGAGCATCCGCGAGAATGTGGTTTATGGATTGGAAATGGCGGGTGAAAAGCGAAAATCCAGGCTGGATGAGGCTGTGGAGCGCAGTTTGAAACTTGCCGCGATCTGGGATGAAGTGAAAGACCGATTGAATGACCCTGCGAATGCGCTTTCAGGCGGGCAGCAGCAACGTGTCTGCCTTGCGCGTGTGCTGGCCCTGCAACCTGAAGTCGTTTTGCTCGATGAACCCACTTCGGGTCTCGACCCGATCTCCACGGGCAAGGTGGAAGCCGCCTTGCAGGAATTGAAAAAGGAATACACGATCATCCTTGTGCCGCATTCCGTTCAGCAGGCGGCGCGGACCGCCGACCATGCGGCTTTCTTTTTGCAGGGTGAGTTGATCGAATATGACGAAGGCAAAAAGATGTTCACCACGCCGAAGCAAAAGAAAACCGAAGATTACATCATGGGGCGTTTTGGATAAGCGCAGAAGTAAAAGACCGTCGACAACCGTCGACGGTCTTTTTTGAATTCCTCTGCTAAAGGCGGCAAGTTGGGTTATTTACAGTTAAGCACTTTGACAATATGTGCTTTCGGAAGCGAGAAGGTGGTTTCGTACCATTCTGGAACCAACTCGGCAAAATCGGGGGCAAAACTCTGCGGCCTTGCGCCGACATAAATGTGGGTGATCCCGTTGCTGCAAAGCTGGTCATGAGCTTCTGGTGAAGCAAAGTTGGTGGAGTTGGGGAAGGGGATGGTTTGGATCCCTGTCAGCGGGTTAATCCAAATGCCCGCATCAATGCCTGCACCGCGCATGGGTCTGCCAAAAGCGTTAATATTCAGGTTGACCCCCGCAATGGCGATGACCGAATCCTTTTTGTAATGCCTGCCGACCCAATCAAGCGCGGTTGCATCGTCACGGCTTACCAGTTGACAGCATTTCGAAGGTCCGAAGCTGATGTTCATCCATGCATTCAGGATGATCAATGCAGCCAGCGCAGGCGCAATAAATTTCAGCGGACGCGCACCGCCCAACCCGCCAATGAAGGCAAGCGGTAGAAAGAGGATCATTTCGGCCAATGGCCTGTCAAGCAGGGTCAACGATGAAGAGACGGGGATAAAAATGGCTGTAAGGATAAGCAGGATGATGAGCAGAGAGACCATGATCGGGTGAGAGAAGGCCTTGAAAACGGAAGCAGCCAACAGCGCGGAAAGAAGCGTGATGAGCGTCGCATACGGCTCCAAAATCGGACCGAGAATCGGGTTCCGGTAAATGATCAGAGTCAGCATTCCCAGCATGGTGGCGACCACCGCCAAAATGAGGCGGCGCCTTGGGTGGGGTTGACCTTCCCACAGGTTGGCAAGAATCCAGGCCGCGCCAAACAGGGCGAGCAGAATCACCGAACGGGTGTGGATGACCGTGGCGGCAAGTGCCGCCACAGCGGGCATCCAATTTTTTTTGATGAGAAGGATTCCCAACGTGAATTGAAGCAAGAGCAGGCTAAGCAGGGCGGGATACTTCCCCCAGTTGACCGCATGTGCCGGCATGAACCAGCCGAAAGCGGCGAAGATCACACCGAGGAGTGCCGCCGATTTCGAGAAGGTGGCGCGGTACAGCAAAAAGAAGATCGGCAGGGGCAGTGCTGCAAGAATCAATTGCCCGAAGATGAGCATGACACTGGCAGGGTCAGCGGCGCTGATGCGCACAAAGGCTGCGATGATGACGTGATAGCCAAGGTGATAATAAGAAGCGGTGGGCCAGGCGGAATCGAGTAATTCACGAATGATGCGGTAATGTTCGGCAGAGTCGAAATACATTGGCATGATCACATCGGCCACAAGACCCAGCCGCAGAAAAGCCAGCACGAGAAAAATGGAAACAGGGACCAACGCCCAGGGCGAATTCCCCTTCCAAATGGCGCGAAGGGCAATTCCTCCGCTGGTAAGAAGGATGACCGCCGTAATGCCGATGAGAACGCCAGCAGGAAGAAACGCGCTTAGAAACAGCACTGGAAAGGAAATCAACAAGGCAGGCAGGGGCCAGCCGCCCAAGGATAGGGCGGCTAACTCAAGATCGGTGAACTGGAAGCCTGTGTTCCGTTTTAAATGAGCATAGAGCAAGAGGGAGCCCCAGCCTATGAAGGTCAGCAATGCAAGGATAAGCCCCCATTGTTGAGTGAGCACTTGAATGCTTTTGGCTGGCAGTTCGTTGTTCATAAGAATTTAGCTTTTTTGAACCGTAATGACTGGGGGAAAACAGGGGTTGAAGTTCTTCTACCGCACATTCGCCCGTTTTACTGTGAAGATCGCTGCGTTTTAACTTTTTTCTTTGCGATCTTTGTAGTTCAAATTTGTCATTTATGGGTTGGGGTAACCAACGTCCGGTGTGGAGGTCATAGTGGCTATGGGAGCGGAAGTGGGTGTGAAGATGACTTGCACGGTGGGCGATGGGGAAGGCGAGGGAGATGGGGTGGGGGTGGCCATTTTGCCCATGACACTGAATCCGCTGTTGCTCCCTAAAAGGGTGGTCGCCATTGCAGAGACATTGAATTTTCCACTGGCGATCAGCAGATCGCTTTCGTTGGTAAATACCTTGATCTCAAGCGGTTCTCCAAGAGGGGTGCGCGCACCCACACAGATGACCTGATTGGGCAGGGACCCCGCCTCGCACGGATAGGTGTTTTCCACACCTTGATGTGTGGCACGCAGGTAAAAGGCGGGGTATTCTCCACCGGGTGTTTGGAGGACAATGGCCATTTCTGCTGAGGAGATGGCGCCAAAAGTGACAAGGCATAGCCCGCTGGGCTGCAGATCACACAAGGGCATTTCGAAGATGTTTTGCTCAGGGTTGGGTTTTGAATCGGGGGAGAGCAGCCCTCTGATAAGCGGAAAAGCAGTCGCCAGCGCAAGCAGAACCGCAGCGCTGAATAGTCCTAAAATTTTGTAGAGTCTTTTTCGTGTCATTTCTAAAATAAACCCAGGATCCAAACGATCAATGGAGCCGCAATTAATGCAGGCAGGAAATTCCCAACGCGAATCTTTTTGAGTTCCAGCAGGTTGCTGATGCCCACCCCGATCAAAAGCACCCCGCCGGTGGCGGTCAATTCATTCATCATCGGGTCGGTGACGATGGAATTAAGCTGCCCGGCGAGCAGACTGATTCCGCCCTGGTACACGAACACGACGACCGATGAGAATAATACACCCACTCCCAACGTGGATGAAAATGCGATTGCGGCGAAACCATCCAGCATGGATTTTACAGCCAGCAGTTGGTAATCGCCTGTCAAACCATCCTGAATGGAGCCAAGGATGGCCATCGGGCCGATGCAAAATAAAAGCGAGGATACCATGAATCCACGCACGAATTTGGAGCCCGCACCTGTTTCTGAATCTTGCGAGAAACGCTGTTCGAGGGTTTGCCCCAGGGCTTGCAGCCTGTCTTCAAGTTTCCACCATTCGCCGGTCAATGCGCCGATGATGAGTGCGCCGAGCACCACCAACTGGTTTTCACTTTTCAAGAACATCTGCAGTCCCATTGCCGCGGTGAACAATCCCATGCCGGCAATGACGGTGCCTTTGAACCGCTCCGGAATACGTGAACCGAAGATCAAACCAATAACCCCGCCCAGAAGAATGGTTGCAATATTGAGTATCGTACCTGTCATGTTTTCCTTGTGTGCTCACTTTGCGCACTTGAGTTGATACGGCGCGAGGTTTGTCTAAACTTTGATCGTGGTCTGCCGTCTGTGGTCAATGCCTTCATCAGTTTTCACAGCGCTATGTAAGGTGAGTTTAATTAAATGTAGAGTAATACAGGGCGCCATTCTTTATCCAAGGCACTCTGTTGTTTTTATGCTTTTGCCAGTGTAGTTTGTTTGCCCGCGTTTTGGTTTTCAAGCAATTCAAGCACAAAACACAGCGATGAAAGCCGATTGAGATAACGCTGCAGATCGGGGTTGCCTACTTCCTCTTCATCGAACAGCCCCACCACACGGCGTTCAGCACGGCGAATGATGGCACGCGCCATTGAAAGAGCCGCCCCGCCAAGCGTGTCACCTGGCAAAATGAACTCTTTTGGCATTTCAACGACCGCACTTAATTCATTGGTCTGTTCTTCAAGCCATTTCACGCGGGCTTCATTGATGAAGCGGAAACGCTCCGCGTTTTCCGGTGTGGCCGCCACCTCAGCCATCAGTTTGTACAGATCGCGCTGTGCTTCAAGCAAAATCGAAGCCGTTTGCGGTGCCGCGGATTGTGCACGTGCCAGCCCCAGCGCAGCCGAGGCTTCATCCAATGCGCCGACCGCTTCCATGCGGGCATGATATTTGGGGACACGGCCCTCGCCCAGCAGGCCTGTTGTGCCGTCGTCACCCTTTGCAGTATAAAAAGTCATGCAGGCATTATAACCAGTTTGAAGCCCCGCACAGATTCTCCAGCCCAGACTGGGTATAATTTTGAAATGCTTATCCCCATTCATCAGGAAATGACCCGCGAAGCCCTTGAGGGCCGTGTCAGTCCGCGTGCGCTTGAGATCATCATCGCGGCCAATTGCAAACAAGATGCCCTCAGCGGTCAGATCGGCCATGATGAATTCCATTATGATAACAACGCCATTGACGAAGGTCATCGGTACGTCATCGAACAGCGCGGATTTGTCATCGCATCCCTGCTTTCGCCTGGTGTCCTCTCTGCCTGGATCGCTTTTGGCAGATTGACCCACACCGTACAGGATTTCTACTCCCATACCAACTACGTCACCATGTGGCTTGATTCACACCCCAGCGGCACGCCTCCCACACCGCCCGAAATTGATCCCGTTCAAAAGGACCTGATCGAAAGCCCAAGCCTGCACTCCGGCAAACTCTACATGCCCATGGACTGGCTGTACTTTGTACCTTTTCTCCGCAAATTATCACTGTCCCTGCTCCCAGCGGATTCTCATGCGAAGATGAATCTTGATTCGCCTGTTCAGGGGGCAAAATTTGCCTACGCTCGTGCTGCTGCGGTCAAACGTACCATCTACGAATTCGATCTATTGGAAAAATTGCTCACCCCTGAAATGTTCTCCAAATTTGTGGATATGTAAAAAGCCTACTCTTTATTTTCTAAACCAATGGTCATGCCCTGACCGTCGTCCTATTTACAGCGGTTGACGAGATTTTGTTTCCCTGTAAAATAAGTGAATTCAGGTCGCCATCATCTGAATCTAGTAATGGATGGCAGAAATCAAATCTTATA
>DAOQID010000094.1:0-16851 GCA_035339375.1 Anaerolineales bacterium | reverse complement strand
GTGGGAAGCGGCGGCTAGTCGGCTTTGTCTGGTTCAAAAACAGCCTCCCTATTTTCGGGAGGCTGTTTTTTTATACTCAGGGCGGGATGTCAATTCAAGTTTCTTTTCTTCCTAACGCACCCTGCGTTTCCATTCTTCTTTCATTTGCAGTTCGCGCGGACTGGCCCCTGAATCTAGGGCGAGGAAATCGGTCATGAGGCGGTTGAAGCGGGTGGGGTTATCCACCATCGGGAAGTGACTTGATTCTTCGAGCGTGACCAGATGCATGTGCATTGGAAGCGAATCGACCCGGTCTGGGGTGGGCATGCTGATGGCGGGGTCTTCCGAGCCATAGGCGAACAGGCAGGGAACACCAAGATCACGAATGGCCGCGAAGTAGTTATTTCCCTGCAAACTGGCCATCGAAGCAGAAACAGCTTGCGGGTCGGCTTTGGCCGCATCGGAAAGTGCGGATACAGCTTCGGGGGTGCGGCCTGCCAGCCAATCGACCAGTTCAGGCATGGCAGCGGTCCGCAGGCGGGTATTGACCGAATCATATTCAAACGGACAGTTGACTGCCATCATACGGTCAACGGTCGATGGGAATTGTTTGAGGTAGGTAAAACCAACGAGGGCGCCGAGGCCATGCCCCACCAATGCCACTTTGCCGATACCCATTTCCTGCAAAAAGCGATTGACGAGTTCGGATTGTTTATCGAGGGAATAGCGCAATGGGTCGCGTGAAGTATCGCCAAAACCAAAGAGGTCGAGCGCATAGGCGCGGAACGATGTGGATGCGACTTGCATGGCATTGACCCAGTATCGCCATGAGCCGACCCAATCGTGCAGAAAGACAATGGGGCGTCCGCGTCCCAATGCCTCATAATGCACCATCGAACCGTCGAGAATGATTGCGCTCATTGAATCGTTATTTTCCGAATTTCGAAAGAATCGCCTTTACACGTTCTGAAAGCTGGTCGGGGGCGAAGGGTTTGAGCAGGTATTCCTCAGCGCCTGCTTCCAGGCCAGTTTGGATCTCTGAATCCTGTCCTTTGGCCGAAAGAAAGACCACAGGGATATCCTTCAAAATGGGGTCAGCTTTCATGGCACGGCAGGCGTCGTAGCCGGTCATGCGCGGCATGCGCACATCCATGATGATGATATCGGGAATGATCTGCCCGGCTTGCTGCAGGGCTTCTTCTCCATTGGCGGTTGCCGTCACTTCATGCCCCGCAAAGCGCAGGGTGAACGCGACAAGTTCACGAATATCTGGTTCGTCTTCTGCTATTAAGATCCTTGCCATTCAAACTCCATTATGTACGGTGGGCAGGGTGAAGGAAAATGTGCTGCCTTCGCCTGGCACACCTGTGCTTGTCATCCAGATGCGTCCGCTATGCATTTCGACCAGTTGGCGGACGATGGGTAATCCCAACCCTGTTCCGGGTGTGGCGAGAACAAGGGGGTGTTCACCGCGAAAGAAGCGGTCAAAGATACGGCCTTGATCTTGCAGTGCAATGCCCACACCGTTGTCCTGCACATCCACCTGAACCTCATCTTTTTCCTGGTGAATGTTCACGCGGATGGTGCCATTGCTGGGCGTGTAATTGAACGCGTTATCCACCAGGTTACCGATAATCTGACGGACACGGTCGCTATCACCCATGACCTGGGGCATCTTCGCCGGGGCATCCAGTGAGAGGGCCATGGGTTTATTTTCGTTCTGTGAACGGCGCAACGTCTCTGCGATGACATCTTCGGCGATCTCGCGCAGGTTGACGGATTGCGGGTTCAAGGTCACTCGTCCAGCTTCAATGCGGGAAATATCCAACAGGTCGTTGACGAGGATATTGAGACGTTCGATATTGTTACGGACAATATCGAGGAAGTGCAATTGGTTTTCGGTGAGAGCGCCTGCCGCACCCATGGTCAGAATATCCACATAGCCTTTGATGGCTGTCATGGGGGTGCGGAGTTCGTGGCTGACCGTGGCTACAAATTCCGATTTCAGGCGGTCCACTTCCACTTCATGCGTGATATCGCGGAAGATGGATACGGTACCGAGAAAATCATTTTGCAAAATCACAGGCGCAAGGTGGACGAGCGCGATGCGTTCATTTTCCAATTCCAATTGCTCGGCATACGAGTCACCAGATTGATAGGAAGACGGATCCTCCGACCAGCGGCGGATGGTTTCCATCCACGTGCTGGCGGCTTTTCCGAACAGACCACCAAACACATCAAGCGGATTGCCAAGCAGGCGGGCTTCATCCAATGCAAGGATGCGCTCAGTGGAAGTGTTGACAAAGGTGATGCGGTTATCGGCACCGGTAACGAGCACACCATCTGCCACAGCTTCGAGGATGGCTTGTGAGCGGCTGGCATCTTCCTGTTCCTTGCGGAGCATGACACCGAGTCTTTCTGCCTGGTCACGGATCAACTCATAGAGATGAGCATTGTTGATCGCAACCGCCACCTGCCCGCCAATGGCACGGACCAGATTGAGCATTTCTGAACTGAAGAAATTGGTGGCCCGCTGGAAAACCATGAGCACACCGATCACATCCTCACCCACTTGCATGGGGGCCACAATGGCGCTGCGATGATCCATACCGGAGGCTGAGCTTCTCACCCAGCGCGGATCCTCGTGAAGGTCGTCGATCAAAACGGCTTCACGGTTTTGCACGACCCAGCCAGCCAGACCCTCACCGACTCTCAAGGTGAAGCCACGTCCACTGGTATCGTTGCGATCTGAAAGGTAGCCATAGCCTGCGCGGTAATGCAAAAGGTTGTCCTCGGCATGCAATAACATAATGGTACCCTGTTCTGCGCCGATGGCTTCGTTTAGCAATGACAATGTACGGTTAAGGGCACGGTCCAGATCGAGACTGGAGGAAACCTCTGTGAGGATGCGCAAAAGGGTTTCTGTATTCTGCTGTTCACGCTGCAATTGGGCGGTACGCTCAATAACGCGTTTCTCGAACTGGGAAGCCAGGCTCTGTGTTTCTGCAAAGAGCCGTCCGTTTTGAATGGCGACCACAACCTGATTTGCAAGTGTTCCGAGGATCTGGACGTCTTCCTCGGTGTACATGCCTTCCTGATAACTTTGAGCGGAGAGCATGCCAAGTGTTTTTCCGCCCAAGGTCATTGGCACAGCCACAATGGAGCGGGTCTCTTCTTCGTCATCGCTGCTGCCAGCCAGTACGGTGTTGATATCATTCGCCTGTTCGCTATTTGAGATCAGAACAGGTTTGCCGGTTGAAATGACCTGACTGCTCATCCCCTGACCAAAAGGAACACGGTCGGCAGAAATGCGTTTTCCACGGTCGATCATGTAAACGGGGTCGATTTCGTTCTTCTCAATATCCAGCAGGGTGATGACGAAGGAATCCAACGGCACCAAACGTTCTGCCGCTTTACGGGCAGCCAGATATACATCTTCTTGATTCAGGCTTGAATTTACCAGAGAACTGGTTTCATTGAGGATGGCGAACCGTTCTGCCGTACGGACAGATAATTGGAACAAACGGGCATTTTCAAGCGCGACAGTGGCCTGATTGGTAATGGTCTTTGCAATTTCAAGCTCGTTGAACCCAAAGCGCGCATCGCCTGATGTTTGGGCAAAGATGAGGGCTGAGAGGTTTTGTCCGCTGGTGAGGGGGAGGACCAATAATGCAGTTGGGTTGTCGCCAAGCATTTCTTCAAGCGGAACCAGATCAGGTTCATTGCGGGCATCATCGGTGTTGAAAATACCCAGCGATTCGCGCAGGCGGCTGAAGATGGGTGAATCGGGCAGCAGGCGCGGCAGTTTGATCCTTGTTCGCGGGGAGGAAATCTTCCAGTACGCCCGACCCCGTTCAAAGGTCACAACAGAGACGCGTTTTGCGCCCAACCCTTTAAGCAATTCGTTGGCAGTCACATTCAGAATCTGGTCAGTATCGAGCAGGCCGGTCAGGGCAGAGGCAAAACGATTAAGCGTGGCAAGGCGTTGTGAACGCTGGTCGAGTTCTGTGGCACGGCTAACGCTGTCTTCATACATGCGGGCGTTATCGAGCGAAACCGCCGATTGACTTGCAAAGGTCAGGCTCACTTGAATTTGCTCACGTGTGTAATAGTGTGCCTGCCATTTTTCAACGGCGAGCACTCCCACCATTTCACCTTTGGAGATCATGGGAATGCCAAGCCATGAAAGCCGGGGAGCATCCACCGGCATAAAGCGCGAATCTTCACGCACATCATTTACAAGAATGGGTTGGCCTGTCTGCGCCATTTCCTTGAAAAGGGCACTGTCTTGAACGGCCACTGATAAGCCAAGGCGTTCTTCTGTATCGGGGAAACCGCGCGCGGAAACAACTGCGAGGCGGTCCTTATCACGCAGCCACAATGTGGCCGTATCGTATTGAATGATGGGGACCAGTTGATCGAGCAGGCTATTGATCAATTGGTCGCTGCGCAAGCTGGAGGTGAGTGAAGCTGCAGCATTGTTCAAGGCATGCAACTGCCCGGCGCGTTCCTGTGTGGCTTGCACCAGACGAACATTATCAAGGGAGAGCGCGATCTGCTGGGTAAGCGAGAGCAGCAGGGCTTCATCTTCATGTGAGAAAGCAGAGGTTGCGTTGAAATTATCCAACACCAGCAAGCCCAGATTCTGGTCAGCGGTACCGATCGGGACAAGCAGACTGGATACGGGCAAACGTCCACCTGTGGCCTGACGATACAAAGCCAGATTTTCCGTGCTCAGGTTGTAGTCGCGAACAAAATTCACTTCGTCCACGCGGCGGGCAAAGCGATTCATAAACACGGTGCCCGGCAGGGCTTCACCCTGCCGATAGTTGATGGCCAACATGGTGGTGTTATCAGCGTAACCAGCAGCCGCGCGCGGAACCAAGGTTTCAGTCTGTTGATTCCAAACCAGCGCCACACCCGCATGTGCATGTTGGAGAACGCGGATGGCACTATCGAGCAGGGATCTGACGATCGCATCTGGATCCATACCCGAAAGCTGGCGGCTGAAATCGAGCAGCAGATTCACCTCATCAAGGCGGCGGCGCGTCTGGCTGAGCAATGAAATGTTCTGCAAAATGAGAGAGGCCTGCTGCGAGATCTGCAAATAGACCTTGCTGTCTTCATCGGTGAAATCAGGCAATGCCTCATGACTAATGGCCAGCATGGCAGCCACAGTTTTGTTTTCTACAAGCACGGGTAAACAGATGACGCTTTTTGCCCGCAGGGAGGTAAGCAAGGTGGCATCGCGCCATTCATCATTTTCATCAAGGTTTGAAATGAGAATTGGATTTCCGGTCTGCAAGCATGCACGCAGCGGGTTGCGTTGACCGAACAACGACTCCACATTGGTGGAGCGCGGCAGGCTGCCAAGTACATGCATCAAACGCGGACCGTCCGGGGTGTTTTCGGCTACCAGGGCGATCGCCATGCCCAACTGCGTCAATGTTTCGCGGCCCAGCGCATTGAGCGCAGACACCGCATCCAACTGGCGGCTGACGGATTTGGTGATCGCAAGGCCAGCACGCACTCTTTGAGCACGCTGGTCGAGGTTGTAAAGAGAAATGGTCTGCTCAAGGTCTTTATGAAGCAAAATCGGAAGATCGTTTTGGGTGATATCGATCAACTTCTGCTGGCGCAGCAAACCCGCCGACAGCGAATCGATGCGATTGCGCAACTCACCCTGCCGTAGGGTATTGCTGATCAAAAGTGCAGCTTGGGCGGCAAAAACTTCCACAGACTCAATGGTTGCCTGGTCTGGGCGCAGTCCATTGGATGGGTCATCGAGGCTGATCAAACCAACGATCTGCCCTTCCGCATTTTCGAGCGGAATAAGAAGCGCGTCGTCCGGATCCCATGAATTGGGTGTCTTTTCTGCAGACGACGAAACTTCCAATGTAACCATATGCACATCGGAAGGCATCACAGGAGACAGATCGATCGGAATGAAGTAGGAGCGGCTGATCTTGAATTCAGGCCGCATCAACTGTTGAAGGCTGGCCAACGGTTGTTTGCGTGCCATCAACTCATTCATGGTTTCGCGCGGAATGCCAACGGCGGTCAAACGGCGCAGCATACCGGTTTCGGTTTCCACCATGCTCATCAACACCACTCGGAAAGGTGTCGACTCACGGATGCCGCGTGCAATGATCTGCAAAGCCTGATCCAGGGGTTGGTCGTGGCCGAGGTTGTAACTTACGTCGGTCAGGCGCACCAACGTATCTGAGCGACGGCGCATTAACTCTGCGCTTCTCTTCTCAGATTGATAACGTTGCGCATTGCTTAATGAAATCCCTGCCTGCACCGCCAAAATCTGAACCAATTCAATATCACTGGCTGAATATGCGTTGATCTTGTTCGAGTGCAGGCTGATCAAACCAATTAAGCGTGCCTGATACGTGATTGGAACGATCAAAGCAGAACGCACCCCATCGTGCGGAAGGGGTTGGTCATTCTGCGAGAACTCAGCAATGATTCGGGGCTCCCGAGTCATCAGCACATCTGTTTCGGCTGGCGATAATTCACGGCTTCCGCACCCGGCAGAGAATTCTATTTCTGCACCAGCGGATTCACCTTGTTGGCGGAACAGGAAAACAGAAGAACAAGTCGCCTGGACGATGTGCAGACTTTCCTCATGAATGGTCTTAATCAGATGCGAAATATCAAGCGACGCGCCCAATTCACGGCCGATTCTTGTCACCGCCGAAAGCTGGTCCACCCGCCGACGAAGCGAATCATCCGTTTGATTCAGCAGGCTGGAAGATTCCACAGCGGTGGCTAATTGTCCTGCTGCCGTGGCGATCACTTGCAGATCATAGGCATTGAAATAATCGGGCTTGAAACTTCCCAGCATCAACTCACCAATGCTGCGATCGCGCACGATCAATGGCACAACAATGGTCGACTCAAGCGAAAGTGTAGTGGTCAATGGACGATACACCGTCAACACTCGACGATCTGTACTGAGATGACCCGAAATGAAAGGCTTCTGACTACCGGAAACTGTTGAACGATAGCTGGGATCATCCATGAATATCTGGATGAAAGAACTGCTGATATCCTTTGGAAGCCCGAACGTAGCTTCGCGCCTCAGGCGCAACTCTCCACGTGCCTCATCCATCAGAAAGATCGCACCTGCATCCGCCTGGAAAAGATTCGATAATTCCCGAATTGAAAACTTGAGGATCTCTTCCAATGTGGCTGAAGAACCTGAAAGACTGGCAATTCGGCGCAGTGCATCAGAACGTTGGGCACGTCCACGCGCTTGCTGAACAAGCAGTACATTTTCGATGATCGCTGCAGCCTGATTGGCCACAATACTCATCAAACGGACTTCTTCCACACCAAAATTGGATGCCCCACGGGTATGATGCCCGATCTGCAAATAACCAAGCATACGGTTTGAAGACAACAAAGGCATCAGGGCAATATCACGCAGACTGGCGGCCATCGCAATATCAGAAAGACCAAGCGCGCGCCAGTTTTCATCTCCAGCTGCATTCAGGGTGAGTATGGGCTGCTGGCCGGTAATCACCTTTTCAGCGAGGCTTTCTGCAGGGACTGTGACACGATAAATATCAACCAGATGAGCAGGCAAACCGCGGAAGGGAGATTTACCTTCCATGGTATGTTTTTCTTCATCGTAGAGGAGAAAGCCGATAATCTCAGCCTGAAACAAGGGAGCCACACTATCCACGAGCCTTGTAAAGAGCTCCTGCATATCGCGGACAGCCCCAAGAGTTTGATTCAAATTTGCAAGGCCTGCCAATTCAGAAGCACGTTTCTGCTCATTGACGTACAGCCTTGCATTACGAATCGCAACCGCCGCCTGACCTGAAACCAGTAACAGCAAATTAAGATCATACTGGCCAAACGCCCCGCTTCCCGTTTGACCAGCTTCAAGTGAGCCAACCAGTTCCCCGCCTGCAATAAGCGGAATACCCAAATATGATTGAATCGGAAGCACTTCCTCATTTGCATTCATATCCGGGCGGGAACGAACATCTCCAAACAGAATCGGTGTACGGCTTTCAACCAACTGGCGAGTCAGTCTTCCAAAATAAGAAGTCATCATCCGTCCCGAGCCATTGGACCCCAGATTGGCATATTGGGAACGGTAAAGATCCAAATCTTGATCTTCAGAATTCCATAATTTCAATTCAAGCACATCCGACGGCACAAGACGCCCAACATTATCCAGAATGGATTGAGCCGTGGTTTCAAGATCAAGGCTGGTGGCAATGCTTTGGCTAAATTCAGTCACCACCCGCAAAATCTCTTCTGAAGCGCCGTCACTTTGCTCAAGGGCGGGTGCAAATTCCTTGCTGCGCAGTGAGATCAACATAACCGGGAATGTCCCCGGAACCTCATAAGAAGCCACTTCTACAAGTTTGCCATTAATGGAAAGGCGCTTGTATCCTGAAGAGACACACAAGTCAAGAAAATCATCCGAAGGACGGGCGCGCCGAGAAAGGCGCTCAAGGTCATACGGCTCGTTCTCGCGCAGATCGAAAAATGTACGCGCAAGCGCACTGATATATTCCACCCGCCCACCGGGCGCGAGGATGATAATGGCGTCGTTATCGTTTGATCTTGAAAATTCGGGGATGGTATAAGAATTGGCTGCAGCGATGTTTGGGGCAACCGCAGAGGGCGTACGAGCCAAAACCCGCAAAATCACCAGGACCAGTGCTCCAAAAATCAGCCCGGCAATTAACAGGTTAAGGCCCAACCCGGAAGACATGAAAACGCTCGCTTTTATCAGGCAGCAGAAGTGGCAGCTGTATCCTGTCGCCGTGCTTCAGCCGCAAGTTCGGTGATCTCGCGAATATCCGCGAAGGACTGAAGGCTCGGCGAGACCAACCCTGCAGAAAGATACATGAAGCCAACCTTTTCCACGCCCCCTTCAGCTTTCGGAGCCTGAATGAAACCCTGCTGGCGGTCGATAAAGTTGTAATGGCTTTGCACCTCATTGGCAAAGCGGTCTTTTAATTTTTGGCGAATGCCGGGGGCGGCATCATTGGTTGTGATAATGATGAAATTATCACCGCCTGCATGACCGATAAAATCGCTTGTCGTCCCCAGTTCATCCACGACCTCACCAATCATCATGGCAGCAAAGCGCACAACATCATCGCCTGCTACAAAACCATATACATCTTTAAATGCTTCAAAGTTATTAACACGTACATCAAGCAATGCCCAGTCTTTTTCGCGAATAATGCGGCGTAATTGTTCTTCGATCAACCGTCCGGCAGGCAGGCCGGAGCGCGGGTCGGTGAGGCTTTCGCGTTCAGAGCGCCGAATGGCACCCTGCACACGCAGTTTTAATTCTTCAATGTCAAAGGGCTTTGTAATGTAATCATCTGCGCCCAATTCAAGGCCTTGCAACTTATCACTGCGCTCATCTTTTTGTGTCAGGAAGATTACCGGAATGTGGCTGGTCCGTGTACTGGTGCGCAGATTACGACAGACTTCATACCCATCAATATCTGGCAACATGATATCCAGCACGATCAAGTGCGGCAAAACCTGTTTTGTCTTATCCAGTGCATCGCGGCCACGATTCGCTACATCCACGTCATATTGCAGACTTGTGAAGTAGATCTTGAGCATATTCGCGATATCAACATCATCTTCCACTACCAAAAGTCGGGCGTTTCCCATGTTGAGCCTCCTTTAAGCACGTCGTAACCCTTTGCGGGCATTTTGTCGAACGGCTTCAATCTGTTCTATGGTTACTTCGCGCTCGAACGATCTGAATCCACTCATACGAAAACCATGCTTTTCAGCAATCGCAGTGATATCTTGAACTCGTTCCAACGTAATATCCTTGCCAACTGTATAGTCTTCAAAACGGCCTTCCAAAGCCAAAGCAATGGTCTCAGCCATGCAGGCATATGCCTTGCCATCTGGAAAACCGAAGTTGAAATGGAAATCCACGGCTCCTGGCACATCAACCATTCCACCGTCAATCACTAATATATCATCTCTCACCGCTGCCACCATTGCAGAAACATCACGGGGGCGTGCCACATCACAAACCACACTTCCCGGCTTCAAATGCTCCGGGCGGATGACGTCATGAATGGAACTGGTAACCGTTAAGATCAAGTCTGCGTCCTTCAAAACATCCATCTTTGTGCTGATACATAACTCGCTGCTTGCCTGGACCTTGAGCCTGTCACGCAAAACTTCGAGTTTTTTCTCATCCCGGGCCACGAGTAAAACCCGTTCCGCTTCACCAGCCAACAGTTCAGCGCAGACGCGGCCAATTGCACCCGTCGCACCAACCACTGCCACAGTGGCTGATTCCATTTTAATATCCATCACTTGTGCGGCTTCCCGAATGGCTTGCACCGCCATGGCTACAGTAAAGGAATCGCCTGTGGTTACGGGGATATCCAGCTTGTTTGCAATGGTCACACCCGCATCCCCCACCACAGAAGTGAAGGCACCAAGGCCGAGAATATTGGCTCCAAGTTTTTCTGCCATTCGGCCTGTTTGGATAATTTTACGATAGACTGTGCGCTCAGGCAACTCCATCATGCGTCTTGGAGTATACGGACATGCAAGGAACCAGCCTTTAATGGTTTTTCCGCTGGATTGAGAGGTGATCCCCTCGATCTCTGAGATGTAAACAGGCGGAAAAAAGGTGGAAAAGAAGTCGATCTGCCTCTCAGTCAATACTCGGCCTAGAAAAGGGAATTTTCGGCTGACATCGCGCTTGGGGTCAATGGGGTGAATGATGAACGCAAAACTATCCATTTTGTCTCGATGATGCTCGGTCGGCTTTTACCACGACTCTGAGTCACCTTTTGATTGCTTATGGTATGGGGTTTGGTGAAGATGGGCAAGTTTAAGATGGTGGTGATCGCTATCGTCGAACGCGATATCCCGGTCAATGACACGGCGTTCCTTGGAAGCCGCCAACACAACATCCGATTCAATGGTACGGGCCGGATAAACGATCATCCCTGAACCGATACGGCAGTTATGGCCTACACAACCGCCCATCACAGGTCGGTTAGACAGGCTTAATTTTCCGTTACCATCACGGGCACGAATGGGGGCAGGGATAAGGTTGTAATCTGTCCATGTAGAACCCGCGCCAATGAATGTATTTCTGCCAACAACACACATTTGCAAGCATGTATTTTGTGCCAACATGCTGTTTTCCATAATGGTGGTCATGAACAATGCCGCACGAAAGGGCAGGAAGGCCCCATCTCCAACCACTGAAAGCATTACCTGTACATCCTGTGAGATATTGACATTGTTTCCAATGATACTGTTTTCAATGACCGCACCGGCATTGATGGTTACATTATCGCCAATGATAGCCGGTCCATGAATAACGGCGCTGGGGTCAATGACGCACCCCTTACCCACCTTTACCAACTCTGAACATTCGAGGACCTGCCTGCCCTCATAAATGGCTTTACCAATGATCTTCAGCTTAAATCCAAGTTCTTCGTTTAGGCGCTTCTCAAAACGGGCACCGTGGGCAAACTGACCAAATACCATATCTGCAACAAAAACATGCACCCATGAATCAATGGCCATCATGGCACGCAAAGGCACCTGAAAAACAAGGTCGCCACTGCGGTCTCCCATGTAGGTTGGTACATGGTAATACCCAATTTCCCGTGCCTGCATGTCAATGACAAGCGGCTCTGCCCCGGCTACCGGGCCATTAGGGTAATACCACAGATCCGCAAGATACAAACTTCCTGCAGGGGTATATGAAGTGGAAAGCGGCAGGGCATGTTCACGGAAAGCAGGGTCGTCGGAGCGGAAAGCAGCTCGCACAGGTCTGTTGAGACGGATGGCTTCATCCATGAAAGCCTGGATATAGTATTTATCAAAGAAGAGGTTATCCCGGTAAACTATGGCTTGTTCACGGACGGGCTGTAAACGTTCCCCTTGTTTAAGTTCCATTTCACGCGTTACATATGGAGCCAATAAGTTGCGCTGGTGCAACCAAAGAGGCGAGTTTTGGATACGCAATTCGCGTGCTGGTTCACAAAACGGCATGATCGGATTGGGTGCATGCAGGACAACTTTAAGCATAATGTATGATTATAAATCAAAGTATGAGGCAAAATGCCCGTCAAACAAAACTGTTAAAATCAGATATTATTTTGTTATGAAAGCGGGATTTGGTCGATCACAATGGTACAGGTCGCATTGCCTCGTGCAATACACTCTGTTTCTTCCACACTAAACACTTTACCCCCACTTAACCAATACAAAGCCTCCTGCAAAACGCCGACTGCAAGATGACAAATTGCTTCATCCGCTTTTCTATCCCAACAAAGCGGACAGCTTTCGATGATCCAATAGATCTTATTCTCTACTTCTTCCACGCGCACTTTTTGGTCGGTGTGCTTGTTGAAAAGCTCAGCAAACACTCTCGCACCTGTGCGTAGTTTGGTGCGAAGAGGCAAAAGGCGAAATGCCATCTCGGTCAATCCAAGCATTGACCCGTATTCCTTTAATCCATATCGGAAAGTGGATCGGCCTACACGCAGCGCCACTCCTCTTCCACCATGTGGACCGTAAACCATTTCAAGAGACGCTAAAATGGCACTGACCACCTCAAAAGGAAAAGTGCGGTCCGACGTAGCTGTTGGCCTGTTTTGGATAATGTGGTCAAGGGAACCAAGATGAAGGGTTGTTTCCACCCCGTTCACACCCATTACTTCTTCCATGCCTTGCAGGATGATTCTCCCCATTTTCTGAGGATAGTATTTCTGCGGACTCATGAAGCGGGATTCTCTTGGTCTAGGAATGCTTTTAGTTTTTGGGTGAATTCTAGCGGCTCATCCAGCATGATGAAATGCCCGGCTTTTGGGAAACGCTCAATATGAGATTTGGCAACACCTTCTTGCAATGGCTTCCATTGGTTTGGGTTTACTACAATATCATTGTCTCCATACATACCCATTACAGGGACTTGAATGGTATGGAGGCTGGGGCGTAAATCCGTTCTTCTGAGCGAGCCAATGCTTGCAAAAAAGGCTTCAAGCGTTGTTCGAGACACATCCCGGTCCATCATGGCAGCCCAATTCTTATCCTTGGAATAATATGGTGCAAGGATGCGGTAAAAAGACTTGTAGATCCAAAGATTATGGTAGGTCAGCCAGCCAAATGCACGATATCCGAACACGCGCGGGAAAAAATACAAAGAGGAACCTGAAATAGGTGAGCCAATTACCACAACTTTTTCAACCCGGTCCGGGTATTGCATGGCCGTCAATAAACTGACGGTACCACCCATGCTATGCCCAACCAACGGAGCACGGATAATTCCCAATTGCTCCATGAATTGGTTGACCAAGCCAACAAAATCTTTTACAGCGTATGTCTCACGTTTTGTACCAGATTCGCCAAATCCCCAAAAATCCAAGGCATAAGTGCGATAAAAAGCGCCCAAATACCCCATGGTTTGCTGCCACAATCCCCATGAGCCTTGATAGCCATGCAGCAAAATTACCGGGCGCCCCCGCCCGTATACTTCATAATGAACTATTCCCTGATCAGTAGTAATTGAAGACACAGCAAGGATACAACCTGACCCTATTTTTCGGAGTCCATTTCTTTTAAGATGCTATATAACAACTCCAGCAAAACCGTTTTGACGGTATCGCGGTTCGTTGCCACACAGGGTAGTAACTTTGTATCGCCATCAAGACGCAAAGCATGGCGCACATCTTCAAGATCCCAGGCATCGTCCACATCCTGCTTATTGGCAGCAACGACAAAAGGGGTCGGGGCGTACGCGCGGAAGGTTTCCAGAATCGAGCGAGCCTCACGGAAAGTTTCAGGGCGGGTGCTATCCACCATAACGATGAAACCCAGCATTCCTTCTGAAAGAATCTCCCACATAAAGTCGAAGCGTTTTTGCCCGGGTGTACCAAACAAGTACAGGACCAAGTCTTCGTCCACAGTGATACGCCCGAAATCCATCGCCACTGTAGTAGCAGACTTGACAGAACGCTCTTCGTCAGAAGAAATCCTGCGTTCCGTTGCAACCACATCTATTTCACTGACAGACTGAATGAACTGCGTCTTGCCAGCACTGAATGGACCTGTCACTACCATTTTGACCGTTTGCATAATTTCTATCCTTCTAGCCCTGATGATTACATTGTTCGAATGCGGCCAATCAATTTATTGATCAACGATTTCTGTTCTTCTTTATTCTGAACCGGGAATTGTTTCGGGTTAGGCGGCGGAACCGCACCTTGTGGACGTACCAACTCTACAAGGCCTGCCTGCAGCAACCCATACACAATCCTGCGGATATCAAGATCGCTCAACTTGTTCGTGCTTGCGATCTGGCGCATGGTATTTTTCGGGTCCACAAACTTAACCACTTTCCATTCCTCAATGCTGAGGTTGACATTGGTAAGCGGACGCTCTGTAAATTTCAAAGCCATATCAAGGCTCGGAATTTCATCCTGCAACTGCTCCAACTCACGGAGTTGGCGCGATCCTTCAATAATAATATTCTCAAGGTCAAGGCGCACATTGATGCGGTCATCCGGGGGAAGCATTTCATTTTCAAAACGGAAGATTCCCTCCACCCATGTGAAGAGTTTTCTTACAACTTCGGTGAAATACCCCTGCAGATTAAGCAGGATATCTTCCTGTGTTACATACCCGGCATTAATAAGAAGCAGGCCGAGTTCCTTATCGGTCATCTGGCCTGCACGATCCGCAATTGCACGGTATTGGTTTACATTGATCTTGTTCGCCTTATGCAACACTAACGCAAGGCTGCCATCTTCCTTGCCGATACGGGCGTAAGCTAGCTTCCCATCACGAAAGGAAACATATGCCTGCTCCGAAGGACCGTCCAAAATTAAAGTCCCGGTTTTGCTGGCGAGGTTGATCAAATTAAGTAATTGGGTGATTGTAAAATCACGTAAATTTCCACGCAGGGCCATATATCCTCTATATTCGCCATCCATGGATGACTAGATGAAAATTATACATGCAAGGTGGCATTGCGTCAATTAACCTGCTTATCATTCTTGTGAGGGTGGAAACAACGTCTGAATAACTGTTTTATTCACATCCTCGCCAATTTTAGGCAATTACAAAAGCCCTATATGTGACATTAGTCACGTGCATGATGGCGCAAATTAACTTGTTTTTAATCTTCAAAAAACATAGAATTCGGAGGTATTTGCTCGAAATGCCCAAGAATAGATTGAGCATTATTTCACTAAAGGAGGCGGCACAGAAATAAACGAGAAATATTAGATGTTTTCCAAAACTTTGATAAAGGAGAATGCAAAATGAACTTCAAGAAAATGTTAGTACTGCTCGGTGTGATGATTGTTGTCGGCGCTATTTTAGCGGCCTGCGGCGGCACCCCCACCACCGCTCCATCCCCGGAAGCAACCGAAGCCCCGGCCACTGCCCCATTGCCAGAGACCCCCTATCTGGCCGATTGGCAGGGCTCAGGCCATAATGACGTAGCCGGCGAACCATTCCGTCACTGGGATGATGCTGCCGAAAATCCTGATGGTGTGCCCACCACCTGTGCCAAGTGCCATACCAGCGCTGGCTACCAGGATTACCTCGGCCTCGACGGCTCTGAAGCTGGAAAAGTGGATGCAGCTGTTCCCGCTGCTGAAGCTCAAGGTATTCAGTGCGTGACTTGTCACAACGCTGGAACCATTTCCAAGACAACCGTAGTATTCCCCTCCGGCGTAGAAATCAAAGCCGGTGATGATGTCCGCTGTATGGAATGTCATCAGGGACGCGAATCCAAGGTCAGTGTTGATGGTCTTATCGCCAAATTCGGTGAAAATGTTGACCCCGATGCTGTTCCTGCTCCTGTAAAGGATGACCAGGGCAAGGATGTCGTGCTTGGTTTCCGCAATGTTCACTACTATGCCGCAGCAGCCACCCTTTATGGTGGTATGACTCACGGCGGTTATGAATATGACGGCATGACCTACGACGCCAAGAACACCCATGTTGAAGGTTATGATTCCTGCACGGGTTGTCACAACCCCCACACGCTCGAAGTGAAGGTTGAACAGTGCGCGAACTGCCATGAAGGCGTAGCCTCTGTGGAAGACCTCAAGAACATCCGCATGGTTTCCTCCGCCCCCGATTATGATGGCGATGGAAATGTTGAAGAAGGCATGTACTATGAAATCGAAGGCCTGCAGGAAACCCTCATGGCTGAGATCACCAAGTACGCTGCCGGCACTGCTGGTGCTGAGATCAAGTATGATGCAGCCACCTACCCATACTTCATGGGCGCCGATGGCAAAGCCTACCCCAACTGGACACCCCGCTTGCTCAAAGCTGCTTACAACTACCAGGTTTCCATGAAGGATCCTGGTGCGTTTGCTCACGGCAATAAATACATCGTTCAGTTGCTCTTCGATTCGATCACCGACCTCGGTGGCGATACCAGCAAACTCGCCCGCACTGATGCTGGCCACTTTGCTGGCAACACCATGCCCTTCCGCGATTGGGATTTGACCGAAGATGGTCAGCCTAACTACATGGTACCCTTTGGCTGTGTGAAATGCCATACCGCCCAGGGTCTGCCCACCTTCATCAAAGATGGCGGCACTACTGTAGTAACCTCCAGTGGAACAACCTCAACCACTGGCGTTCAATCCATGCCTTCCAGCAATGGCTTTATGTGCTCCACATGCCATAACGAAGAAGCGTGGCCAGAACGTTATGCTGTTGCTAGTGTTGTCTTCCCCAGTGGCAAGACCGTGTCCTTCGGCGGTAAAGATGCTGATGGCAACTGGGTCGCTGACGATGCCAATTTGTGCATTTCCTGCCATATGGGCCGTGAATCCACCTCAAGCGTAAATAACGCCCTCAAAG
>DAOQID010000093.1:0-16904 GCA_035339375.1 Anaerolineales bacterium | reverse complement strand
AACCTTCAACCTTCAACCTTCATCATGACCCTTCCAACCATTCTCTTTGCCCTTGTTGTTGCCCTTCTTCTTGGGGCGATGTATCATTTTTTTCGTGGCGGGGGCGGCTGGCGTTTGATGTTGTTCTTCGGTTTGAGTATTCTCGGTTTTGCGTTGGGGCAGCTGCTTGCCATGTGGCAGGGCTGGAGAATTTTGATGTTTGGATCGCTCGATCTGGGAATGGGCGGGGTGGGCAGTTTGTTGATGCTGGTGACTGGGGAGTGGCTGAGCCGAATTGATGTGAAGGAAATCAAAAAAGAAAGCGGGGTATAATCCCCGCCCGTTAAAAACGGAGCCCTGGGTTTTCAGGCCTGGCCTCCGATATCTATTGAAAGAGAGAATAAAAAATGGAATTTCTGAAAAGCGCTATTGACCTCTTCCTGCATTTGGATGAGTACCTTGCCAAGATCATTTCGGATTACGGCACATGGACATACGGCATTTTGTTCGCTGTGATCTTTGTGGAAACAGGGTTGGTGGTCATGCCCTTTCTGCCTGGCGATTCACTGCTCTTTGCAGCAGGAACGTTTGCTGCACTGGGTTCATTAAATGTGTGGTTCATTGTGGGTTTGCTTTCGGTGGCGGCTGTGCTGGGTGATGCGGTGAATTACTCCATCGGTCATTATCTGGGCGAGCGCGCCTACAACATCAAGTGGATCAAGCGCGAATATCTCGATAAGACCCACGCCTTTTTCGAAAAACATGGTGGCAAGGCCATCTTTCTTGCGCGCTTCGTTCCCATTGTGCGCACCTTTGCGCCGTTTGTGGCAGGGATCGGTAAAATGTCCTATGGCTATTTCGCCACCTACAACATTGTGGGCGGAATTTCCTGGGTTTTGATCTTTACCCTGATGGGTTTCTTCTTCGGAAACATTCCCTTTGTGAAGGCGAATTTCGAACTGGTCATCATTGCCATTATCCTTGTCTCGGTGGTGCCGATGATCTACGAGTGGTGGAAGCATCGTCAGGAAGCGAAGAAGTAATTTCGAAATCGCGCGCCGCGCCATTTGTGTGGCGCGGCGCGTTTTTTATCTCCATGAAATACGCTGCTGTTCTTTTTACGATTTTTATTATTTTGGTCATCATTCTTGCAGACCGTGGGTTGCTGGGTCCGCTCCACTTTATTTACGATTTTCCCTACGGTGACAAGGCGGGACACTTCATCCTGTACGGGCTTCTCGCCTTTTTCATCACACTTGCCTCCATCCGCTCGTTTCTTCGCCTGGACCCGAAACGGGTGGCGCTTTCAATTGGCTTGATTCTCGCCCTGCTCATCGGCGCAGAGGAATATTCACAAAAGTTCTTCGCCAATCGCACCTTTGACCTGATTGACCTGTTGGCGAGTTATATTGGTTTGATCGTTGGGGGATGGGCAGCCTTGAAACAGGCACGCAAATAAAAAAATCTTTCCTCTTTCTTCAATAAACGAAGAAAAAGGAAAGATAAAAGAAATTCAGGGTGTTTTTTACTATGGTTTCAAGATCAAGTGTCCTTCGGCATCGCCGATGACAGAGTCTTGATTCCACCACATGGGGTAATACTGAATGCCCGCCCACATGGGAGCCATATCGGCATAGTGCGGATGATAGGCATGGCCTGATTCGCCTGTGGTGTGGACGGTGACGGAATTGTTCAAATCACCCAGGTCCACGATCATGCGCATGGAGGGCAGCCAGTTGGTTTCGTAGCCATCCTTCACCGACCAGCCCGTGGCGTTGACGATGGCTTCGCCGCCGCTCGTGGGGAAGGGTCCACGGTTGAAGAGGTCTTCGATCAACGAGACGCCCGATTCGCCGAGGGTGCCATTGCGGAAGGTGGAGGCGTGCATGTCACCCCATTTCCATTTGGACATGTCCTTGCCGAAGATTTCCTGCAATTCGGCAATGCCCTGCGGGAAGGATTTTTGGATCATATCCTGCATGGTTTCAGTGACATCAGGGGTGGTCTTATCATCCCAGAACGGGTCGTTGGGGTTTTCGGCCATGTGACGCATGACCTCGTTCCAGCGTGAGCCGCCATCGGGATAATAGCGTTCTTCAGGCATGTCGTCGTTGAAGGTGTTTTGCAGTAAAGCGCGCCAGAATGCATTGAACACGGCCGCGGATGTGGAATCTGCTCGGCCTTGGTAATCCCAATTCTTTAGCGTATCCAGCGCGGGGTTAAGGTCAGATGCGAATTCTTCATTCAAAAGAAGCGGCACAAAGACAGGTCCGTTTGCATCGAAGGAGTCGCCGTGCATTTGTTGAATGTAGGCGATATCGATCTTGCCCGGGGCGGTGGTGATCATCTCGACAATGCGGTTGGCACGGAAGCCGTAGTCCCAATCGGCAGAGATGAAATAGGGATAATCACGCGGATGCACCTGATTGTTGGCGGTGACGATGTAGCCTTCTTCGGGATTGAGGGTGTAAGGCAGTTCTTCGAAAGGAAGGAAACCCTGCCATTCGTATTCATCCGTCCAACCGGGGACGGGCAGTGTGCCATCGCCTTTTGCGCGAATGGGAATATCGCCTGGCATTTGATAGCCGATATTGCCTTCAATGTCGGCATAGATCAGGTTTTGCGCAGGTACATGGAATCCACTGGCGGCTTTGCGGAATTCCTTCCAGTTGCGCGCCTTATCGAATCCCCATATGGCTTCGAATGGCGTGGAGGGGATCAGCGCCGTCCATGCCAGGGAGATGACATATTGCTCTGGCAGTTCAGTGCTCACACGGTCTTTGAATGGGACGAACTCAGTGTCTTCGGGGTCGCCCACATCTTTGAGCGGACCATATTGGTCGGAGATGACGGGCCCATGGCGGGTGCTGCGCACGGTGATGGTCTGCGTTGTGCCATCAGACATTTTGATGACTTCTTCGCGGGTATCAAAATCCACCCAGGTGCCGTTCACATCGTATTGATTCGGGTTTTCAGGGTTGACTCTTTCGATGTACAAGTCCATCACATCAGGCCCGACATTGGTGAAGCCCCAGGCGATCTGGTCATTGTGGCCGATGATCACACCGGGTACCCCAGCAAATGAAAAGCCCGCCACTTCGAAGGGACATTCAGCGGTTTTCTCATTGCAGTGCAAGCCGACCTGAAACCAGATCGAAGGCATTTGAATGCCAAGGTGTGGATCGTTTGCCAGCAGCGGCATTCCTGTATCAGAGAGTTTGCCTGAAACCGCCCACGAATTTGAACCGATGCCATCATTCCACGGGCCAAGGAAAGAATCGAGCAAAGCCACGTTTTCAGAAATGTTTTCAAACGGCACTTGTGAATAATCAAGAGTCGCTTCGCTGCCTGCACTTGCAGCCGAACCGCCTTCGCCAATGTTGTTGACAATGACAGGATGGTCTTCAGGATAGGCAGGGAAAAGCTGTGCCACCTGCTCAGGGGTGAGCGTTTTGAGCAGAACGGCACGTTCGATCTCTTCGCCCATGTTGCCGCGCAGGTCCCAAGCCATGGCCTTGCCCCATGTCAGGCTGTTGACGGGAGTCCATTCTTCGATTTCGTAATCCGGGCTGAGCAGCCCCAGGATGGCATATTCAAGGCTGAGGGCTGTATCGGAGTGATCCTTCAAATAAGCGTTCACACCTTCTACATAGGCCTCCAAAATGGCCTTTGATTCAGGGTCGAGTTGCTTCCACTCTTCTTCGGCGGTTTGCTTCCAGCCCAGCGTGCGCAGAAATGCATCTGTGTCGGCTTGTCCGCTGCCGAACATTTCCGAAAGGCGGCCCGAGCCAATGTGCCGCCATGCATCCATCTGCCAGAAGCGTTCCTGCGCGTGGACGTATCCCTGCGCGAAAAATAGATCGTGGGTTGTATCAGCATAGATGTGCGGGATCCCCATTGCGTCGCGGTAGATATCCACCTGACCGTTGAGTCCGCTTACGCTGATCTCACCGTCAATTTGCGGAAAGGATTTTGGTGCGACGGTATTCGGTAAATAAGACTTGAAATAATACATTCCCCCGGCGCCTGCGATCAACGCGAGAACGACAACGCCGATCAACATTCGCCCAACGAACCTGCCTAACTTTTTCATGCTTCCTCCAGTTGGAAAATTTTGTGGATTATAGTCACCTGTGGGTGGATTGCATAGCACATAAAATTCTGGATGGTAGAATTTGTTTTATGCGATCTGACATGAAACCCCGAATTGTGGATGAAAATGAGTGGACCTGGACGATCCTCGGTCTGGCGCTCCTGTTTGGAATTTTTGTGCGCTTCATCCCTGGACCTTTGGCTGGGTTGCCCATCAATGACGGTGGGATGTTTGCCGTAATGATTCGTGACCTGAAAGCGAATCAATTTGTGCTCCCTGTGCTTACATCGTACAACCATGCGGCGATCCCTTTTGCATATCCACCGCTGGGACTTTATTTGGGAGCGTTTTTTGAATTGCTGGGCCTTTCTGAATTCCAAATGATGATCTGGCTGCCAGCTTTCTTGACCATTGCCACGGTCCCATTGTTTTACCTGTTGGCACTGGAGTTGTTGGGAAATCGTCCACGGGCGGCACTGGCTACTGTGTTCTTTGCTTTGGCTCCGGGGAACTATGTCTGGTATCTCATGGGTGGCGGGTTGACCCGTGCATTGGGTGCTGTCTTTTACATGCTGGCTTTGTATTTCGTTCATCGCGCATTCAGGGAGGCCGATTGGCGTTTGGTCTTTTTCGCCACCCTTTGCTGTGCGCTGACGGTTTTGAGTCACCCGCAGGCGGCTTTGCTGCTTGTGCTGGGTTGTACTGTTTTCTGGCTTTTTAGTGGTTTCTCTCGTTCGTCCATGCTGCGTGCTTTTGTCATTGCGGCTGGAACGGCTTTGTTGACCTCTCCATGGTGGGGTGTGGTGATTGCAAGGCATGGTGTGGAAGTGTTTTTATCCGCGGGTCAATCGGGCGATTTGAAGGCATCCCTTTCAGCTTTGCTGGGAAATGTATTGTCACGGCAGACCATTCTCCCATTTTCGACCTTTTTCTGGTTGTTGGGTTTGTTTGGGGCGATCTACAAGCGAAGGTTTGATCTGTTGGTTTGGGGGTTCGCAGCCTATTTGGTTGACCAACGCAGTGCCTCGATCGTCACTTCGTTTTTGTACCCCATGTTGGCCGCGTACGGATTTATGGATGTGACCCCGACGCTGGTCAACTGGTTTCGTACCCGAAGATGGAGCAACGAGTTGGATAATGCCCTTTTCAACAGGCGTGGATTGTCCATGAGTTTGCTGGGGATCATTTTTTATCTGCTTATTGAATGTTTTGTCCATGCATATGTGATCCGTAATGTAACCCTGCCGTATGCCGCGCAGGATATGATGGCATGGGTGACGCACAACACACCACCAGACAGCAGATTCCTTATTTTGACCGGGCACGTGGACGCGATGACCGACCCGGTGCAGGAGTGGTTCCCTGCTTTGGCAGACCGCCATTCTGTGACCACGCTGCAAGGGCTTGAGTGGCTGTTACGGGGAGATTTTGTCACTCGCTGGGATCAACTTTCGGCTTTGCAGCGATGCGAAGAAACGGGTTGTGTCACTGCCTGGGCGGAGGAAATCGGCTTGGAGTTTGACCATCTTGTTGTGGATGCCTCCAATGTTTCTGTGGATATGTTTTTATCGCAGGGATATTCTGTGGTGTTCGATAATGGACGGTATGTCGTTTTAAAATAAAAACCGCAGAGGACATCTTCCTCTGCGGTTTTGCTGTTTAGAAAATCTATCGGATGGTTCCCAGCAGGCGCGGATACCAATACCAAAGTATATCGGCGGCGGGTTTGTTGTGAATGGATGCAGATTTATCCTGCAGGGATGCGGGT
The DNA here is from genome assembly GCA_035339375.1 of Anaerolineales bacterium. GTDB lineage: Bacteria > Chloroflexota > Anaerolineae > Anaerolineales > Villigracilaceae > Villigracilis. Next base: position 11,064 of record DAOQID010000093.1, on the reverse strand, counting down.
GGATAATAACCGCGGCTGACGAAGCCCGAGATCCATGGGCGGCTATTGACCGCAGCCAGCATGGATTCATATATGTCGGCTTGATTTTGCAGGCTTAAACTGGCAGACGGAATATCGGCATTGGGGCGGTCCAGTTCGGTCCAGTCGAGGCATCCGCCTTGTCCGTTGGGCACACAGCCATTGGCTGAGCCTGATGCGGCTGGGTAGGCAATGGCCAGAACGAGCGGCTTGTTCAAAAGTGAAACCAGGGTTGCGACTTCGTTATCCAACAGGCGCCCAGCTTCGTTGGCGTAATCCAGTTTTGTTGCGCTGGGGTTGGCAGAGAGCGGAGCCGACCAGAGCAGGTAGATGCCGTCTGTATCACGCAGAAAATCGAGGGGAACTCCGATGGCGGCTTTGGTGAATGGCAATCCCCAAAAGACCTGACCCTTGAAATGGGTCCGCACTTCGGCAATGATGGACCTCCACTGCGCATCTGCATCCGCAGGGACATTGGAAGGCGTGCCATCGGCCAGTATTCCATTGGGCAGGGCGGGGGCGATCCACTCTCCACCGAGGATGAGGGTTTGCGCTCCGGTTTGGGCGGCCATATCGGCATAATTGATCGCAAAGGTACGATAGCTGGCGAACCATGCCTGCCACCAGACCGAATCTTTTGGAGCATCTCTCCAGAAGTTTGTGCTGATCGAGGTCGGTGTAGTGAGAGAAGCAAAGTTCGGCGTGGGGAAGAGCGCCACATTCAAGCCGAGGGCGCGGGCTTGTGAGACCATGATCGCCGAATCGATCCACAGCGGGTCTTTGCCGGGCACAGTTGTAAAGTTCAAAGGCGAAACGCGGGTGTACGTCCAGCTTGGGGTGAGGACAACCATATTGGACCCGATGGCCTGTGTATTCGCCAGAGCTTGCGGCGCGTAGAACGACCAGTTGGGATGGTAGGTGGATTGGAACTCCACCCCGGCAATAAATCCGCTGGCGCGCGGGGTGATATTTGCCCCAACCAAAGGAACCGACTCGGGGTTTTCATACCATTTCCAGGCGTTGACTGTATCTTGAATATCCTGCCCCATGATGCTGGTGGAAACCTGCCGCCCGGCAGGAGCAGGGCCAACGGTCTGCACATCGTCTGCGCTGCCGCATTGTGCGTTGCGGCAGTAGCGATAGGAGAAGGAGCCGAGGATATTTAGCGGACCGTACAGTTTATATGTCCAGCGGTTGTTGCCAAGCGGCCACATCGGAAGCGGCTCCATCCAACCGACTGTGTTGAATTGAATGTAGATGATATCTCCAGGCGGCGTAATCGAAGGAACCGTCACTTCAAACAGGATCGGCGCATCACCGGCCGTCCATGTTTCAACGCTGTCTTGAATCGCAAGGTCTTGTGCAGGGACAACAAACTCGCGCAACACCCATTGACCATCCGCTTTGTGCTCGGCGTTCCAATAGCCATCTCCGAGCGTGTATTTATATTGAATATGTGTGCCAACCGGCAATGCCATGGTTGCAGAGTAACGGCCATCAGGCTGCAGGTTCAAGATAGGCATGCGGTCAGGATTGGTGCTGACATTGCCCTGCAAGTCTGCAAATGTGTTTCCCAATTGCAGAATATTGCCTGCAATACGCACCGGCACACCGGGCACAGTCGAATCAGGCACAGACACCGTAAAGGTAACATTCACCAATTGAGTTGGCCGCACGCGCAGATTGACCACGGTCGCATTATTATCTGCCACGGCCGCGCCTTGTTGAAAGGGCTGGTACAAACCATCAAGGCTGTAGACAACCAGATTTTGAGTGCCGACTGGCAGCCCTGCCAATTCAAACCGCCCAGTGGAATCGGTCAACTGTTGTACGCCGCCTGCATTTACCAACAGGTTGGGCACAGGTGAACCCGTATCTGCATTGAACACCTGCCCAAGGATCGAACCTGTGGGCCGCACATAGGACTTGTCGCTCCAATCGGAAACAATATCTTGAATCTCTCCCGGGCCTGCCACATAGTACATGCGATAGCGAATCTCTGCACCGAGGCTGCTATCTTCCAATATCTTCGAATTGCCCTGACGGATGTATCGGTATTTCACAATTGAGTTATACGGCAGCGGCAATACGGCTGTATATGTCAGTGAGTCGCGGGCGGTCATTGGGTATTGCAAATCGCTGAAAGCCAGCCCGGTCACTTCGTCCATCACGGTTACGATGAGGGTTTCATTGGCCTGCAAAGGCTCGGGTAACACTGCGACAAAATTGACCTGTGCCATGGCCTGTGGGGTAGCCGAGGGTACGGCAATCCCTGGTGTTTGTGTTGCAGTGCCTGATGAAAATGGATTTTCGAGCAGGGAAAGTGTACATGCCTGCCCGACAAGAGCAAGCACCACCACAAGAACGAGCATGCGGCGTGATGGATTAATAGACTTTTTCATTTCTCTCTCCTGGATAAAAAGAACGCTTCGCGCTTAACCCTGGCCTGCCTCCGCTTTATCGGCATTGACCTGATCTTCAAGATTGTTACGCTTTCGCCCGGCGTAGGCGATGTAGCTGAGGCCGATACTGATAAAGTACAACAGGATCATCGGCGCCATGACCAGACCCTGGTTAATCGGGTCAATGGTGGGGGTGACCATGGCGGCCACAATGGCAATGAGGACGATAGCCAGCCGCCATTGCTGGGCCAGCACTTGCGGTTGGATGATCCCAATGGCAGACAGCACATAAATAATCAGCGGAAATTCGAATGAGACACCGATCCAAAACATCAAACCGATGACAAATGAGAAGTAGGATTCCGGACGCAACTCTGTTTTGACGCCCATGAAACCTTCAAGGAAAGGCAGGGCGGCGGGCAGCATCAGAAAGAATGTAAATGCTGCCCCGCATAAGAATAAGATGGCTGCCAGTGGAATGCCCGCCAAACCCATTTTGCGCTCACGTGAGCGCAAACCTGGAGCAGCGAACAACCAAAGTTCGAAGGCAATGTATGGAATTGCCAATGCAATTCCGCACATCAAGGCCACACGCATAAAAACACTGATCGTCTCGGTGACTTCAATGGCTTTCAGGTTGCCCAACCCGCCGACCGGACCAGCCAGAAATTCGATGACTTTGTTTGTAAAAAAGAAGGAAATGCTTACCGTGAGGACAAGCGAAAGAATGGCCCGTAACAAATGCATACGCAGGGCTTCCACCTGGTCCCAGAGCATCTGACGCGTGTCGGCGTCGGTAACGAGATTGGCGAACACCTCGGTGATGGGGTGTTCCTCTGGCTCGGTGTTCAGAAACTGGTTGAATTGACGGATCTTCCGAAATGGGAAGGCAAGGATGTTGAAGACGAGGCGAAATGGAAAGGTGATGACTTTCCACACGCCGGAGAGAAAATTACGCATTTTGTTCGGGATCGCCTTCTTTTTCTTTGGCTGTATTTATAACGCCGGGGGGCGCAATTTTATTGGGCGGGAAATCTGCAGGGACAGCCTGGGGGTGCGGCGGCTTGATCGGGTTGTTGGGCCTGTTTCGAGCGGGGTCAGAGGCGTTGTTCAAATCATTCCCGAGTTGATTCAATTCCTCGTTCGCTTCACGGATGAGTTTATTGGGCAGGGTGCGCAGTTCACGCGAAGTCTGTTGAAAGATCTTCCAGCCGTCTGATGTGACGACATTGCGCAGCCACTTGCCGATGGTCTTGCCCGCTTTCTGCATGTCTTTGGGACCAAGGATGATGAGCGCAATGATCACAATGAAGAGCAGTTCCGATGTGCCGATTCCAAGGATTTCCATTTTTATGATTCCAATTTCGTCTCTTGGGCGAGGCGGTTCTTGATGACCTGCTGGATCTCGTTGATGTTTTCAGCCAATGTTCCCAGCACGCCGTTGATAAAGCGTGGCGCGGAATCGGAACCAAACAGTTTGGCCAGTTCCACTGCTTCGTTAATGGCCACCTTGACCGGGGTTTCGCGCTGGATGGCAAATTCCCAAAAGGCAATACGCAGGATGTTGCGGTCTATGGCTGCGATCTGATCGAGCGGCCATTCGGGGGCGTATTTTGCGATCAGCTGGTCCAGATCGTGAGTGAGAGGGAGAACGCCAAAAACGATCTGCCGTGAAAATTCTGCAAGGTCTTCCGCAAGCGGCGCTTCGTTAAGACGCGTTTGTAACACATCACCGGGCAGGTGATTTTCCGCCATATCTGTTTCGTAAAGTACTTGCAGAGCGATGGAACGCGCTCTGGTTCGGGGTTTCATGCTTTCAGGCCTCATTATCCTCGTAGTCAATATCTTCAATGTGGATGTTTACATGACCGACATCCATGCCGACCATTTCCTGAACGGCACGCGCCACGCTGTGTTGAACGTTGCGGCTGACCTCACGGATGTTGACCTCGGCTTTGAGGACAAGATGCAAGTCGACAAATACGGTATTGTCTTCCGTTTCAATGCGGATTCCGTCACCAACTCCACGCTTGAAGAGGCGGTTGACGCCTCCGGAGATGGGAGCCAGCCTGCTGACACCGGGTACTTCCAGTGCGGCAAGGCGGGCAATGGTGGTGAGGACATCAGGGGAGACGGTGGTTTTTCCTTGAGTGTTTTCAGTCATTCCTACTCCTGGGGGGAACCCCTTGATTGCTTACAGGTTTTCTTATCTTTTTCAGTGTTGTCATTGCAATGATCGACACAATTTCCAAACTACATCATGGCCATGCCGCCATCCACACCCAGCACCTGGCCGGTGATGTAGGCAGCTTCATCAGAAGCAAGAAATGCAGCGGCGAAGGCGATCTCTTCGGGTTTGCCTTTGCGGCCCAACGGCACCATCTTGAGCGCAGCCTCGAGGGTTTCAGGAGTCATGGCATCGAGGATTTCGGTATCGACAAAGCCCGGCGCAATGGCATTGACGGTGATGTTACGGGCGGCTACTTCGCGGGCAAGGGCTTTGGTGAAAGCGATCTGTCCACCTTTGGAGGCGGAATAGTTCGTTTGTCCGGGGTTGCCCATTTGACCGGCTACGGAGGCCATGTTGATAATGCGCCCGACACGCTTGCGCATCATGTGTTTGACGGCGGCCTTTGAACAATTGAATGTGCTTTTCAGGTTGGTGTTGATGACCGCATCCCAATCACTCTCGGGCATCATCATGATCAACTGGTCGCGGGTGATACCGGCGTTGTTGACAAGGATGCTTAGATCGCCGAAAGTTTCCACGCTGAACTTGACCAGCGCCTCAGCCTGTTTGAAATCAGACACATCTGCCTGGTGAGCGGCGGCTTTTCCGCCTGTGGATTGGATCTGTTTGACCACTTCTTCGGCTGATTCGGGTGATTTGTTGTAATTGACCACAACGGCCGCACCGCGTGCGGCAAATTCGAGGGCAATGGCACGGCCGATTCCGCGGGAACCGCCAGTGACCAGCGCTACTTTGTTTTCCAATGATAAGGTGGGTGACATCAGTTGACTCCTGTATTGAAATTATACATCATGTGCAATAACCCACTGTCTCCTGTTTGGGAACGGCATTTCTTGTCATTCTTCGGGGAGTGAGTAAAAATCGAAGTCGAATAAATGAAGAAAGCCGAATTGCGAATACAGGGCTGCGCCTGCCTGACTGGCCGTCAATGCCACGATACGGCCTTCTGAGGCGGAGGCTTCAGCAAGCAGGCGGGTAAGGATGGCCTTGCCATAGCCCTTGCGATGTTGATCAGGCAGGGTGGCCATGACGTAGATACCGGGGATGCCTGCCCCTTCGATCACCGCGCCAATGGACATGGGCTCTGATTCGCTTTCCCCTGCCAGAAACAGTCGGGCTGGGCTGGAGTCATCGAGCCAGTCAGCGGCCATATCTTCGAAATAGGTCATGGCCTGGCCTTCGGCGAAACGAAATGCCAACCTGCGGATTTTGCTTGCGGCTTGCAAATCTGCCACGGAATGGGCACGCCAGACGCGAATGTCTTTGCGGAGTGCGGGGAATTGCGTTGTGTCCTGTCTGTTTGGTGCGATCATGGCGGGCAGTGATGAGGCGTCGTATTGCAGGCCGTATTTTTCCAGGATCTGACCGATGTCCATTGGCGATGGCTTTGTGTTCAGCCACCAATACCACGGGACGTTTCGCTTCGCGAAGAAATCAATCACAGCTTTGACTTCCTCTTCGATCTCAATCGTGCTGATGCCTTTGGGGAAATCACATCCCAGTGCAAGGTTGAGCAGTGGAATTTTGCATCCAGTAGATGATGCTTTGATGCCTTTTCCATTGAACCTTGCCGCCTGAGGACTGCGCGAGGAAAGCCATGCCTGTACCGTCAATGTGTGCTGATCGGTGATTTGAATCAGTTCATTGCGTGGTTGACCAAACTTTTTCGCGAGAACTTCGTCAGACGGAATTGGTTGCATGGTTGGGCCTTTGTCAGATCAACTGTCTCTGCGGCGAATGCCGAAAGCCAGCCCTGCACCACCGCCCAAAGCAAGGATCGCTGCCCACAGGAAGGCATCCTGCCAGAAGCGGATGGGGAAGAGGCGGATGAGCGTATCTGAATAATAGAAGAGCCAGGAATCGCCTTCGAAGAATATGGCGTGGAAGAGGGCGAAGAATTCCCAGAACACATCGGGGTTGGTGGTGATGCCGATGCCTGCAACAAGGCCGAGTGCCACAGCCAGGCCGATCATCCACATACCGCCGCGGCGCAGACCGTTGAGATAATCGGGCATCCATCCGCTGCGTTGGGCGAGAATGGCAAACAATGCAAGGAGGCCAAGCGAGAGATACCAGACGCGCAGCGCACCGACGACAACGTTCTTCACGTCGGCCATGTGGCTGAGTTCGCGCTCGTTGTACAGCGGCGTACCATTCTCGAATTGAAGATCTCCGAGATAGGAAATATCGGAACTGTTGACAAGATACTCAACGGCATAAGGCGCCCATTGAAGACGGTCCTGCTGGGTGAAGCCATATTCGTCAACGGGAAAGTAGGGCATGCGATATTCAACGTTGTAATAAATGGGGGAAAGCAAAATGCGTAACGCCGCACCGATGAGGGCGACAGGGGTGAGCAGAGAGACAAGGTAGGAGAGAAAGGATGGTTTCATTATTGTAAAAATTCCAGGCCGCCCTGCAAAACGAAACTCACAACCATGTCATTCACAATCCATTCGATGGGGGCGAGGTCATCGGTGAATACGGTGGTGGGGGTGTAGCCTTCGGTAAGGTTGGTGTAGGTGACAGCCATGGTGTTGAGCAGCAAGGGCTCAACGGAGGCGTCTGATGAAAGGGCAATAAAGTTTGCGGCGAAATCTTCACGGGTGGTGGGCTGCTTGGTGGCGAAGATCATTGTGTTGAGCGAGCCTGGAATATCCATGATGTGGATGGATGCAAACTGGGTGGCGATCGTAGTGGCAAGGCCGTCGATCAGGCGGCGATCTCCGGGGACCGAGCCCACGTTGATGGTCAGGACCCCGTCCTCGGTCAGGTGGGAGGCGATGATCTCGAAGAATTCCTGCGTGGTCATGTGCGGGGGAATATACGGAGGGCGGTAGGCATCCACGGCGATGATGTCATATTGATAGGGGCTTCGTTCAAGGTTCAAGCGCCCATCACCGATGTGGATGTTCAAGTTCGGCAGGTTTAATCCAAAATATTTTTGCCCGACCTCCACGATTTTTTCATCGAGTTCAAAGCCGTCGATGGGAATATCGCCATACACGGCTGTAGCCTGCCGCGCCGCTGTACCCGCTGCAAGCCCGACAATGGCCATGCGTTGGACATCCTGTGGTTTACGGTTTGCATAAAAAAACGGACCGACCATGAACTGTTCCCATGGGCCGTTGTATTGCAATGTGTCGGGATGATAGATCGAGTGTACGCCCTGCCCATCGTTGAGGCGCAGCAACGTAAAGCCGTTGATCTCCTGCACTTGAATATAGTTGTAAGCGGATTCGGTTTCATAAACCTGCCCCTTGTTGCTCTTGAGCGCCTGCCCCGCAGAAAGAATGGCAACCACAGCAAGTACGATGGGCATCCAGATCAGTTTGAGCATTTCATTTTTGCTGGCGAACTTTCCGAGCCCCGCAAGCGCAACAAAAAGCAAGAACAATCCGAAGACCAAAAACGTTTTGGTGGTGCCGATGGTGGGGATGGTGACCAGTGTAGGCAGGAAGGTGCCGATAAATGAGCCAAGTGTGGAGATGGCGTAAATTTGGCCCGAGGTCTGACCTGCTTTTGAGGTGTCATCCACAGAGAGGCGGATGGCAAATGGTGAGATCGCGCCAAGCAATGTGATGGGCACGCTGAACAGAATCAACACGGCGATGAACGACCCAGCCATGATGCCGACGCTGAGCGCATCGAACGCGGTCGAAGCCGCCCTGAGAACGGGTCCAGCGACATAGGGGACGAGGCCGATCGTGAATGCCCCCCACGCAAGGATGCGGTACATGGCGGCGGGAGTGGGATTTGCGTCGGCCCATTTACCGCCGAGGAAATACCCTGCGGTGAGATAAATGAGGATCAGCCCGATGATGCTGGCCCAAACGAGGTTGCTCGTGCCGAACACATTGCCGATCAAACGTCCCGCGGCCAATTCGGCGGCGAGTGTGGTCATGCCTGAGACGAAAACAGTGAAGAGAAGGTATTTTTTCATGGATGTTCCGCGAAATAGGATGGGGCGGATTATAAATGATGAATGATGAGGGATGAATGAGGAAAGAGGGGGATAGGATGTGGAAGATAAAAAGAGAAAAATACGGGAGGATTTATCTTTTTTGTAATTTTGAGGGCGTACCCTATGGCGGAGAGTACTGGTTATAATTCATTAAGTACTCCAAGTTGCGGCTTGTACAAAACAGAATAGTTTGTGATTTCAAGCCAGTAACTTGAATTTCATAAATCTTTTATTGCCACGAAGGATTTGAAAAGAGAATATGCCCGTTTCTTCATTTATCGAGTCAGATCTGAGCTTACTATATGTGATGGTGGTGGGGTATTGCACCATTCCAGAACTGCTGGAGCATGAAAAAATGGTAAGCCGTGACCCTGCCAGACGTCCGAACATGAAAATCGTGTTCGATATTTTCAACGCGGACCTTGATGTGGACCTGAATGGAATCAAAGCTGGGGTGGCTTATATTCACACAGTAGGCCGATCAGGCTGGGAGTTGGAACCGACCGCCATTTTGACGCATAACCGCATTCTCGAAACCTTGAACCAGTCGTATGAGTTGATGGCGCATGAAGTGGTTGTGAGGAACAAGGTGTTTTGTTCGCTTACTGAGGCGCTGACCTGGCTTGGGCTTTCAGATCACAGAAGGCGGGTGGAAGAGATCCGCGCGCAGCTTTTGAGGGAGTTTACTTTAGCAGCCTGAGAACGGTTGTGAGTGGGTGAAGTTTCAATGACATCATCCCAAAAAATATAGATAACGCCGATCAAAGCAAAGATCGGCGTTTGTTTTCAAATGCGGGTTTTACTCGAACAGGGGCGCCATTTCAAGGCGTTGACTGAGGTCTTGCATCTGTGCTTCGCTGGGACGGGTGGTGAAGCGATGGGCGGCATCGAGGATGCGCGGCAGCAGGTTGACATCGCCCGCGGTGTTGAGGAAGACCTGCGGGTTGCCGAAGACCCAATGCATGGCAAGGTCGATATCGGCCTGTTCTTCGAGCGGACGATACCAGGTGGTGCGATTTTGCTGCACATCTTTCCACGGGGAACGGGTGATGCCTTTGATGGTTTGCACGGCGATATTCCGCTCTTTGCAAACTGCAAGCACTTTGTTGAAGTTCTCAGCATAGCGCGGATTCTGCATCATGATGTAGCTGTATGGCAGCAATACGGAATCAAAATCAAATTGAGCAAGTGAGCGTAGATGGAATTCGGGTACTGGCACGCCATGGCCTGTCACACCAATGAAGCGGACCAGCCCTTCGGCACGCGCTTGGATCACGGCTTCGATAACGCCGCCTTCACCGAACGCTGTGTCCCAATCCTTTTCTTCGTGCAGGGCATGGAGTTGGATCATATCCACCTGGGGGACGTGCAACAGGTCGAGTGAGCGGCGGATCTGGTCGTAGGCGGCCTGCTTCGTGCGCTGCTCCGTTTTGGTGGCGAGGAAGAACGGTTTGCCATGACGTCGAATCCAATCGCCCAGCACTTCTTCGGCTTTGCCGTAACTGGCGGCTGTATCCACATGGTTGATGCCGTTTTGCAGGACGAGGTCCATGGCGGCATCCACATCTTTTTGCGGGGTGTCCCAAAATGCCGCCGCGCCGAAGATGGTCCGCGTGCTTTGGTGGCCTGTGCGGCCAAAGGGAAGGGTGGGGATCATGGGTGGCTCCTTTTTGGTTTTATTGTGAAATACTGAGCGGGATTCCGAAATCCAAACTCTGCCCGCTGATTCTATCTACAATTCGGGCAAAGTACTGATTTTCACCTGAACTGATCGAGATGCCTATGGATACATCACCTGTATGAAATACGGGCATGTCTTTCCTGAGGTTGCCAAGGTTGATCGTTTGTTGATCACGAAAGCGGATTGCATACAGATCGCCGACCGTTGTGCAATAGATCAGGAACTTTTCATTGGGCGAGATGGCGTATGAGCCTTTTGCAAAAGGTGGGGAATCAAAGACCCAATTGGGGCAGCCTTCGATATGAAGGATGTTCCCTTTGGAAGTGTCGTTTGGGGTGACCATGACGCCGTAACAAGGCGGTGGTTCTGGTGTGGAGGTTGACATGGGTTCCACTGTGGCCTGTGCTTCTTCGCTTCCCTGAAATTCTTCGGCGACGGATACCGATTGCAACTGGAGAATGATATCGCCATCGTCCTCCTGCTTGAGATTTACGCTTCTGTATAGTTTGTTGCTGTCGTCGAAAGCGATTTTGAATTCCTTCCCCTCGGCAAGTTTGTAAACGGTGGCTTTGTCATCCAAAATGACGATCAAGAGTCTGGCGTCGTATTCTTCACGAAGCGAGTAAACATCTGCGCCAAAAGATATATCGAATGTGCCAATGGGAGTGTGTAATTCGGGGGATAACCCCAGTTCGATTTCCCCAGCGGTGTTGATCGAAACCCTGACGGGCACAATGATGGGCGGAGA
>DAOQID010000092.1:10058-16930 GCA_035339375.1 Anaerolineales bacterium | reverse complement strand
GGCAACACATCCACTGTCAGCGTGCAAAACAGCTTCAACACCTTCCCTGCCGAATTGCAAAACACTCTGACAGAGTTGATGAAGGCATCCGAAACGCTCCTGCAAAAAGCCGAGGAATCCGAACACACCGAAGAGATCAAAGACGAACTGGAAAGCCTGCAAACCGAAGCGAAAAAATCCAAACCCAAAAAGGAACGGATCAAGGTCACTGTGGAAGGGCTGGCCCAAGCTGCAAAGAATTTAAATGAGATCGGCAAGCCCGTGCTGGAACTTGCAATGACGGTTATCAAACTGATCAATAATTTGCCCGCATAAGGCGCACCCCCTCTGTCCTTCGGACATCTCCCCCAAATACGACGATAGTGCTGTCGAATTTGGGGGAGAACTTGAAATGGAAGTTTTATAAAAGCCCTCGGAAGTCTCATGACCTCCGAGGGCTTCCCTATTCCCTATTCACTATTCACTACTCCCTATTCCCTATCCCCCATCCCCAACTCACTTACTCTTCACCAGCCCAACCTTCACCTTCTCGCCATCGAATTCATCTTCAACAACAGATGCGGTGGCGGGCGGATTCGCAAAGGACAGTTTGACCGTCAGCGTTTCGGCTTTGATGTAACCCTCGTGCGCTTCAATCGCGGACCTCAAACCTGCTGTGGCCTCGATGAACAGTTCCACACGATCGGCAACGTCCAGGTCGGCGGTCTTGCGCAGGTCCTGCACGCGGCGGACAAATTCACGTGCCTGCCCTTCGGCGATGAGTTCAGGCGTCAGGTCAGTGACGAGCGCGGCGACATAGGCACCGTCTTCAGCCACGGCAAATCCTTCCTTCGCCAATGCCTTCACTTCCACTTCATCGGAAAGGATGCCATAGGTTTCACCGTCCACGGTCACATTCAACGGCGCACCCGAATGCAGGGTCTTCGCAACTTCCTCGGCATTCATGGCAAGGATCGCCTTTTGCAGGGCGGGGAACTTGTTGCCATATTTTTGTCCCAACTGCTTGGGCAGCGGTTTTACGGTGTGCGTCAACGCTTCGGTGGAGGCATCGAGCAGGCGCACCTGTTTTACATTCAATTCATCCGCGATCACATCCATGTTGGCAGAAAGCGCATTACGTTCGACATTGTTCCCAACCGAGAAGGCAGCTTCGGCCAACGGCTGACGCACTTTGCGGTTCGCCTTCTGACGGGCGGCATGTCCAAGCGACACCAGCTTCATCACCAGATTCATATCGCGGTTCAGCGACTCGTCAATGAATTCTTCCATCACCTTCGGCCACTCTGCCAAATGCACCGACTCAGGCGCAGTTTCATCCACAGAGCGGACAAGGTTTTGGTACAACTCTTCAGCCACAAAAGGCATGGCAGGCGCGATCAACTTCGCAACTGTCACCAACGCAGTGTAAAGCGTGGAATAGGCGGCCTGCTTGTCCGAATCCGAATCATTCTTCCAGAAGCGGCGGCGCGAGCGGCGTACATACCACGTGGAAAGGGTTTCAACAAATTTTTCCACGGGGCGGGTGGCATTGGTCGCATCATAGTTTTCATAGGCATTCGTCACATCACGGACGAGCACATTCAATTCAGAGAGCAGCCAGCGGTCCAGATCGTTCGTCGGGGCAGTGATGGTCAATGCCTGTGGCTTATCAAGGTTGGCATAAGTGACGAAGAACGAATACACATTCCACAACGTAAGTGTGAAACTGCGGATCACGTCCCCGACCAAATCGGAAGAGAAGCGACGCTCCTGCCCCGCAGGCGAGGCGGTGTACAAATACCAGCGAAATGCGTCTGCCCCGTGAACGTTCAACACATCCCATGGATTGACGATATTGCCAATGGATTTGGACATCTTACGTCCCTCTCCATCTAAAATCAGCCCAAGGCAGATCACATTCTTGAACGACACATCGTCATTCAACAAGGTGCTGATGGCATGCAGCGAATAGAACCAACCACGGGTCTGGTCCACGGCTTCGCAGATGTAATCCGCTGGGAATTGCTGTTTGAACTTATCCTGATTTTCAAACGGGTAATGCCACTGGGCATAGGGCATGGATCCCGAGTCGAACCACACATCGATCAGGTCTTTCACACGCGACATCTTCCCGCCGCACTCCACGCACTTCCAGTGGACATTATCCACATGTGGGCGATGCAGGTCGAGTTCAGTCAGGTCTTTGCCAGCTTTTTCAGAAAGTTCAGCCACCGAACCAACGCACTCACGGTGTTTACATTCCTGATTTTCACACTCCCAAACAGGGAGCGGCGTGCCCCAATACCGTTCGCGGCTGAGCGACCAGTCGATATTGTTCTCCAACCAGTTACCGAATCGTCCATTCTTGATATGGTCAGGCACCCAATTGATGGTCTTATTCAAATTTACGAGGCGGTCACGTTTTGCACTGGTGCGGATGTACCAAGACTCGCGGGCATAATACAAAAGCGGAGTCTTACAACGCCAGCAGAAAGGATAGGTATGCGTGAGCGTGCCCGCGCGGAATAAAAGTCCACGCGCATCGAGGTCCTGGATGATCTGCGGGTCGGCGTCTTTGACGAAGATTCCGCGCCATGGGGTGATCTCAGGGATAAAGGTGCCGTCAGGCTGCACCGTGAGCAAAATGGGCAGGTCATGCTGTTTCGCCATTTCCATGTCTTCTGCACCGAAAGCAGGAGCCTGATGTACAAGCCCCGAACCATCTTCGGTCGTGACAAAATCACCCAGCACCACGAAATAGGCGGGTTTATCCACGGGCACAAAAGTAAAGAGTGGTTTGTATTTCAAACCCTTCAGCTTTTTACCCTTGAAGGAGTCCACTACCTTCACTTCTTCACCCGCGAAGATCTTTTCGACCAAATTCTTCGCAAGGATGAGCTTTTCCTTCGTGCCATCGTTGTCACGCTCGATGGTGACATAATCCACTTCTGGGTGTGCAGCAACCGCCACATTGGCAGGGAGAGTCCACGGTGTGGTTGTCCACACCAACAGGGAAGTATCTGGCTTATCCACGAGCGGCATGCGGACAAACACCGACGGGTCCACCGCATCATCGTACCCAAGAGCAACTTCATGGTCAGAAAGAGGCGTGCCGCAACGCGGGCAATACGGAACGATCTTGTACCCCTTGAACAGCAGGTCCTTTTCCCAGAAGTTTTTCAGGATCCACCACACCGATTCGATGTATTCATTTTCATAGGTCACATACGCAGTTTCGAGGTCCACCCAAAACGCGATGCGGTCGGTGAGCTTCTCCCAATCCTGAATGTAGGTAAAAACCGAGTTTCGGCACAGTTCATTGAATTTATCTATGCCGTATTCCTCGATCTGCTGCTTGTTGGTGAACCCAAGTTGCTTTTCAACTTCGATCTCAACAGGCAAGCCATGCGTGTCCCATCCCCCGCGGCGTGAAACGTGGTACCCACGCATGATCTTGTAACGAGGGAACATATCCTTGAAAGCACGCGCCAACACATGATGTACGCCGGGACGTCCATTCGCCGTTGGTGGGCCTTCATAGAAAACATATTCGGGGCCGTCCTTGCGCTGCTCAACAGTCTTCTTGAACACATTCTGCTTCTTCCACAGCTTGAGGATGGTCTCTTCCATCAATGGCACATTAAGTTTTGGGTTTACAGCTTTAAACATAATCATCTCCTGACCGGCCATCGGCCAAATTCTTTTAAACAAAAACTCCCGTCCACATATTGGGACGAGAGAATCTCGCGGTACCACCCAAGTTCCTGCTGTCAAAGCAGGCGCTCATTCAACGCCAGCAAACACAATCACTGAGGTTGTTCCCGTATAACGGCGGTTTCCGTCTCCCTTACTCCCAGCCAAGCTTTGGATGAAAACCATCCGCTTCTTTTCTGCTTTCAGTTTGATGCTCCAAGAGGATCTTCGATCTACCCTGTTGACCTGTCTCACACCAACCACAGGCTCGCTGACAACATTTCTGGTGAATCTACTGTTCTTATCAACGCATTTGATTTTTCGGATTATACACAGGTCACAACCAATCGGCAAGACCCAGATATCAATGAAGTAACTTCTCCCAACTTCTTATTGACGATTTGTTGTCGGACAGGTATAATCTTTTTTCGGCATTATTTCAAATAGTAGGAGTATAACTATGACAACACCCGACAGCGCACCCGCCGTAGCGCTTGAACCAAAAACCAAACTTAGCGGCAAAATTTTGAAGACAACTCTCGCGGGGGCGCTTGTGGACATCGGACAAAGTCTTCCCGGTGTAATCCACATTTCACAACTTCAGCAGGATGCAGTAAACAAAGTGGAAGATGTGGTAAAGGAAGGACAAACTGTTGAGGTTTGGGTCCGCCGCGTCAAGAAGGACCGCATTGAACTGACCATGATCGAGCCGCTCGGTTACGAATGGAAAGAGATCGTACCCGACATGACCGTTAAAGGCAAAGTCGTCCGCATTGAAACTTATGGCGCATTTGTTGACTTTGGCGCTGAACGCCCTGGTCTCATCCACGTGAGCGAACTGACACACGGTTATGTAAAGACCGCTGGCGAAGTTGTCAAAGAAGGCGATGAAGTTGAAGCGAAGGTTTTGGATGTAGATCGCCGCAAGCGCCAGATCCGTCTGAGCATGAAGGCCCTTCTCCCCGAAATCGTTGAGGAAGAAAAGCCCGAGCGCGAAGAACGCAGCAAGAAGGGTGACAAACCCAAAGGCAAGAAAGGCAAGAAGCAGGAAGAAGAAGCTTACGAAATGGAAGTGGAAGTTTCCAACGAGCCTCAATTCACTGCCATGCAGATCGCCTGGCAGCAGGCGCTTGAACGCTCAAAGGGTCGCGGCAAAGTCCGCACCAAATCCTATAAGTCTGCTTCAGACGAAAAGGAAGAGCTGTTCAACCGAACTCTCGAAAAACGGGCTTCCAGCAACTAATAAACCCAAAGAGCGAGTGATGCCACTCGCTCTTTTGATTCATCCACCTACGGGCAGGAAAATTTCAACACTTCAGGGGCAAGGGATTCTGCAAGCAGCCGCTCCCCTGCGGGGTATAAATGAACGGGGAAATCTGAAAACTCTTCCTGCGGAATGACATTCCACATATCCAAATACGGATATTGATTTTCCGCCATCCATCCCTGCATAAATTCCCGATACCGATCATACGCCCAACGCGGATACAGCTTGTTGTAGCGGACCTCGCTGTTCGATCCGCTTGAAATGTAGATAGGCTCATTTACAGCTACGATCTTCGTATCACCCATCATTGTGTGCGCAGCATCGAGCACATCGAGCATGAAATCGTCCTGCAATTGCGGCCATTCTTCGGGGGTTCGATAATGCCGATATTCAATGCTGTTCTCCAATGTATCTTTCCATGGAAGCCAGGTCTGCAGGTGATGGTCAATGCCAGTGGCGGCCCACAAAAAGCCGTACATTTGCAGGGTGATATCTGTTTTTATTTTCTTCCGCTCTCCGATGATCGTTTGCTCGAAAAAGGTTTGAGTGGTCAACTCACTCGTATAATCTTCAAGGCCGTACTTTGCCTGAACCCGCTTGGCATCAACGATCAATTCACCTTCAAAGAAGTCGACTATATCCTTATCTGAGCCTGTCAAGCCTCGCATGGTGAAAAGCCACAACACCATGTCAGGCTCATAAACCCGAGCATGTTCAAGTACAAGCAGGTCTTTAAATATGAAAGACCAAGGGTATCCAAGGTTATAAAAACGCATCCGCCTGCCATCGCAGGCGGTTAATTCAAGGTCATTGAGTTTTGCAGAGAGCGTTTCGGTGGAATTTGAGGCGAAACCCCAAATCGAGGAATCACCCACCAGGATCACACGGTATTCATCCGCTGGTTTTTCTCCATCCGCAATGACATGAGAGGCAAAAGCCGCATCAAGGTCTTGAAAGACGGAAATGTTATAGCCAAGGTTGACGTTCTCAGCCCGTTCATATGGAAAACGAAGCCGACCAGGCACAAGCCAGTTATAAACAGAAATCCTTCCGATCGGCGGGTTATAGATTGCAAACAAAATATTCGCAACCACATACAAAATCAGCGCTTTGACAAGCACACGTAAGGGATTCACTTTCATATTGTGGCTCCAAACAATTTCATCAACACTTGCAAAGCAAGCAGCGGTGAAGAGAGCGTAAAGAACAACCAGCCCAGCGAGACAAAATTAAAAGTGAGGAACATGCCGATCACATTCAGTACCAGTTGTCGGTGAGGAGGAGGCGGGGTTTCCATCCTTGTTTGAATCCATTCGCTCCAGCGATTCTGAATAAAAAGGCCGAGGCCATGCCAGATCCCCCAAAAGAAAAAACTCCAGGTGATGCCATGCCATAAACCGATCACCACCATCGTTGAAAGTTGAGCAGTGAAAATAATCAACGGCACAGGGAGTTGTTTCGTGCGCAACGAACGCGTGATGGGATTGAAAAAGTAGGCACGGAACCAATGCGTCAGGGTCATGTGCCATGAGTTCCAAAACTGGGTGAGGTTGGGTTTCAAAAAAGGCGCCGCAAAATTCTCGGGTAAACGAATCCCCAGAATGCGTGCAAGGCCGATGGCAATATCGGTGTAACCGCTGAAATCAAAATAGATCCGCAGGGAATATGCATACAAAAGAAACCAGATCCACACCGGAGAGCGGACTTGTTCTGCGAGGGCGTCGTTAAAAGAGACCAGCGCCAACGCATCGGCTATGACAAATTTTTTGAACAGGCCGATAAAAAATCGCGTCCCTGCCTGTACCCAATCCTGTTCGGCTAAAGCGACGGGATTCCTTAGTTCAAGCACGAATCGCTCAGCCCTGTCAATGGGACCTGCCGCGAAGGATGGGAAAAAAATAACGTAATTCAGGTATTCTGCCAGAGTCAGGGC
>DAOQID010000092.1:4737-9958 GCA_035339375.1 Anaerolineales bacterium | reverse complement strand
GCCAGCGCCAGCACAACGATCCACAAACGCGGCGTGGCGGAAAAAATTTTCGAACCAAGGAATTGACTCAAGTCAACAAACAGGATTGTCCCTACGATCACCAGCACCGCAGGCCAGGTTTTCCCCCAAACACGAATCTCAGGCGGCGCAACCAGCACCCAGCAAAAGATGGACAGGGCCAGGGTAATCGTCGGCAGCCAGAACGAAAGACTGGAAATGGTTTGGGCAGGCTGAAGCCAGTAGATAAAAAAAACACTGGCTGCCAACAAGGTCAGTTCACGCCCTCGCTCAACCCGCCCTACAATGAATGCGGCGAAAGCCAACACGCCGACACTAAATACAGACATCTAGAAACCCTGATAAATCCACGTAGGAGTCGCGTCTGCTGAGAAAATGGTCAACGCGATCAGGATCAGGCACAAAAGGAGGGCAAGCCAATTTTCACGGGAGAAGATCTTCCGGAGCAATTTTGGCAGCATCGCTTTACCCTTCGGGGAAGGAGCTTTTCAGAAAGGCCTCCATAAAACCGTTCAGGTCGCCATCCAAAACAGCCTGGGAATTACCTGTTTCATGGTCGGTACGGTGGTCTTTTACCATCTGGTATGGATGCAACACATACGAACGAATCTGGCTTCCCCACTCAGCCTTGGTGTACTCGCCGCGCAAAATGGCACGCTCTTCCTCTTTTTCGGCGGTTTTCAATTCGAGCAGGCGGGCGCGCAGAATCTTCATCGCAAATTCGCGGTTCTGCGATTGCGAGCGTTCGTTCTGACAAGTGACCACGATGCCCGTCGGTAAATGGGTCAGGCGCACGGCAGTGGCGTTCTTTTGTACATTCTGTCCGCCTGCACCCGAGGAACGGAAGACATCGATCTTTACATCGCTTGGGTTGATCTCTACATCAGCCTCTTCCATTGAAACCTGCGGCAGGACCTCGATCAACGCAAAAGAAGTATGCCTGCGATGCGCCGCATCAAATGGGGAAAGACGCACAAGACGATGCACGCCCTTTTCAGAACGCAAATGCCCGAAGGCATATTCTCCGCTTACGGCAATGGTGATGCTTTTGATACCTGCTTCTTCGCCGGGGGTAAAATCCAGCACCTCGGTGCCAAATCCCTGACTTTCGGCCCAGCGCAAATACATGCGTTGCAACATGCCAGCCCAATCCTGAGAGTCGGTTCCACCTGCTCCTGCATGAATGGCAAGGATGGCATCATCATGGTCGAATGGCCCTGAGAACATCGTATTGAACGATTTTTTATCGAGGCTGGCTTCAAGTTTGGCGATCTCACCTTCCAGATCGCTGCGCAATGATTCATCGCCAAGGCTCACGAGGTCGGTCAGGTCGTGAAGATGCTGCTTTGTCGAATTCCAAAATCCCACTTCGTCGCGCAGGCTCGAAACGGTTTTCATCACCTTTTGCGCGCCGATCGAATCATTCCAAAACTCGGGTTGTCCTATGTCTTTTTCGAGTTGTTCAAGTTGAATTTCTTTGCCCGCCAAGTCAAAGACGCACCATGAGTTGTTGAGTCAGGTCATTCGCGGCCTGCAAGCGATTCAAAAGGTCTTGCATAATAGCTCCTACGCGTTCGATAAAATCCCGTCCACAAAGGCATCGGGGTCAAAGGGTTGTAAATCTTCGGGCTTTTCGCCCAAACCAGCGAAGAGGATCGGCAGGCCAAGTTCGCGTTGAATGGCAAAAGCCATGCCGCCACGTGCTGACGAATCCAATTTTGAGAGGATGACGCCTGAAACCTGCACCGCTTCTTTAAATGAACGGGCCTGTTGCAAAGCGTTCTGACCGGTGGTTGCGTCCAACACCAGCCACACCTGATGCGGCGCCCCCGGCAAAGCCTTGCCCACCACACGGTTGACCTTTTTCAGTTCTTCCATCAAATTGAAACGGGTGTGCAAGCGCCCAGCTGTATCGATCAGGATGATATCCACACCTCGAGCGACTCCAGCCTGAACGGCATTGAAAGCCACCGCACCAGGATCGGACTCAAAAGCACCTGCGATCACTTCGACCTTGAGCCTGTCACCCCAAACCTGGAGTTGGTCCACCGCTGCGGCACGGAAGGTATCTGCGGCGCCGAGCAGGAGTTTTCGGCCTTCGGCGGTAAAACGAGACGAGAGTTTGGCAATGGTGGTTGTTTTGCCTGAACCGTTCACACCAACCACTAACACAACAGAGGGTTTGTCATTCAAGTTTAAAGCGGGTGGGGTGGAAAGGCGGGCTCGCAATTCCTGCCGAAGGGTCGCTGAAAGTTCATTAGCGCGAACCAGTCCTTCGGTCCGTGTGATGCGTTTAAGTGAATCCAAAACCGAGGAGGTGGTCTCCAATCCCAGGTCTGCTTGAAGCAGCAGAGCTTCCAGATCATCCCATGTTTCTTCTGTGATCTCAGATGTACCAAGGATGGATGCGAGTTGACCAAATGCAGCCTTACTCGAACGGGTAAGTGATTCTTTCCAACGTGAAAAAAGGTTATTCATGAGCGGCGATTATACCCTACGGTCATTATATATCATGGATTTTATGTTATACTTTTTTGTCCCTATGGGCAGCTGTGTTGCATGTTGACTGACATTTTCACATGCGCACAAAAGACGAAAGGTTGAAAGGAATAAAAATAACAATGTCTTCAGAACCCATTCATGTCACAGACGAAGCCTTCGAAAAAGTTGTAATGCAATCCACCCTGCCGGTGATCGTGGATTTTTGGGCGCCGTGGTGCAACCCATGCAAAATGATCGCCCCCACGCTTGAAAAAATTGCCGTGGAACAGGAAGGCAAATTGGTTGTGGCAAAGATCAACACAGACGAACACCCGCAATGGATGCAAAAGTTCGGAATTCAGGGCATCCCCACCCTGCTGTTCATTTCAGGCGGCAAAGTGGTGCATCGTCAGGTTGGTGCATTACCCGAGCGAATGTTACGCGATGTTGTAAACCAGTTTATGGAAGTGATCAGCAATAATTAGTTGGGGGAGCAGGATCAAGGAAACAGGCCATGAAAAAATATTTTTTTTCGTTCTTCGTGCTTGGCTTCGCTTTAAGCGCGTGCATGCCTGCCCTGCCTGCTTTTTTTCAGTCAGAGCCAACCAGCAGCCCCATTCCCCTGCCGACCTCTGAGGAAAACCTTCAGGCAACTGCTGCAGTGATTGCCCAGCAAACCCTTGAAGCCCTGCCTTCCCCTACTCTTGAACCCAGCCACACCCCCATCGTACCAACCCAAACAAGCACCTCCACACAACAGCCGACGCCCACAGAAACGGTCAACCCCATTCTGCTTACACTGACCGCCACCCTTGGCACAGGCACAGTATCCCCAGGAACACCGGGGACTCCCGGAGCGTCAACAGGTACACCCAACCCCGCTTTCAGTGCCACCCCGACTGAAACGCTTCACCCGCAGCTGTATGGTACAATGCCGCCCAGCCTGCCTTCCGGATACGTTACCTTCATCAACGAATCAAGAGCCGAGGTGTATGTCTCATTGCAATGCACCACCAAGGAAGGTTTTGTGACGATCATTGAGTACCCCGTTGGGCGCAGGGTTTCAACCGATGCCCCAGCCGGTGAGTACATCTATGTGGTGTGGGTCGGTGGAAACAAGATCACTGGAGAGTTCCGTCTCGGCGCTTCACAAACGCTGACCATGACCATCTTCAAAGATCGAGTTGCCATCAAGTCCAAGTTATAAGTCCTATTCAAAACAAAAAATAAATGGAGAAAAAATGTTGAAAAGAATTCTACCCATCCTGCTCGCGCTTTCCGTGTTGTTGACGGCCTGTGGGCAAGCAACACCCACAGCGGCCCCCGTAGACGTGGAAGGCACAGCCGTGGCCGCCGCATGGACAATGGTCGCTGCGACCCAGATGGCGATCCCTACTGCAACCCCCCTGCCTCCTACAGAAACACCTGCTCCAACCGTTCCCCCCACATTCACCCCTCCGCCATTGTTGGAGCTGCCGACCGCTACTCTGTTTAACCTGCCCACCCCCACCGCGGTTTCTGCCGCAGATGACTGCAATCATCCTTTGAATGTGGGTGAAGCTGGCGAAACCAATCCGATGCGTATTGAAAATGCCAGCGGCGGTACCATTGCCTGGCTGTCTTTGAATCTTTCCAAGAACGCCTTTGGTCAGTGCGGCGCCATGTCCTGGAGCAACATTGGCAACGGGGCAAAATTCAAGGTTGACCTGCCCAAGGGTATCTGGTGGGCTTACGCCGGTATTACCTTCAAGAATGGCTCCAGCAGTAACGCCTCTGGCTCTTTTGAAATCCGCCTTGGCGATGAAGACCTGCTGAGAATTATCGTTGGGAAAGACGTCATCACAGTTCACCCGTAATCCTGCAAAGTGCGGATCTTCAGTCCGTATTCCCCAAAACAAAAAAGAAGCCGCGAGTTTTTCGCGGCTTCTTTTTTGTTCATTTCTTATTCCTGCTCACGGGTGATGCTGGCACCAAGCATGCGGAGTTTCTCATCCACTTTTTCGTAGCCGCGTTCGATCTGGCTGATATTGCGTATCTTTGAAGTCCCTTTTGCGGCCAAGGCAGCCAGCAGTAAAGCCATGCCGGCACGAATATCAGGGCTTTCAAGTTTTTCTCCATACAACCTTGTTGGGCCTTGAATTAACACCCGATACGGGTCACACAAAATGATCCGCGCCCCCATGCCGACGAGTTTATCCGTAAAATACATTCGGCCCGAAAACATCCAATCATGGAAAAGCACCGAACCAGAAGCCTGGGTAGCCACTGTGATGGCAATGCTCATCAAATCGGTGGGAAAAGCAGGCCAGACATTGGTTTTGATCTCAGGCACAGCACCATCAAGATCAGAGGCAATCACAAGGGATTGGTCAGCGGGGACAAACAGGTCATTTCCCTCCACGTTCCAGTGGACGCCCAATCTATGAAAGACCTGCCCAACCATTTCCAAATGTTGAACCCCAGCATTGCGGATGCGAATTTCACCACGGGTGACAACCGCTGCCCCCACATAACTGACCACTTCCAGAAGGTCGGGGCCAATGGTAAATTCGCCGCCTTTTAATTGAGGAACACCCGTGATATGCAGGGTATTTGACCCAATGCCTTCGATCTTCGCCCCCAGAATGTTCAAAAACTGGCAGACTTCCTGAACATGCGGTTCGGATGCCGCGTTGCGAATCTGGGTTTGGCCCTTGGCAAGCACAGCCGCCATGATGGCATT